>DATLPS010000073.1:0-13817 GCA_035535575.1 Candidatus Limnocylindria bacterium
CGTTTAATTGTGATGTCGCCGTCGATTTGGTGGGATGATTACGCGATTTTTCGGCTGGTGGGCATACTGGGTGAAAAGCCGCCGCTAAAAATTTGGCTGGACACCGGCACATCCGAGCCGGGCTGGGAACTGGCGCGCGAGTTACGGAATTGCTTAATCGACAAAGGTTGGCAGCTCGGTCTTGATCTTAGCTATCTTGAAGTCAAAGGCGCCGATCACAGCGAAGCGGCCTGGGCAGCGCGCGTCGAACCGGCGCTACGATTTTTGTTTCCAGTAAGATAAAATTATCACCTTCCCACCGGCGGAACCGGCGGAGGGTTAGGCGGCAACGGTTCGGGAGGCGGCGTTGGTGTCGGCGGAGTTGGTTTGGGTCGCGTCGGACTGTCTGGCATTGATGGTTTCCTCTAAGACAATCGTTCTCACTGCAGCCATTTGCTGTAAACTTGATAAACGCGAACAAAGCCTCCGATAAAATCCCAATCTTTTTGATATGAAAAAGCGCGAGTGTGTGGGGACCAACTGAGCTCGCGCGGCGATTCTGGATGATTAGGGTCGTAGACGAAATAGGTCTCAACTCCAGGATTTGGCGAAAACGACTTTCGCTCATAAACTAAAACCGAGTGATTGATGCTGAGACGAGGGTAAGTAGTAAGAAAGCCAACAAACAATTGCCCACGCGCCAAAGCTGCATTCAAACGAGCGTGAGTCTGCTCCTGATACCTGGCGCCCTGCAGAAACATCATGCGAGCATTGCTGATTCGGAAGTAGCTTGGCCAGCCGTGGCCGATGTTTAGTTGCACAAGTTCGCGACGTGCCTTGCTCATTTCCCGTAGATCCTTGTATCCCGGAAACACAATTCGCTGATCTTCTGGCAACGGCTCCGCCCAGGCCGCTCGGTGTGTCACAACGCGAATGCGGGCGGCCAATGATGTATCGTCCAAGGGAGCGCTAGCGGGATCGAAGCGCGCGAACTTCTTAAACTGCATGGCTGTACGGCATAACACGAAACAGTGGCGATTATATGCGTCTCGTTTTACCGCCGACGGTTTCCGTAACGAAGCATGTCCTTCGTGATATTCGAAAACGGTTTGATTTGCGAACGCGAACGCGTCGCGATCGAAACGGAAATCCGACGCGCTGGCATTGGCGTGCGCCAATGTGGCTGCAGCGACTGCGTTGAGCCAGCAAACAACCGCTGATTTGCCCCACGTGCGAAACATCACGTTAAGAACCAGCGGCGGCACCAACGGTCTTGCCTCCGGAGAACACACCAAGTCGGCGAAACTTTTGATACCGTTTTTCCAATAGTTCGCCAATTGGAACCTGCGAAACTTGCTGGAGAGCGCGACGCAGCGCTGTGCCAACATTCGCAGCGACCGAATCATAGTCGCGGTGTGCACCGCCTTCCGGCTCGGGCACGACTTCGTCAACGACTTCGAGTTTCACCAAATCCTGCGCGGTCAGCTTGAGCGCCTCGGCTGCTTCGGCCGCATGTCGGCGATCTCTCCACAAAATGGCCGAACATGCCTCTGGACTGATCACTGAGTAATACGCGTTCTCGAGAATCAACACACGATCTGCAATGCCAATTCCCAGCGCGCCACCCGATCCGCCCTCGCCGATAACTGCAGCAACAATCGGGACGCGCAGCCTCATCATTTCACGAAGATTGACCGCAATTGCTTCTGAAATATGACGTTCCTCCGAGCCGATCCCTGGAAAAGCGCCCGGCGTATCGATTAATGAAATCACCGGCATGCCAAATTTTTCGCCCAGCCGCATTAACCGCAACGCCTTGCGATAGCCTTCAGGATGCGCGCAGCCAAAATTCCGCATCACATTTTGTTTGGTGTTGCGTCCTTTCTGGTGCGTGATGACGACGCAACGCTGGCCACCGAGCACCGCCAGACCACACGGCATTGCTTTGTCATCGGCAAATCGCCGGTCGCCATGCAGTTCGAGCCAATTCGTAAAACACCGTTCTACGTAATCGAGAGCGAACGGCCTTTGCGCATGTCGCGCGATTTGGACGCGTTGCCAGGCCGTAAGATTGCCATAAATTCGGCGGCGCGTTTCTCGAAGCTTTGTCTCCAGTTCTTTTATCGCCGGATCGAGATCGACGTCGTGCTTGTCGGAGTGATTCTTCAAATCCTCCAACCGCCGTTCCAGGTCGAAGATCGGTCTTTCAAAATCTAGCGGTTGCCATTCCATGAGTGCTAAAGCGTTAAAGCGTTGAACCGATGAAGCGTCAAGTTTGGGCGCCGAACTTACCCGCTGCGACGGAACGGGGTTCGGCAGTCCGGAATTCAGTCGATAATTGTGACCGGGGTGCGGTTGTTTACAAGACTGCTGAACTCCTCGACATCAGTGGCCGCCAGGCCGAGGCCCACGGGCGGTGGCGGTTGGTCGAGATTGGGATGCGCAGCATCCGGCACCGAATACAGAGTGTAACCCGCGGCGCCAGCAATCCGGATCCATTTAGTGCTGGCAAGATACTCCTTGCTGCCCAGGCCGACGCGTTTTCCGCCCTTCCAAGCCATTGTTTCGGCGACTTTTGCGGTGATTTTGGCGGGCTGTTTCGGCGGCAACTTTGCTTCACGTACGTGATATTGCTTGAAAAACACACCGTGATTGAGAAGCACAACCAGGTTGGCCTTCCTTTGAATCACGATCGCGAAATCCGGGTGAGAAATGAGCAGTCGCTCGCCAATGTGCAACATCGTGCCGCTCATGTTGTTCATGCGCATGATCAGCTCGGGCGTCGTCTTCAGCTTCCGCGAAATCTTCACCAGCACGTCTCCGGGTTTCACAACGTACTCGGTCTTTTCCGGAGATGGATGGCGCGATAGCAAAATATCGACGTTGACTTCCCCGAGCAGATCCCGCGCTTCCTCCAGATGTTTTCCAGAAGGATATTTTTGGATAAACGCGACGAGCGCCTCGCGAGTTTCGGTCAATTTTCCCTCCTGGCGAAGTTGCACCGCCGCCTGAAATTCCGGCAGGCTGATGTCGACCGGAGGTGGCGGAGTAACTTCTCCTCGTTGCTCCTTTTTCACCGCGATGTCTTCTTTGACAAAGGTGTTGTAACCGAACCAGGCGGCGCCGCCGAAGATGGCCAATGCCAGCAGTAAGACAAAAAGCCACCTCATGCTTGGCAAACTGCGAGTGTGACTGCGAGCGAAACTCGAGAGTGGTCCTGAGCGAGCCGACAGGAAAGAGCACGAGAGACTCCCATGGCTCCAGATAAATGAAGATCCATTACAAGAAGAATCGTGCGGCAGGAATGGAGCGCCCGGAGAACAATCTCGGTCGCCTACGAGGCTTCAGTGCTCGATTCGGTTCCGGGGAAGAACCGATGCCAAAGCCGTCCGATCGTAGGCTCTTCCTGGTTGCTCCAGGTAAAGTGGCAGTCCTGGCAGTAAAATTCCTTGGGAATAATTTTCATGGCGCAAAGCACGCCCACAAGCGCCGGAGTCATGAATTTTCGCGTCATCTGTGGATATTCGATATTTGAAGAGCCGCATTGAGGACAACGAATCAGAGCGGCGGAGATGTCGGGGTCGGTGGCCTCCCACTCGATCATCAGCTCCTGAGCCCTTTCGAAGTCGGCGTCTTCCACCATCACCTTTGCATTCGCTAGCGGGCGCGACATGAAGCCGACCTGTTGCAGCGGTGCTTCATTGTGAACATCAGCCTTTATGCCGGTGTCCTGAAAACGCCGTTTCAGCTGCCGCGCTTTGGCCGGCTCGTTGAACGTCGCAATAGTGACCATAAATTTCTTGCACGCGCAGAAACGCGAATGGTGTGATCAAACATCAAATCATTGCCGTGCGCAAGATTTTGACGTGTTAGCTTTTCTTCCTCTTGCTGTAGCGTGCGCTGTCCTCAGCGCATTATTCTTGCGGGCTGCTGAGTGAGTCCGCTGAGGACAGCGGACACTACAGCGATTGCTACACTCCCGGAGGAAACCATTTGTAGAGCATTAAGTACACAAATACCCCTGTGATCGAGACGTACAGCCAGATTGGGATCGTCCACCGCGCGATCCGCTTGTGACGATCCCATCGGCGACGGAAAACCTGAACAAGCGTCAAAATCACCAGCGGCAGCGTCACAAAAGCAAGCAGCACGTGCGAAGCCAATATCGGGAAGTAAACGGCAGCGATCCAACCTGTGTATCCCGAAGATTTTTCACCAACCTGGGCGTGATAGGTGATATAGCCAACCAGGAAACACGTCGAGGAAATCACCGCCGTGATCATGCACATCATATGACGACGCCATGCGCCATGCCGGATGAAGTACCAGCCCATTGAAATGAAGATGGTGCTCGCCAAATTAAATGACGCATTAAGCGCAGGTAAATCTGAGGTTGAAATCACGTTGAAGCGTTGAACCGTTAAAGCGATAAATTGGCCTGTCGCTTCAACGCTGCAACGTTATAACGCTTGAACGAATCCTGATGCCGCCCGTCCTTGAGTCACCGCAGGTTCGGCCTTCCACAAAGTATCGGCGACACACGTGGAGGCGCCGATTGGGTCTGGGGCTGATGCGTTTGGCGGTTCTCGCAGCAATATGTGGCGTTCTTGCCGGCAGTTATTATCTCGCCCGGCGGGGATTCGGGCGTGAATGGCGCTACCGCGTTGTGGAGGAATTACACAAACGCGGTGTCGAAGCTGACATTGGCCGACTGACGCTGGACCCGTTTCGGGGATTGATCGCAAGAAACGTGAGGATTTTTGATTACAAGAACCGCGAAAACACGCTTGCCGTCATCAGCGAGGTATCACTCGATATCAATTACGCTGCTCTTATCCATCGTCAGCCGTTCCTCAATGCTCTCGATGTGCGCGATGCGCAAATCAGGCTTCCGCTCAAGAAGGCGGAAGGAAAATCCGAGAAAGCGCAACTCACAAATTTCCGAGCGCACGTTTATTTTCCGCCGGAACAGATTTATGTCAGTCAAGCGGAAGGCATCTTCTGCGGAATTCGGATTTCTGCGACCGGACAATTGATCAAGCGTGAGAATTACCAGCCGTCGCCGGCGATTTCGCCCGAAGAATGGCAAAGACGGTTATCGATCGCGCAGCGCGTGTTGAATGAATTGGAAAAATTCAGGTTCCCCGCTGCGCTTCCATCATTGCAGTTAAAGTTCAGCGGAGACATCGCAGAAATCGAAAAAGCGCGCGTAGAGGCGACGCTGAGCGGAGAGCGATTGCAACGCGGGAGCTACGAAATGAGAGACTTGTCGGCTGCCGCCGAATGGAACGACCAGCACTTGAACATCGGGCATTGCGAGTGGAGCGACAGGAAAGGCAATTTCGCGGGGCGCGCTGATTGGAGCCGCGAAATCAACGTCGCCAATTTCCAGATGCGCAGCAACCTGGATTTAAAGGCCTTTCTTGATGCTTTCGGACTGGGCGAACCGCTCGATGGCATTGAGTTTCACTCGCCGCCGCTTGTCGAAATCTCCGGCTCGTTAAATTTCGGACCGGATCGATTTCGGCCGGATATTATCGGGCATGCCGCGTTTGGGCAGTTCGTCTACAAGACGGTTCCGTTCTCCGATCTTTCTGCCGATTTTTCCTGGGATGGGCAACGCACGTTCGTGCGGGACCTGCGCGTGCATCATCAAACCGGCCAGTTGCGAGCTGATCTCTTGGAAGCGGTGGACGATTTTCGCGTAAACCTCGAGAGCACAATATCTCCAGAGGCACTCCGCGGGCTGGTGCCACGGGAGTTGAATGAATTTCTCCGTGACTGGGAATGGCAACGTTCGCCTGCGATTCGCCTTGCAATTCGGGGCAAAGATCGCAATCCCGCCAGCTGGCAAGGCGATGGAAACATGGTGTTAGAGCGCAGCCGTTTCCGGGGCACATGGATGAACAGCGCTAACACCAGAATTCATTTCACCGATGGCGCGCTCAGTTGCGAGGATCTGCGCGTGGCGCGCGATGAAGGCGCCGGCACGGGTAGTTTCACCTACGATTTCAAAAAACACGAGGTGCGCCTCGCAAATATCAAAACCTCATTGAATCCAGCCGAGGTGATTTTTTGGATTGACCCAAAAGTTTCGAAGACTGTGGCGCCATACAAATTTCGCAGGCCGCCGAACGTCATCGCCAATGGCGTTTACCAATTTCGCGGCGGCAAGAACACGCGCCTGGAGATAAACGTCGATGGCACCAATGGAATGGACTACGTTTTTCTTGGGAAGACGCTGCCATTCGATCACATCTCAGCCCGATTGCTTTTCACCCGGGACCGTTTGCAAATCAACGATGTTCGAGGCGCTCTTCTTGCGGGCACGTTGCGCGGGAATACTGACATCTCGCTGGCGCCAAATGATGCCCATTACCGCGCAAGTATCTCGGTGAGCGAGATCAATTTTCCACGGTTGACCGATTTGTACTACAACTACAAGACCGCGGAGGGCGTGTTGAGCGCCACATATGATTTCACCGGCGTCGGCAGTGACTCACGGGCGATGCACGGCCGCGGAAGAGTGGAGGTAAGCAATGGAAACGTTTTCGCCATCCCGATTTTCGGTCCGCTATCAGGAATTCTGAACCACATCGTTCCCGGCAGCGGATATAGCATTGCGCACAAAGCGACCGCGAACCTCAACATCGAAAACGGAATTATTCACACTGACGATTTCGAAGCCGCCAGCGCGCTTTTCAGCATGCTGGGCCATGGAGACATTCATTTCCTCGACGACAAGCTCGATTTCAGCCTGCGTTTGAACATGAAAGGGCCCGGCGTGCTGCTCACTCCGGTGTACAAGCTTTTCGAATACGCCGGCGAAGGAAGCCTCAAGAAGCCCGATTGGCATCCAAAGGTCTTCTGACCTTTCTCATATTGAGCGAAATCGAGACATCTCTCGATGTACGGTTGCTAATATTTCGAAGGGAGAATCAAGAGAGATTTCTCGACTCCGCTTCGCTCTGCTCGAAATGACAAAAAAGATTCTGCTGGGCGCGCACATGTCTATCCGAGGCGGCGTGAGCATGGCGATTGAGCGCGCGCGTTCAGTCCACTGCACCGCCATGCAGATTTTCGTGAAGAACAATATGCAATGGTTTGCGCGCCCGCTGAGCCGAGACGAAATCCGCGGTTTCCTGGACCATGTCCAGCGGGGCGAATTGGCATCGGTATTTGCGCACGCTAATTACCTCATCAATCTTGCTGCGACGAATCCGCAATTTCACGCGAATTCAATTCGCGCCTTGTCGGAGGAACTTACTCGCGCACACCAGCTCGAATTGCCGTTTTTGGTGTTGCATCCGGGCGCACACCTCGGCGCAGGCGAAGAAGCCGGGCTCGACAAAGTCGTCGAATCAATCGATTGCGTGCTTGCTGGGATTCCAAAAATCAAAACGTGGATTGCACTGGAGACAACTGCGGGCCAGGGATCATGTTTGGGACACAAATTTGAGCAGCTTGCGTATATCATTAGCCGCGTGCGCGAGCCGGAGCGTTTGTGTGTTTGTCTCGACACCGCGCACGTTTTCGCCGCGGGTTACGACATCAGTAGCGAATCTTCGCTGCGAAAGGCGTTCCGCGACTTCGATCGCGTGATCGGGCGGGACCGCCTCGTTGCCGTTCACCTTAACGATTCCAAAACCGCCTGCGGCTCCCGAGTAGATCGGCATGAACACATCGGAAAAGGCCAGATCGGCCTGGATGCGTTTCGCTTCATCATGCGTGACCGCCGGTTCCGCAAAATCCCTAAAGTGCTCGAAACACCGAAAGGAAAAGACCTGCGCGAAGACGTGATGAACCTAAAGACGCTCAGGGCATTGGCGGCACAACAATGGCGAATGCCAAATGTCTAATGACGGAATCCGAATGAAGAAACTCCTTTCCGAGTTACTTCGTCATTTGAACATTCATTTTTCCTTCGGCATTCGTCATTCGAGCTTCGTCATTTGATCGGTCATTTATTTGATCAGCCGGATCGTCAATGGATAGCGATAGAACTTTCCCTCGTTTGCCTGGATGGAGGCAACGATCACCAGCACCAGATTCAAAATGTGCAGAACGACCAGTATCACAAAACCGATCAGCACCAGGCATAGAACGCCGGCGATTACGTTATAGATCAACATCGATATCTGGAAATTGAGCGATTCCTTCCCATTCGCGTCGATTTCCGGTGAATCACCCCGCTTGGCTAACCAGACAATCAGTGGACCAAGAATGTGACCAGCCCATGGCACGAAAAATCCGGCTAACGCGGTGGCGTGGCAAAGCACGTTCCAGAGTCGTACGTCGGAGGAAGATGTGGATGTTTCCATGTTTTAACCTTTCGCTTGTGTAAAACCACTGAGTGCCCGCTTGTCACTCGAAGAGCAAGTAAAAAGATCAGACCGCCGCTTTTACACGCTCAATGTGCGCGCCGAGTTCGCTCAATTTTTCGTCGAGATGTTCGTAGCCGCGGTCGATGTGATAGACGCGGCTCACTTCGGTAATTCCGTCGGCCTTCAATCCTGCAAGCACGAGCGCTGCCGACGCGCGTAAATCGCTCGCCATGACCGGTGCTGCCAGAAGACGATCCACACCGTCAATCACCGCTGTCGCGTCTTCCAATTGTACTTGCGCACCCATACGTTTCAGCTCGGCCACATGCATATAGCGCTGAGGAAAAACATTTTCCGTTACAGAACTCGTGCCTTTACTGGTGGAGAGCAGCGCGCACATCTGTGCCTGCATATCGGTAGGGAACCCGGGATATGGTTCGGTTGCCAGGTCCAGCGCGCTCGCGAGTCCATTGGGCAGGATCGAGATGGCATGGTCTCCGATGTCGATAGGAAAGCCACACCTCGCCAGCGCATCCGTGATGGCGCGGACATGCTCTGGCTCTACTCGCTTTACTGTTACTCCCTTTCCGGCAATTGCACCCGCCACCAAAAATGTGCCGGCTTCAATTCGGTCAGGGATCACCCGATGTTCCGCTCCGTGCAGCGCGGCCACACCTTCGATGATGATTCGACGAGTTCCCGCGCCTTCGATCTTCGCGCCCATTTTATTCAGGAAATTTGCAAGATCCACCACTTCGGGCTCCTGCGCCGCCCCATCAATAACGGTCACACCATTGGCCAGCACGGCCGCCATCATCACATTATCGGTGCCGAGCACAGTCGGACCGAATTTTCCCTGCATGTCGATCACGGCTCCCGTCAATTTCGGCGCAAAAACTTTGATGTTGCCACCCTCCACGCGCACCGCCGCACCGAGCGCTTCGAAACCTTTCAGATGCAGATCAATTGGCCGATCGCCGATGACGCAACCGCCTGGTAAAGAGACGGTCGCTTCTTTGCAACGGCCGAGCAGCGGTCCAAGCACGCAGACGGAGGCGCGCATCTTGCGCACGACGTCGTAAGGTGCAACCGAGTGGATCTTTTCTGCGGTGACGCTGACTGTGCCGCTGGCGCGTTCCACCTGCGCCCCCAAGTGGGTTAGAATTTGCAGCATGTAATGTGTGTCGCTCAGGTCAGGCACGCCATGAACGACACAGGGCTCTCGAGCGAGCAATGTCGCGGCCAGGATGGGGAGCGAAGAATTTTTCGAGCCGCTGACCTTAATGGAACCAGAAAGCGGATGGCCGCCGTGGATGAGGATCTTATCCATACCTGGCAAAAAGGAACCGTGTCACACCTGAATAATCGGTTTTCGAATAAATGTCTCGGTAATTTTTTTCCGTCAGGGCCGAAAGAAGGGGCTCGCTTTGGCCGAGTCCGATTTCCAAGGCCAGCAATCCACCGGGCCGAAGGCGGGATGGCGCCTGTCCAATCAGTTGAAGCACCAACTCATCGCCCCGCTCGCTGGCGAAAAGCGCGACCGCCGGGTCGTGCAGAACTTCGCGGGAAAGAGTATGGCGCTGCTGTATTGCGATGTAAGGAAGGTTCGCGACAATCAGATCGAAAGTTCCCTCCACATTTTCAAGGAGATTGCTTTTCACAAAGCGAACTCGATCCGACAAGTTCAGCCTGGCTGCATTTGCTTGCGCAAGCGCAAGCGCGTCGTCAGAAATGTCGGCAGCGACAAGCTCCGCGTCGGAAAATTTGGCGGCCAGACTCAGCGCGATAACACCGCTCCCCGTTCCCACATCGAGAATGCGCGAATCCGCAATCCGCAATCCGCAATCCGCAATTAGCAGTTCCACCAACTGCTCGGTCTCGGGCCGGGGCACCATCGCGCGTTCGTCGCAGAGAAAAACGTGGCCGCCAAATTCGACCGTGCCGAGCAGATGCTGAAGCGGCTCGCCTTCGCCGCGGCGCTTCACGAGATCGCGCAACGGCGCCAGTTCCGATTCAGTCAGTACGCGCTCAAATTCCAGATACAGGTCGATCCGTTTCCGCCCCAACACATGGGCCAGCAAGTGCTCGGCATTTAGGCGTGGACTTTCGATCTTGTGGTTCTTGAAATACACCGTTGTTGCTTGAAGCACTTCAAGAACGGTCATGTAGCGAGTTACAGTCAGATCACGCCCGTTATGCGACGACCGCGGATTCCTTCAAACGTTCCGCGACATCCGCAGCTTGCAGCGCGCTGATCAAATCGTCCAGATCACCGTCGATCAACCGGTCCAGATTATGAAGCGTCAGACCAATGCGATGATCCGTGACGCGGTTCTGTGGAAAGTTGTAGGTGCGAATTTTTTCTTCCCGTCCACCAGTGCCGATCTGCCCACGGCGTTGCGCGCTGTATTTCTCGGCTTCCTCGCGCTGTTTTCGCTCCAGCAACCGCGCTCGCAAGATCGATAGTGCTCTTTCCTTGTTTTTGATCTGGCTCCGTCCATCCTGACAGCGCACGATCATGCCCGTAGGAATGTGCAGAACCTGCACCGCCGAGTCAGTCGTGTTCACACCCTGGCCGCCGGGGCCGCCCGAGCGCGAGACTTCAATTCGCAGATCTTCCGGCTTTAATTCGAGATCGACATCTTCAGCCTCCGGCAACACTGCGACTGTGGCCGTCGATGTATGAATGCGGCCTTGCGCCTCTGTCGCAGGGACGCGTTGCACACGATGCACGCCACTTTCGTAACGCAGTTTTCGAAAAACAGATTCGCCCGAAACCCGGAAGATTGCTTCCTTGAATCCGCCAAGCTCTGACGGACTCGATTCCAAGTCCTCGGTTTTCAGGCCGGCAGATTCAGCGTAGCGATGGTACATACGGTAAAGGTCGGCGGCGAAAATGGCCGCTTCGTTTCCGCCCGTTCCGGCACGGATTTCCACGATGGCGTCGCGGTCTTCATTCTCGTCCGGTGGCAACAAGGCGATCTGAACATTCCGTTCAAGATCGGCCACTCGCTTTTCGAGCTCCGGAATTTCATCGTCAGCCATGGCAGCGATCCCAACATCGCGAGACATCGCCAGCTCGCGGTTGTCGTCCAATTGTTTGCGCGCGACTTCGAGTTCGTCCCACTTTGCCAGCAGTTGCTTGATGTTCGCGTGCTCGCGCATGATCTCACTTGCACGCTGGCGATTGGAAAAAAGCGCTGGGTCGGCAATATCTCGCTCCAGTTGTTCGAAGCGTTTGCGTTTGAGTTGAATGAGGGAATTCAAGTCCATAAATGTAGCGGCGGCTGTGTCAGCCGCCGGACAAGGCGTTCGCCGCAGGCGAACGCCTCTACAAGAATCTAAGCTTTTTTCCCAGCCCGCGCGGCTTTGGTGCTACCGTAACGCCGGGCAAATTTTTCCACGCGCCCGGCGGTATCCACAAACTTCTGTTCGCCGGTGAAAAATGGATGACAAGCAGCACAAATACCGATCTTAATATCGCGACGAGTGGAGCGGGTATGATACACCGCGCCGCATGCGCAAACAATATCGGTGTCATAATATTCTGGATGGATTGCGGCTTTCATCTTCAAAGCGGAGCGCGAAATGTAATCGCGCGAAACCGAGCGCGCAAGCTATGAAATCGGCCGACGCGTTGCTGGACCGATGGCTGCAAACGATGCGCCGCGCAAAAAATCGCCCAGCCATTCTCAATTCACACGGCGAGGTCCTGCGAAAGTTTCACGACATAGAAGAATGCGCCTGTGAGTTTGAGCCGAAGCTTGAAATATTCGCGCCCGGCAGTGTTATCGCTATTCAAATCGGCAACCACGAGGATTGGCCTTCGATCCTGATCGCTTGCCTGCGCAGCCATCTGATTGTTCTCCCGCTGGAACAATCGGTGAACGACCACCAACGCGATGCTGCGTTGGCTCTCTGCAAAGCCCGGGCTGTAGTGTCCGCTGACTCCAGCGGAAATTCCCCTGTGATCCTTGAGCTGAGCACAGCCGAGATCACGGCAGACTGGGATAAACAGCCGTCGCTCTTGAAGCTTACCTCTGGCACGACGGCTGCACCGCGTGCGATTGGGTTGCGCAGTGACCAGCTATTGGCCGATTGCAATCAGATCTGCGATACGATGAAAATTACTGACGCCGATCTGAACTTTGGCGTCATTCCCATCTCGCATTCATATGGGTTCAGCAACCTGCTCACACCACTGATCGCGCGCGGCGTACCGATGGTTCTGAGCCGCGACAAAACACCACGTGCGATCCTCTCCAATCTTGCTCGCACCAACGCCACAGTTTTTCCCGGAATGCCGGTCTTTTATCAGGCATTCTGCGAAATGCACTACGTTCCTGTGCTGTCGAAGTTGCGACTCTGCATCTCTGCAGGCGCGCCTCTGCCGCGTGCGGTTGCGAAGAAATTTCGGGAAAAGTTCAACCTGCCGATCCACTCGTTTTACGGTTCCTCGGAATGCGGCGGGATTTGCTACGACCGCGAAGCAATAAACGAGGTGGAAGGTTTTGTGGGGCAACCGATGGCAGGCGTCAGCATTGAACTGCTCGACCCGAACGCGCCGGCGACCCAGATTCAGGTGCGCAGCGCCGCCGTCGCCGACGGGTATTTTCCAGAACCGCACGAGGACAAGTTAGGTAACGGAATTTTTCTTCCTGATGATCTGTTGGCGCGGGACGATTCTGGATTCAGGATCGTCGGCCGGATTTCGGACCTGATTAACGTCGCGGGAAAAAAGGTGAATCCAGAGGAAGTAGAAGCACATTTGCTGCGCTTCAGTGGGGTGCGCCAGGCAGTGGTGTTCGGCCGTCCGGCAACCGCTGGAGCGTTGCGCAATGAAGAAGTGGCGGCATGCGTGGTAGTATCGCCGCACATAAACGAAAGCGATCTCCTGCGATTTTGCCGGGCTGCGTTAAGTGCATGGCAGGTGCCGAAGCGAATTTTTATTGTGGACGCAGTTCCAATGAGTGAACGCGGAAAGATCAGCCGGCGGGACCTGGCGCGGCGGTTCTCAACGGCCGATGCGAGTTCCCCGTTGCACTGATTGGGTTCTTGATAAAGCCTGGATATGGCATTTGCTTAGACAAACGACCCTTATGCCGAAATCATCCGGCCAACCCAACTCAATAGAAGCTCAAATGGAATCTTCGGATAGCGAAGAGCGAGAGCAACCCGACGGCCCACCTGATCCAGAGGAGGATCGACCGATCGAGGAACAGGCTCCTGCTGGTGGGGAGAGTGTCCAGTCGTATGACTGGTGGAGCATGTCGGAACCGGCCCAGGATTCGGGCCAACCGGCGGCCGACGCTACGGATACGGAAGTCATTCCTCGAAAGGAGCCGGGCACGGCTGATATTTATTTTTGCGGTAACACCAATTTGTTTCCCTTGAGTCGTGCGCTGCGAGCAATAGCACAGGAGAGACTGACCGGCGTACTGCGATCATTTTGGGAGCAGGAGCCGATCGAGCTTCTAGCGCGGGACGGCGAAATCGTATTTGTCACAACGCGTG
>DATLPS010000074.1:0-6379 GCA_035535575.1 Candidatus Limnocylindria bacterium
ACGGACGAAGAACTGGGTGATGAGATCGGAATTGCGAGCGGAAAAGTTTCGCAGCTCAAAACGGTGTCGATTCGTCCGGCTTCACTCGATGCGCCGATCAGCGATGATGATTCCACCGAGTTCGGTGAGATTGTCGGCGACGAGGAGGCTCAAACGCCCTTTGAGTTATTGCGTGATAAGAATCTCCGCAATGAGGTCGGCGGTTTGCTCGATGTGTTGGACGATCGCGAGAAGAAGATCATTTTCCAGCGCTTCGGTCTGGATGGCGGAAAGCCAAAAACGCTAGAGGAAGTCGGCAAGAAATTCGGCGTTACGCGGGAGCGCATTCGGCAGTTACAAAATATCGCGCTCTCGAAACTTCGCCGTGCGCTCAGCAAGAAGGAGCGCCCGGTGGACGTCGAATTGCCGGTCGAAGCGTAAAGCATCGTCGATGTTGTAGCGGCGTTTGTGACAAACGCCGAATTGAGCGCTTGGCACAGGCGCCTCTACAATTATTTCACTACGCGCAGTTGAATGGAATCGATCATCGCGCGGCCCATACGGACGTCGCTGACTATCACCATGCGATTGCCGGGCGCAGCGAGTTTTTTCCGGCGCAAGAATTTCTCCGCTGACGCAATGGTCTCGTCCGGATCTCCGGTAAAATCGATGCGAACGGGAAATGTTCCCCAACAAAGCGCCAGCTGGCGATAAACTTGTTCGTTTGGGGTGAACGCAAAGATCGGTGCACGCTGCGGACGCAAATTCGACGCATAGCGTGCCATCCTCCCGTGCACCGTAAAGACGATCAGTTTCGAATTTTCCAGCGAATTCGCCAGTGCGACGGCTGAAGCAACTGTCTTGTGCCGTACGTTTTGCAGCTGCACATCGCTGGCATAGCCCGCGCCGCCGCTGCGCTCGATTCGCGTAGCCACGCGGTTCAGCACCTCAACGCATTCTGTCGGGTAGCGGCCGAGCGTCGTTTCAGCGCTCAGCATGAGAGCATCCGCTTGTTCGAAAACCGCGTTTGCCACGTCGGTCACC
Source organism: Candidatus Limnocylindria bacterium (assembly GCA_035535575.1). Lineage (GTDB taxonomy): Bacteria > Verrucomicrobiota > Verrucomicrobiia > Chthoniobacterales > UBA10450 > Udaeobacter. Next base: position 1,024 of record DATLPS010000074.1, read on the forward strand.
TCTGCGCGGGTGGGAAGTCGATTTGTGATCATCGATTCCAGCAGCTGCGTTGCGATCACGACCGGTTTGCCCAGACGAATGCATTTTTTCACAATTCGGCGTTGAATAATTGGCAGTTCCTCCATTGGACATTCAATACCCAAATCGCCGCGCGCGATCATAATGATGTCAGTGCTTTCGATTATCTTGTCGATTGATCGCACTGCCAATTGGTCCTCGATTTTTGCCACGATCTGCGCCTTACTCTTTTTCCTCGATAGGAGCTTGCGCAGTTGTTCGATGTCTCTTTTTTCCCGCACAAAACTTAGCGCCACAAAGTCCACGTCTAGCTCTGCGCTGAGCGCAACATCTGCAATGTCCTTTTTAGTGAGCGCCGGCAGATTCACGTGAACGCGGGGCAAATTAATGTGACGCCGGGAGCCGAGCACAGCCGGAGTCAGCACTCTGGTGCGCACCCGGTCTCTTCCCTTGTCTAGCACGACCACTTTTAGCAAGCCGTTGTCGACTAAAACGGTGTCGCCCACGGAAATGTCCTTTACGAATCCGGCGTAATTCACGGTTACGGAATACTGCTCTTTGCTTTTTGCTCCTCGCAAAGTGAACTCCAGGACGTCGCCTGGTTTTAGATGCAGATTGATTTTCAGATCGCCGGTGCGAATAGCTGGGCCTTGGGTATCGACCAGAATTGCAACCGGGCGGCCTGCTATCTGCGCGAGCCTGCGGATGCGCGGCACAATCTCCCGGACCCATTCATGAGTGGCGTGGCTCATGTTGAGCCGGAGAACATCAGTTCCTTTCTGGATTAACTGTCGCAGTGCCTCTGTCGTTTCCGTTGCTGGGCCGAGCGTGCAGATGATTTTGGTTTTCCGCATCGAATGAAGAGGATCGAATTTGCGGCGGCGAAAGCCAAGTCGCTTTTAAATACCAACATAACGGGCCAACTCGGCGATTGTGTCGCGCCGTTGCTGTACACAAAACGCGGCACGCCTTGCGGAGCGTGCCGCGTCACGCAGCAAATGTTTTCTTATTTCAGCTTGTTTTGAGTCGCCTTGGCGAGATCAAGATGCTCCTGAACCATCTTGGCTGTATCCTCCGCAAACTTCTTCACGTCGGGATCACTCCCGCTGTTTGCTTCCTCCTTGAATTCGGCCAGGTCCTTTTCGTGGTCCTTGACCATCATATCCATGTAAGCTTTATCTGAGCTCCAGGTTACGCTTGGCTCTTTGGCCGGCAATTTTACGTTCTTTTGCGCCGCGATCTTTTTTAATTCGTCATTCGCCTTGCCGTGATCGGCGACCATCCGTTTGCCGAATGATTTCACGTCCTCACTTTGCCCCTTCTGTTCAGCCACTTTCCCCATTGCCACTTCCATCATTCCGCCCTTCGCGGCTTTCTTCATGAACATCTTATCCTTTGGTGTCACCGAGGAGCTCTTGCCGGATGGAGTGTCTTCTGCTCTAGCCACTCCCGCCAGGGTGAACGCCGCGATTATCAAAGGAACAATGCAAAACTGCGAAATAACTGTGATTTTGGTTTTCATGGTTTTGTACGGTTGAAGCACGCCGAGACCCCCGGCAATTAAGAATCGCAAATAGACGACTGGTTGGACGCGAAGGAATTGCAATTCCCTGGCCAATGCGTGCCGGCAGAAGTGCCACAGCGTCTAGGCTGAGGAGAGTAGGGAATAGGGGTTACGCTCGGGAGATGTTCCGCGCGTAGGAACTCTCCACGCGTCTCGCGACGTCCCTGTAACCGTAATCAACTTCGTAAATCTGCTTCATGCAGGCTAGCGATTTTTCCGATTCGCCCATCCGCTCGTAAACCAAGCCCAGATTGTACACGATCTCCTTTTTCGTCGCGTCCATTGATACAATTTCCTTCGAAGCTTCCTCGAGTTGTTTAACTGCAAGATCAAGCATCTCAAGTTCGCCGTAGCAGCAACCGAGCAGATTCATTGCTTTCAAGCGCGCATGCGGATTTTGCCGAGACCGCTGCAACTCCGGCACCGCTTCGCGGAACCGGCCGGCGTTGAAAAGGTTTTCACCCAATTCAAAGCGCAGCTGAAGATCGGTTGGATTGCGTGCGACGCGCTCCTGCGCATCGGCGATGAGGAGTTCTGCACGTTTGGCTTTGGCGGCTTTTAATAGGTCAGAGGTTTTCGCAGATGATTCGGCTGCAGCATTCTGCGTAAAAAGAAACTCCTCGTGCGCAGCAATCTCCCGCTCGAGGCATTTGATCTTTAAATCCGACGCCTTGCGGACTAATCCCGCGTCAGCGCCTTTGGTCAGATCCGCAGCATACTGATACCAGCGAATCGCCGCCTGGAAATCCTCCTTTTGCTCGTTCAATGTGCCCAGCCGCCGAGCTAGGTCCACACTTGCGGGCTCCGCTTGGTGCAGCGCATACGTTTCGGCAATTTGTTGATCCAGCGAGTCTCCACTCAATCGCATCCGGCTCTGTTGTTCCAAGGAAATCGCCACGTCTTTGTCCTTGATCAGGTCCCGGTAACTTTCAGCCTGTGTCCAGCCACCGGTTTTCATCGATGCATGAGCCGACGCGTCTTTGCCCAGACGGAGCGCTTCAGCATCGAGCGGATTTATCGCCGTGATTTGATTATAAATTTCCACCTCTTGTTCGTGGTCCCCAAGCTGACGATACAAGCGCCCAAGGTCGTGCAGCACCTTCACGTCTCGCGGGTTCTCTTCGAGCAGCGTCCGCAGCGCGAACACGCCGATGTCCGGCCAGCCGGCTGCTAATGCCGCTTCCTTCAAAACCAGGTTTGCCTGGCGATTGTAAGGTTCCTCTTCCAGAACCTTTTCCAGCCTCTCAACCGCACGTTTCGGATCCTTCTTAATTTCCCGCTGTGCTTTCATGACGGCGATCGGTGCAGTCGAGATGTTGAAAAAACCTTTCTTTGTCGATTTGCGTCTCGTTACTTCGGCACGCCGCAACAATTGACGTCCCGTGAGAAACTGTGGCTCCTGTTTGAGAATTTCCTGCAAGAGTGAAATTGCGTAGCCAAAATTGCGCAGCTCAATCGCTGCTACTGCCTTCAGCCAGAGGGCGCGCAACGCTTCGCTCAACTCCTTCTCGGTTTTAAGCGGCATCGAGACATAACTTACCATAATTACGCAACCTGTCCGTTGCCGCCACGTGTTGGAAGCCAGCCGTCGCGCTTGTCATGACAGACAGGCCTCTCGCCTCACAGCAAGTCCATTTGCGGCTTATCAGCGCCTGCGGTGCGGGTTCGTTTTCGCCGGGATTTTTCGGCGGGCGATGGCGCCTCGATGGCGCCGTCTGGTTTCTCAAGATGCGAGAGAATTTCCTTCGCCCGATCGAGAATTTCTTTTGGTAACCCGGCCAGGCGCGCGACTTGGATGCCGTAGCTTTTGTCCGCCCCACCGGGGACGATTTTACGCAGGAAAATGATTTGCTCGTTCCATTCTCGCACCGCGACGTTGAAATTGCACACACCAGGACGGTCCTCGGCGAGTTTGGTCAGCTCGTGGTAGTGGGTTGCGAATAGCGTGCGCGCTTTGATTTTGTCGTGCAAAAATTCGGCGACGCTCCAAGCAATAGAGAGTCCGTCGAACGTGGACGTGCCGCGGCCGATCTCATCTAAAATTACCAGGCTGCACTCCGTGGCATTATTGACGATGTTTGACGTCTCGTTCATTTCCACCATGAATGTTGATTGGCCACGCGCCAGATCGTCGTTTGCGCCGACGCGAGTAAAAATCCGATCAACCAATCCGATCTCTGCGCTCTCCGCTGGAACAAAACTGCCCATCTGTGCCATCAACACAATCAACGCGACCTGGCGGATGTAGGTTGATTTACCGGCCATGTTTGGTCCCGTGATGATGGCGAGGCGCGAATTTTCGCCATCGAGCGTCGTGTCATTGGGGACGAACTTCTCTTCCACCAATGTTTGATCGAGGACGGGATGTCGCCCGTCTTTGATCACAAGCCGCAGGGATTCGTTCAACGTCGGTCGGCAATAGCGGAAGAGACGCGCGGTTTCCGCGAGCGCGCAGATGACATCGAGAATCGCGATTGCCTCCGCCGTTTGCTGGATCGGACCGAGCTCACGCAAAGTCTCGTCGCGCAATTTTTGAAAGAGCTGGTATTCGAGCTGCCGGGCACGTTCGTCTGCGCCGAGAATTTTCGCCTCCATTTCTTTGAGCTCGGGCGTAACGAACCGCTCACCCCCGACAGTCGTTTGCTTACGCTCGTAATGCGCAGGCACATTCGCGAGATTCGATTTTGTCACCTCAATGAAATAGCCGAATACGGAGTTGTAACGGACTTTGAGCGATCTGATTCCGGTGGCTGCAATCTCGCGCTCCTGTAATTGGCTGATCCAATTCTTGCCGTCGCGTGACGCTCGCCGCAGTTTGTCAAGATCGCTATCGTACCTGTCGCGGAAAATTCCGCCATCCTTCAGTGCCAGGGGTGGATCATCGACGAGCGCTTTCTCTAGCTTTTCCGCCAGTGTCGGCATTTCGTGGATATTCTTTTGCAATTGCGCGGGTAGGGCGCGACCGGTCCGAGCCGGACTGGCATTGGGCGCGCCGTTTTCCTCGCCAACGACAGGCGTTGTCCCGAAGCTGGTTCGTTCAATCAGCGTTTGCAGTTCGCCTTTCAACTTCGGGATTTGTTGAACCGAAGTTTTCAGCGCGACCAGATCGCGCGCGTTGCCCGAAGCCAGACTCAAACGTCCAGTGGCACGTTCGATGTCTCGAATTGATTTCAACTCGCCGCGAATAGCTGCGAGCAGATCCGGCTCCTGCAATAAATCGGCGATCATCTGATGGCGACGTTGCAGCTCGGTCAGATTGCGCAGCGGTTGCGAAATCCAGGCGCGCAGTTTGCGGCCGCCCATCGGTGTGGCCGTGCGATCAAGTACTGCGAGCAGAGTCGTGTCACGTAGACTACGGGATTCCACCAGCTCGAGATTCGTCTGCGTGGCAGCGTCGAGCAGGACGTAATCCGCCGGCGCATCGCTGCGCAATGAGGTGAGATGGTCGATCTTTCGCCGAAGCTGATGTTTCAGGTAATGAACAATTGCGCCTGCAGCTGCTACCGCCTGCGGCATGTGCGCGCACCCAAATCCATCGAGCGATTTGGTTTTGAAATGCTCGCACAGCGTGAAGACCGCTTGTTCTGGCAGAAAGGCGTAACTGTCATAGCTAAGCGCACTCGAGATTTCCGTAAACTGCTGCTGTTGATCATCACTAACGAGAAGTTCCGCAGGGCAAACACGCGCGATTTCGTCGAGCAGCGATTGCCGATCTTGCAATTGGGTTATCCGGAACTCGCCTGTGCTGAGATCGGCATACGCAAAACCGAGGAC
>DATLPS010000075.1:0-4795 GCA_035535575.1 Candidatus Limnocylindria bacterium
ATCTGGACCTGGCTCTTCACCCTGCCGGCCAGCGGCTTAATCGGTTACGCGCTCGCACGCGCCGCCGCGGCTACGTTTTGATTCTCTTGCTGTAACGGCGGTCTATGACCGCCGACGTACTTAAGCATTCGAACCGTTCGGCCGGGTTTATCAATCCACCCGACGTTTTCAGGTGGTCCGGGGTCACCGACCCCGGCTACAGTTTGTCCAGATCTTCAATCACTTTCTCCATGCCGCTCACTACAAGCGTGAACCGATCGTAATCGAGCTTGTCCGGCGTGTCGCTGGACGAATGGTAATGCGGATAACGAAAAGGCGCAGTGTCGGTGACCATGATGCCGGGATAGCCGTTCCGCCAAAATGACCATTGGTCTGACCAACTCACCCCCGGAATAAACGCAGGCAGCGCCGCGCCCTCGGATGGAATCTTTGCGTGTTTTCGGAAGAGCGCGACGACACGACGGAGCAGCGTCCGTGACTGAACGTTGCTGACGAATCCGATAAAGTTGCCAATTTTTGGATAAAAGATGCCCAGTCCCGGCGACGGGTACCTTTGCGAGTTTGGCGCATCGGAAAAATAGCCGATCGTTTCAAGGCTGATCATGGCGGAAATTTTGTCGCCGCGCGCTTTGCATCTGCCTGCGTAAACAAAGCTCCCCATCTCATCCGATAAAAAATAAGGAGGCTCCTCGTTCACGAATGCGACTAAGCGCAAGGTGTGTTCTGTTTTTCTGCCGGCGAATCGTCGTGCCAACGCCATCGTCGCAGCCACGCCGGTTCCGTTATCGTTAGCGCCGGGCGAGCCAAAGACCGAATCATAATGCGCGCCGATCAGAAGAATCTCGGGACGAGCGCCGGGAATTTCGACCTCGATGTTATGGCAGGCTTGCCCATGCACCTCGTAGGTGTCCCGCCGTGGGTAAAGGCCAGCTCTTGAAAAGGATTTTTCGATGAAATCAGCGGCGGCATTGAGCTGCGCATAGTGCCACAAATTACGCTCGCCGATTTCGCCGGCCAGCTTTTGCACGTCGGCACGGAGCTCCTCGCGTAACGCAACTTCATCAGGTGATAGCGGCGCAGCTTTCGAAATGATTTTGCCAGGCATTCTCACTCCAAAGCACCAGAGTAACGCCAAAATCGCGGTAACGGCGATGGCAATGCGCAGCCCGCTGAAGAGAATTCGTTTGGACATGTCGCGTCAAATTATGGAGAACGTCAATTTCGGCGCAAAGCGCGTCGCGGTTTCTGGAGAGCGCACGCGGCTCGCGTGCACCGTTCGGCGGCGCGCCGAACGGCTCTTGAGACGGAGGAAACCCCGTGCCTGCATCGTATCGTGCGCGGTGCGGTTCGCATACTTTCAACAGTTTTCGGCCGGCGGCCGAAAACAGCACGCCGGCGGCGCGCGCTCCCCAGGCACTCTACGTTAGGCGATCTTTTTTCGGAACTGCAGTGCGCAAAGCGTGAACAGCAAGTTGGACATCAAAATGAGAACGAGAAGGTTCTGCCAGTATTCGAAAAAGTTCGCGCCGCGCAAAATGATCGCGCGCATAAGCGCGATAAAATATGTCGTGGGGAAAAGTGCACCGAGCGCATAAAAAATCCACGGCATGGTTTCACGCGGAAAAATGAATCCGGAAAAGAAAACGCTGGGCAGCAGGAACACCATCGACATCTGCAGCGCCTGCATTTGGTTTTCGGCTTTGGTGCCGACGAGCAAACCGAGGCTAAGCAACGCAAACACATACACCAATGTGGAAAACATCATCGCGAACACATTGCCTTCGATTGGGACGAAAAACACAAACCGCATGATTGTGAACAAGACCAGCGCCATCGCCATGCCGATGCACAAATATGGAACCAGCTTCCCCAGCATCAGGCCCGCGCGGCTCAGTGGGCTTACCAGCAATTGCTCGAGTGTGCCGCGTTCCCGCTCGCGCACCAGCGCCATTGCCGCAGCGACTGTCGTCCCAATTTGCAGGACAACGCCGATCACACCCGGCACAAAAAAGTTCGGCGCTCGCATGGCGGGGTTGTAAAGCATTTGTGGCCGAACATCGATCGGCATTCCCTGCCGGCCGGTTTCACGCAAAAGCGATTCCATTGATTGGGTCAACGCAACCCCGAGTCCAGTCTGAAGAGCCTGCAAAGCCGTAGTGGAATTGGATCCATCGACAAGCAATTGCACCTGCGCGGAGTGACCCGCCATCAGTTCGCGCGTAAAATTCGGCGGGATCTCGAGCGCGGCATAGGCGCGACCTTTGCGCATTTCGCTCTTCAGCTGATCCAGGTTTTGCACTTCGCCCACCACGCGAAATGATTGTGTGTTCACGAAACGGTCGATCAACAGACGGCTCTCGACAGTGCGATCTTCATTGAGAACGAGCATCGCCATGTGTTTCACGTCGTTATCGAGGGCGTAACCGAATGCGACCATCTCGATCAGCGGCGGGAAAAAGAAGAAAAAGAGCGTCAACGGGTCCCGCCAAACGACGATGAATTCTTTGAACAAGATTGCGCCCAGCCCGCGAAAAGGTTTATGTTTCATGTTCTAGCCGCGGAAAAGGTTGACCACATATAGACACAGGTTTTCGCAGATTTCAGATAACGCAGAAATGGAGGGACTCTTCTTTTTATCTGTGTTTCATCCGTGTTCATCTGTGGTTCGATTCAGGCCGCTTTTGGCTGTTGTTCAGCGGCGTGTTTGGCCGAAAGCTCGACAAATACGTCTTCGAGTGAAGGACCTATCTCGTGAATCTCGGCATGACTGACGCCGACTTTCCGCAGTTGTTCGTCGATCTGGGCACGCTTGACGGTGTCATCGACCAACAAATGCATCGATTGTCCGAACACTGTGGCGCTCCGCACTCCGGGCATGTCGTGCATCGCATGAAGTGCCGTGGTCACGTGATCGCATATCACATCGAGCCGGCGGGTTCCGGACGGATTTACCTCCGGCAGTTTTTTTAAGTCGTCCGGCTCACCGCACACAATCAGTTTCGACATATAAATGTAGCCGACGTGATCGCACCGCTCTGCTTCGTCCATGTAATGGGTGGTCACAAAAAGCGTCATCCCCTTACCAGCGAACTCGAAGAGTAGATCCCACAGCTCACGCCGCGCGACTGGATCAATGCCTGCTGTGGGCTCATCAAGAAACAGCACGCTCGGCCTGTGCATGAGCGAGCAAGCCATCGCCAGACGCTGACGCCAGCCGCCCGAAAGCTGCGCAGCGCGTCTGTCGATGTACGGCTGAAGATGTGTCGTGGCGATCATTTCGTCGCGCCGCTCGTTTAATTCGTGGCCGCTCAGGCCATATAGCTTTCCTGCAAAGATGAGGTTCTCATTTACTGTCAGCTCGTCGTAGAGCGAAAATTTCTGCGACATGTAGCCGATCATTTCCTTTATGGGCTCCAGATCTCGCACAATGTCATGGCCCCCAATTCGCGCCGTGCCGTCGCTCGGCTCCAGAATTCCGCATAGCATCCGGATCACGGTTGTCTTGCCGGAACCGTTCGGACCGAGAAATCCAAAGATCGATCCCTTTCCGACGGCAAAGGAAACGTGATCGACAGCCGTGAATGTGCCGAAGCGCTTCGTTAGCCTGTCAACTTCGATCATCGCCTCAGGCATAGGGAAAATGGAGTGAGGAAAACAGGAACGCAGGAAGGTGGATCGGCTTGTCCCCAAGCCGATGGCGTGGGCCCGTCGCAACGCGTTAGGGACAACGCGTTCCACCTTTTTCCGACTTTCCTGCTTTCCTGATTCATTCGTTCAATTCTTCATTTCACATTCGGAAAATAAACATCAGCGGCCATTCCGGCGCGCAGACGATCGTCGTCAGCAGGCAAACGAATCTTCACGCCGAACACCTGTTTGATCCGGTCTGCGACGGTTTGCACGTTGCGCGGGGTAAACTCGGCCTGCCGATTTATTTGCTCGACCACACCGTCGAAATCTTTACCCGGAAAGGAATCGACACGGACGTGAACGTGCTCGCCCAGTTTTATCAAACCGAGCCAGGATTCCGGGACGTAAACGCGGACCCAAAGGTGTCCGGTCAACAGAAGCGTGGCTGCTTCGCGATTCGCGGGCAACACGTCGCCGACTTTTACGCTGAGCACCTCCAGAATGGAATCGGCTGGGGCAATCACCTGCATTTCCGCTAACTGCGCGTCGATATCGGCAAGCTGCGCACGCGCTTGCGCGACACGCATCTTAGCCGCCGCCACATTTTTCTCCTGTGCTTTCGACGCGCTGTCCGCGCGCTCGGCGTCAGTAGGCGAAACAACCTTGCGCCTGAGCAATTCCTGCTGGCGCTTCGCATCGTCGCCAAGGAATTGCAACTGCGCTTCCTGCGCGTCTGCGTCATGGATTGCCGTATCGATTTGGGCGGCGGCAAGATCGCGTCGCGCGCGCAGCTCTGACGCATCCAGCTGCACGATCACTTGCCCTTCGTGCAAACGATCACCTTCCCATTTGAAAATTTTTTCCACCCGTCCACCAGAGCGCGGTCCCACGTGCGCTTCGTCCACTTCAATGGTCCCGGAGACCGCCTTGCCACGATCGCCGCAACCAATAAGCAAGAGAACTAACATCAAAGCTCCCGCTGCGCGCATCAGTTGTTCGCCACGGCGAATCCTTCCTGCGGCGGACCGATTTTCCCGAACAAATGACGCATTCACGCTTTCCGCCCCTTTGATGTCAGCGCGCCTTCGAGAACAATCTTAAGAATCCCGGTGAAGCCTTCTCTCGGCATCATCCCAAGCTCCTCCATCTTCGCCGGATTCATGAT
>DATLPS010000076.1:0-7294 GCA_035535575.1 Candidatus Limnocylindria bacterium
ACTGATCCAGCGATGTAAACACGGTCGCCCGGCTTAAATTCATTGACATCGGGACCCACCTCCTCGACCACGCCCGCACCGTCGTTGCCCGGCGTGTAAGGCAATGCCGGCTTGTACGCATAAGTGCCCGCGCGGATGTAAATCTCCACCGGGTTAACGCCGATCGCGTGCATTCGAACCAACACCTGACCGGGACCGGGTCTCGGCGTCGGCACTTCTTCGAGCCGAAGAACTTCTGGATCCCCAAATTCATGCACCCGAATCGCGTTCACGGGTTTGTTTTACTTACCTTCCACCAAACATCAAACATCTGACCTCTAACATCTCGCTCACTCTTCCCTCTTAATTGCGCGCTCAGCGCGGTTCCTGTCTTTTGCAAAGCCGGCCGAATGCGAGCAGGGTTGCAGCGTGGAAGCGGAATCCGTATCTCGCGCTTTTGCCGAACTTTCTGCTCCGCTCATTGCCGACGCCGCTCTCCGCTTGAACGTTCCGCTCCGAGTCAGTCCGCCTGGCATTCGGCCGGTGACGGCCAATCAACGTGTCGTGGGTCCGGCGCTGCCAGTCAGACATTTCGGAAGCGTCGATGTTTTCCTGGAAGCAATGCAGGGCGCGCAACCCGGCGAAGTTCTGGTAATCGATAACGGCGGCCGCCTGGACGAAGGCTGCATCGGCGACCTAACCGCGCTCGAAGCTGAACACTGCGGGTTGGCTGGAATTATAGTATGGGGCGCGCATCGCGATACACCAGAGCTTCGGCAGATTCATCTGCCCATTTTCAGCTATGGAATGTGTCCTTCCGGCCCGCAACGGCTCGCCTCTCGTGATTCCTCGGCGTTAGGCTCCGCGCGCTTTGGTAATTTCCTAGTCGAAACCGGCGATGTCGTCTTCGCCGACGACGATGGCTGTTTGTTTGCTGGTGCGGAGCGTGTCGACGAACTGCTTCGCGTTGGACACGAGATCTGGCAACGGGAACGCCATCAGGCGGAGGCGATCAAAAGCGGCCACTCTCTGCGAGAACAGTTGGAGTTCGCGCGGTATCTGGAGAAGCGAGCAACCGATCCCAGTTATACCTTCCGGGAACACCTGCAAGAAATAAGCGGCGCAATCGAAGAATAATCGGATTCCTGACTCTTAGTTCTCAATTCGTCTTCTGCTTTTACATCCGCCCTTTTCAAGTGTCCGCTTTTTTCCTGTTTTTGTCCTTTCTACTTCTTTGCTCTGTGACAGGTTCACCGCCGCCGAGGCAGTTATGACTTCGTGTCTTAATTCTTCCTTCTTCTGTCTGACTTTCTTTTGAATCACACCATTAAGAACCTCGCTTTTGCAGTCGGCGGAACACTGCTGTTTCTGTCGCTGGTTATTTGGGGTTGGGGCGATTGGACAACGTTCTTTTCGGATCCGGCGCGTACAGGCGTAGTCATGTTGGCCTTGGCCGGTGCAATCGCTTACGGCTTTTCCGGAAGCAGCGGTCTCGGAATTGGCCGGCGAGAAGATCCCTCCAGCCGCTGGATTTTCATTCCTTTGATTATCATCGCCGTCGCGTTCGCTTGGCTGCCGCCGCATCTCGATCGTCTTAATCGCTGGACGATCGATGGAGACACTGTTCGTTATCTCGGGCTAATCATCACCGCGATCGGTGGATTCGTGCGCATTGCTAGCGTGTTCGATCTTGGCCATCGCTTCAGCATCTTCGTCGCGCTCCAACCTGATCACCGACTCAAGACAGACGGCTTTTATCGTTTCGTCCGGCACCCCAGCTACTTCGGAATGTTACTGGCGATGGCGGGCTGGGCGCTCGTCTTTCGAAGCGTCATTGGTTTGCTTTTAATAGCGGCGATGTTCGTGCCCATCATTGCGCGCATTCATGCCGAAGAAGATTTTCTCGTGCGCGAATTCGCTGAACAATATCGCGCCTATCAACGGCGTACCCGATGGCGATTGCTGCCCTTCGTCTACTGACGAGAGGAATGCTTAAGCAGACTCGACAGCAGCGACTGGAACCGACAAAAGTTTTATGCCCCTGCGGACTGACCGCTGGGAGCTTGGCCGCGGAGATCTTGCAGCAACGCCGGAAGCAACGCAGCCAAACCTTGCTCGTGGTCCGCCGTGGGGTCCACTTTTCCGGCCGGCGTTAATTTGTCGACAATCTTTGGCAGGTATTCAGCCAAAAAATGCGAGGCTTGGGCCGGATCGACTCCCATTTTTGCGGCGAGTGCGTTGACTTGGTCGGAGCCCAGCACGTTTTGAACTTGGTTCCCGGAAATCGGCTGATTTTCGCCCATGCCAACCCAGGACGAGAATACATTCCCCTGGCCGCTCTGCGAAAATTTGTTAGCCAGGCCTTGCAGTCCCCCACTTTGCGCGAGGAGACCACCGAGAACTCCTATAAGCGGAGCCGCTCCGCCAGGAGCATCACTTTTACCGCTAGCTGCACCCAGTATTGAATCGAGTAATCCCATAATTTCTTTCCTCCATTATCATGTTTGGTTTCCCGAACGACGGATTTACCAAGTTGCCGGCCGGGACGCGCCTTCTTCCGCCACATGAATCAGCACCTTGAGCGTCACGAATTGATATTACTGCCCTCGTCTGTTCAACGCAAAACCTGATCTGCCTGTTCCGCCAAAAAATCTGGAAAGATGAAAGAACAGCCCAACACTTGCTTAGATTGCTTAGTTGTTTTCCTGGGTTCCTGGTTTCCTGATTAATTTCTCCGCAATCCGAGATTCTTATCGATCGCCAAAAAAAAGCGCCCCGCATTTCGGCGGAGCGCTTTTGTGTCGAGAAGACGATGCGCTAATCGATCTCAATAAAGTCCGGATCGCCCGCGCAGATCACCCGCTCCGTATATACGAAGCCATCCACGTCAACCGCGACCCAGCAGCCATCCACGAACGCGAAATACGTGTTCCCGATCAATCGGAAATGGTTCGCCCCGAATCGTTGGACGAAGAACTCTTGCGGATGCCGCCCAAGACTGAACACTTCGCTGTGACGCGACCTGAACTCTTGCTTGTTCACCGTCGTCGTCTGATTCGTGTTCCTCACATTCGTCTGGTCCGTGCTCGAACGCACCCCAGTTTCATTCTTGTTTACGTCCTGAGCCTGACCCTTCACGTTCGTCTGTCCACGCACGTTTGTGCCGGTCTCAGGTTTTGCCTGCGGCTTGCTCGGCTCCTGCTCGGGGCGCATCTTCTTCCCCTTCGCCGGGGCCGTAGCCCCCGTTTCTTTCGTCTGTGTTGTCGTCTGTTGCGGTTCCGCTGTCTGGCCCAAGGCCATGAGCGGTAACGCCATTGCGACTGTCATTATCAGCATCTTCATACTTTATGATTCGTGTCTCCCAAAAATTTTGGACCTCCGGTTACTCGGATTCGGGAAGATTCTGCGCTGAGGACAGCGCACACTACAGTGGCCGGTGTTCCGTTGAATTGTTGAAGCGTTACAGCGTTGAAACATTGAAACGTTTGTTTCGCAGAAATGAAAGAGCCGCATGATGAAACACATCACGCGGCTCTCCAAGTGACTTCGATGACTTACGCGACGCCGAGCGTGGCAAGTGTCGGCTCATCGATCACCGATGTGATCGCCAATCCATTGTCAGCCTGGAACGCTGCGATCGCCTCTCGGGTCATCGGCCCAAGGATCCCATCGATGGGTCCGTCGTAGTAACCCGCGCGTTGCAGCTGTCCCTGGACGTCGACAATTACCTGGTCGGGGGTCAAGCCATTGTAGGCGTAGATTGGGCCGTCGTACGCATAATACGCGTACGGATCATAACCCCATGCCGGGTACCAATAGCCCGCATTCCAGTAATACCAGCCGCCGCTCACAAAGACGATCCGATCGCAATGGCTTCTCCACCAACCGCGATCGTGCCATTGTCTGTGGTAATTGCGGAAGGCCGCATACTGTTGGCCGCGGAACGCCTCACTGTGGAAGTCATTATTAATTCTCACATTGCGTCCACGATAATAGGCGAAGTCTCTCGTCGTACTGCCCGCCAAGTTTCTATTGCGATTCATCGCTACGTTGTTGCGCGCACGAAACTGCTCGGTGTTGCGAGCGCGATTAACGTCAACGTTATTCGTCCGATTGACCGCGAGGTTTCTCTCGCGATTGACCGCTACGTTGTTGCGAGCACGAACCTCGGCGGTGTTGCGGTTACGATTGACCTCGTACTTCCTCGTCCGGTTCACCGCGACGTTTCTATCGCGATTGACGGCGACGTTGCGTCTCGCGCGAAACTCTTGATTCCTGGAAAAGTTTCGCTCGCGCATCGCGCTCAGTCGGGCGTTGCGATTGGCCATCACGCTCGAACTGGTGCGCGGCGTGGTATACGACCGCTGCCGAAACTGCGCAGTCGAATTGTAATGGCGCGCGCCCATCGTCGCATGGGTAGTCGCAGGCCTTGCCGCGCGAACATTCGCTGTTCGCTGCGGCCTCGCTCGATCAGAGCGTTTATTGACTTGCTCACCCCACGCTGTGAGCGCCAGCGCGAGGCTTCCAATGCATACTGAATACAGAACTCGTTTCATTATTTTCCCTCCATTGTTTTCCGTTTTCCCATTTCGATCTTAGACAAGATCGATGAACCAATTATTCAACACCGTTAAGTATTTCGAGTTCCAGGCTTTTCTGCCCCCGCGGACCACTTCCTTCCTACTCTGCTGTTCGGCTCCTACTACTTAGTTAACTCGCTCAGTGCCCGCGTTCGCTCGCTCACCCTCGTCGCTTCTCCGGCCATGTCGCTCCGCCCGGTCATCCATTCTTGCTTCGTGCTTCCATCAAACATCAAACATCTGACATCAAACATTAGCGCGTCAGCGCATGTTACTTTTCCTATCGTCCTGGAAACAAAAAAGCCGCCGAGGCATTCCTGCGCCCGGCGGCTTTTGGTTGATAGTTTAACTTATGCCAGTCCGAGGGAATCGAGCGTCGGTTGGTCGATTACCGCTGTCGTGGTGAGTCCCTGATCCGCCTGATAAGCGGTGAGCGCCTCCCGAGTCAGCGGTCCGAGCAATCCATCCACTTCACCGGTGTAATAGCCCATTTGCTGTAGCAAGGCTTGCACATCCGCGATCACCTGGTCCGGCGGCACAGCACGTTGACCGACATAGATCGGTGCATCGTAGGCATAATATTGCGCTGAAGGGCTGTAGCCCCACGCCGGAAACCAGTAGCCATTGTTGAAGAAATAGTAACCGCCAGCGATCAGCTCCACACGGTTGTAACGCGAATGATACCAGCCCTGATCGTGCCATTCCGGATGATACGAACGGAATACTTCGTATTGGTGACCCTGCCAGCGATCACTTCCTTCAATCCGATGGTTCTGGTTGAAAGTAACCGCCTGAACCTGCTGCGGCTTTGGCTGTGCGCGGAAGCTCGCGTGCTGCGATTTGACCTCCTGCACTTGCTGCGGATCGGGCTTCTTCCCTTTGGCCCCCGGTTTAGCCTGCACGTTTTGCTGGCCGGCTGCCGAAGTTGCGCCGGCTTCAGTTGCGGGCTGCTTCACACCTTGACCTTGTTTGCGCTCCTGAACCTGCTGCTCCTTCCCCTTCTGCGTCGGCATTCCCGCCGCATGACCGGAAGCATCCGTTCCCGTCGCGGGAGCATTTCCAGATTCCTGGTGAGTCTGAGTCTTCCGGCCTTTTCCACCACCGGGCTCAGTCGTCGCTTCATCGGTCGATTTACCGGGTACGTTCGTTGCCGGAGCGTTTGCAGGTGCGTGGCCCGCGTGAGTTTTTTGGCCCCTGTCCGCGCCAGGCAGATTCGTGGCACCGCGCTCATTCGTCGGGCCGCGTCCCTTCATTGCTCCGGTTTGTTGCGCCGGCCTCTCCTGAGGCTTGGCGGCGTTCGCGCCGGGCTGAGCTTGAGTCGCGCGCGCTTTTTCCGGGGCGCGCTTGCCCTTTGATGGTGACTGCTGTTCCACTGGCTGTTGTGCCAACGCGGCTCCAGCCAGCGCCAGTGAACAGCCTATCAGTAAACTAGTAAGTTTTTTCATAATAATCATGTTTAGTCGTTGAATGTCCGCGATCTATTCAGAGTCCTTCCTGTAATTTCCTTCAGCCGCGTGCTCAGTTTACCCGCCGTGGCGGGCGAACCTTTTCGGAGTTACACGGCGTCGATCACGCAACGACAATTCGTGCAATCGCTGTTATTTGGTTCCCTCGCGCGTGCGAATCCCAAAAATCCCCGACAGCAAAAGAGTTAATCAGGCTGCAACGGATGCGAAGCAACGGCCAGACTTTAAACCAGGAACCGAGCGAATGGGATGAGCGAGATAGAAGGTAAAGTGACGAGGATAGGAGCGAGCGAACGCGGGCAGCGAGCGAGTTTTTCAACCTAGGAAAGGGACGAAAGAAACTCTAATCTTCCTTCTTAGGGAAAACTTGTTCGTCCATGAAGCCTCAAACATCGCCCATCAAACATCGTCAATGTCCGGATCATGGCTTCTCTTTTAAGGTAAGTCGTAATCTGAGATCTGACATCTGACGCCTGACCATTCGAGAAGCAGCTTTCCATCCGAAATAGCTTCGATTAAATTGCGCGTATGAGCACGGTTCAGGAAATCGGCGAAGCAATCGAGCACTTGAATGTGCGCGACCAAATGCGGCTGCTTCATGATTTGCCGGCGCATCTAAAAATTCAGCCGGAGGATGTCGGCTGGCTCAAAGCGGCCGAGCCGGCGTTCGAGTTCTGGAACAATCCCGAGGATGCCATCTACGACGAGCTTTAGCCAAGGCGATGTTGTTCTTGTGCCTTTTCCGTTCACCGATCTGAGCGCCATAAAACAGCGGCCGGCGTTGGTTCTCTCCCCAGAAAGATTAAACAAGGTGCATAGCGATCTTGTGGTTGCGGCGATTACGTCTCAAGTCCCCGCTGCCCCCGGCGAGGACGAGATATTGTTGTCAGGCAGTGAATTGAAAAGGGCGGGTCTACCTAAGCCGTCGATCATCAGCTCGGCAAAATATTTACAATTCACCAGGGCCTGATTCGGAAAAAGCTCGGTCATGTGCCCGATTCAACGATGGAAGATATTCTGCAGAAACTGATGCAATCGTTCCGATGAAATCGAAATTCACCCAGCGACGTTATCGTGCGCCGAAACGGCGCGCCTGCGGCTTATGCAAACCGCATAAGCAAGGTTGGGACGACAAGAATGGAGCGACTGGGTCGAGCGACATGGCCGGTAAAGCCGTGAGGTAACGGTCGAGCGCAGCGGGAAGTTGCCAAGATACAAAACATTCACCGATGTCCGACGCGCGGTCGCTGACGAACATCAACTTCGCGA
>DATLPS010000077.1:0-5511 GCA_035535575.1 Candidatus Limnocylindria bacterium
GCAGTGGTGCGCGCATACTGCCAGGAAGAGTTGAGCGATACTACAAAAAGAACTGTAAGCGCGAGCCGGCTTAAGGTAATTCGATTTGCCCAATTCATACTTTAGCCGCCTCGCTGCCTGCCACGTCGTAGCTGCGCGAAGGCGGGTGCGAGGCGCGGCGAAGATTATCCACTTTAAATTTTGGCCGTTTCCAAATCGGAACTTTTTTCTTCAACTCATCCACTATCCATTGACTGGCTCGGAATGCTTCGCTGCGGTGCGGAGTTGCCACTCGCAGAAAAAGCGATGGTTCCCCAATGGCGATAAATCCGACTCGGTGATGAATGATAACAAGCTGAAGTGGAAATTTCTTCGCGGCCTCCCCGGCAATTTGTCTCAACTGATGTTCGGCCATTTCGTGATGCGCTTCATATTGAATCCCGTCGATTTCGCGTCCATCTTCAAGTCTCCGCACGGTTCCCCAAAAGTCGTTTATCGCTCCTGCGTCGCCACGGTGGATTTTCGGCGGCGTATCAAGCGACGCTTCAGTCACTAAAACTTCACAAACGATATTTGCCATGTGGTCAAATTCCTCGTTACAGTGTCGTCTTCTCCGAAGTAGTTAGAAAGAAGATATTAAAATGACAACCAATCAATGTGATATTGGCCTGATCGGTTTGGGTGTGATGGGCGAAAATCTCGCACTCAACATGGAATCCAAGGGGTTTTCTGTCGCTGTGTTCAATCGCACGACGGAAGTTACTGAGAAATTCGCTGCGGACCGTGCCAAAGGAAAGAACATCCAGCCGACCCGCACGATGGAGGAATTCGTCGCCGCGCTAAAAAAACCGCGCATCGCAATGATGATGGTGAAGGCCGGGCCGCCAGTGGATGGCGTGATTGGCCAGCTAGCCCCACTGCTTGAAAGCGGCGATATCATTGTCGACGGAGGAAATTCTCTTTTCACCGATACGCATCGGCGTGGAGAGGAATTGGAGCAGAAGGGAATTCATTTCGTCGGGATGGGCGTGTCGGGCGGTGAAGAAGGCGCGCTCAAAGGTCCATCGCTCATGCCGGGCGGCTCGCTTGAGTCATGGGAAATTATCGCGCCGATTTTCCGCAAGATCGCAGCGCAAGTGGATGGCGAACCTTGTTGCCGTTACATGGGACCGAATGGCGCCGGTCATTACGTCAAGATGGTCCACAATGGCATCGAGTACGGCGACATTCAGTTGATCTGCGAGTCGTACGCCATTCTCAAGGACATCCTGCAAGTGGAGGCAGCACAACTGGCTGAAATTTTCACAGAATGGAACAGAGGCGAGCTCGAGAGCTATCTGATTGAGATCACAGCACAGATTTTTCGAAAGATCGATCCAGAGACTGGTAAGCCACTGGTCGAAATGATCCTCGACAAAGCCGGACAAAAGGGGACGGGCATTTGGACGCTGCAATCCGCAATCGAACAATCGGTGGTCATTTCCACGATTAATGCTGCGGTTGAAGCGCGCGTCGTCTCTGCACACAGGGAAGACCGTTTGGCTGCGTCGAAAGTGTTACCGCAGCCGAGAGTTCGGAAATTCAGAGGTAATCGCTTCCGGTTTATCGAGATGGTGCGCGACGCGCTTTACGCGTCGAAAATCGTTTCGTACGCGCAAGGGATGGAGCTACTACGAGCAGCAAGCAAAGTCTACGATTGGAACCTTAATATCAGCGACATTGCGACAATTTGGCGAGGCGGTTGCATTATTCGCGCAAGATTTCTCAACCGGATCGTGGAAGCCTATCAGCGCGATCCCGAGCTGCATAATCTGCTGCTTGATCGTTATTTCACGCGGGCCATCAGAAAAGCGCAGCGCGGCTGGCGCATCGTCGTTTCGACAGCCATTAAGCACGGCGTAGCTGTGCCCGCGTTTTCTGCCTCGCTGGCTTACTTCGACAGTTATCGCTCCGCCCGCTTGCCCGCAAACCTCCTGCAAGCGCAACGCGATTTCTTTGGCGCACATACGTACGAGCGGATCGACAAGCCCGGCGTTTTTCACACCGACTGGATGGAGTCAGAACAAAAACCAGCCGAAAAACCAACCCAACCAAAAACGCCCGAGCCACATCACGCGGGCGAGTAGGGGCGGCGCGCACGCTTCGCACAGCGAACCGGCTACAGATTATCTAAAATCGTGCGACTCACTTCCGATGAGTTGCTCGTGTGCGAGGGACTTGATTTCGCGGGCTTTAATCAAAACAATGTTGTCCGAATTTTGTACTTCGCCTTCGATAAGCAGAAAGGCTTCTTCTGTGATGACGAGTCGAAAGCGTTCGAACAAGTCTGGTTCGACAATTGCATTTGAGACGCCGGTCTCGTCTTCAAGGCTAATAAAAACAAATCCTTTGGCCGTGCCGGGACGCTGACGGCAAATCACGTTGCCGGCGATTTGAATGATCGAACCATGCCGCGCGTGTCGAAGGTCGATGGCGCGCCAAATATTCGGGAGAGTTTCGCGCAACAGTTTCATCGGATGCGGGCCGGTGGTCAGATTCATCGTCTCATAATCGGCACTCACGCGCTCGGGTAGCGTCATTCGTGCAAGGGGAGCGCGGGCGCCTCGCCCGCTCTTTTCGGCGCCCCCGCCGAAAAGCTTCCCATGAGTGTCCGGCGAGGCGCGTGACACAGCGGGCTGGGCGCCTGCGCTCCCCAGCAAATCATCATGCAGCTTTTCTTCCGCTTCCCACATTGCCGCGCGCCGATGCGTAGCAAAACAATTCAGTGCGCCCAATTCCGCCAGAGTACGTAATTCGTCTTTCGTCAGGGGAACTCTCCGCTTGAAATCATCTAAGGAGTCGAATTGTCGATGTTGGCGTTGCCGGAACAACTCTTCGCCATGCTCCTGGCGCAGTCCGTTCACTACACAAAACCCAAGCCGAAACGTATTGTCACCGATGACTGTACAGCGCCAGTCTGATTTCATGACGCAGACCGGCT
This sequence comes from Candidatus Limnocylindria bacterium, assembly GCA_035535575.1. Classification (GTDB taxonomy): domain Bacteria; phylum Verrucomicrobiota; class Verrucomicrobiia; order Chthoniobacterales; family UBA10450; genus Udaeobacter. Next base: position 2,960 of record DATLPS010000077.1, read on the forward strand.
TCACTTTTACCCCGTGTCGTTGCGCGTCTTTGACAATCGTCGCCGGCGTATAAAAGCCCATCGGCTGATTGTTCAACAAACTCGCATAAAATTCCGGCGCGCGATGCACTTTCAGATACGCACTGCCATAGGCGAGGATCGCGAAACTGATCGCGTGCGACTCCGGGAATCCGTAAAGCGCAAACGACGAAATCGACTGAATGATTTTCTCGATCTTGTCCGGCGCAACGCCTTTGCATTCCATCGCCGCGCGTAATTTCGCGCAGACCTTGTTCATCCGTTCCTCAGAGCGATGAAAACTCAGAGCGCGTCGCAACTCTTCCGCTTCGTCGCCGGAAAAATCAGCCATCAGCATCGCAATCTTCAGCATTTGTTCCTGAAAAAGCGGAATGCCGAGTGTGCGCTTCAGCACTGGTTCTAATCGACCGTCGAAATAAGTCACCGGCTCCTTCCGAGCGCGGCGAGCCAAATACGGATGCACCATGTCACCCTGGATCGGACCGGGCCGGATGATCGCCACTTCAATGACGACATCGTAAAAACATTCCGGTTTCATGCGCGGCAACGTCGCCATTTGCGCGCGGCTTTCGATTTGAAACACTCCGATAGTGTCGGCGTGCCGCATAATCTCGAAGGTCGCCGGATCATCTTTGGGAATATGAGCGAGATCGAGAGGCCGCCCACGTTCACGGCACAATTCAAACGCGTCCTGCATCACCGACATCATCCCGAGCCCGAGCAGATCGACTTTCACAATGCCGAGGTCTTCGCAATCGTCCTTATCCCATTGCGCAACGACACGCCCAGGCATAGACGCGTTCTCCAGCGGCACGAACGAGCTGAGTTTATTCTGGCAAATGATCATCCCCCCAGAATGCTGACCCAGGTGTCGCGGCAAGCCGTAGATCGCGTGATATAACCGGATGAACGCCGGCATCCGCGGATGATCCTTCGGTAAACCAGCGGCCTCGATTTGCGCTTCCAATTCCATCGTGTGCGGGAAATCGCCATTCGCGAACAGGTGCGAGAACCGATCGATCATGCTCGGAGAAAAATTCAGCGCTTTGCCAATCTCACGCGCCGCGCTGCGTCCGCGATAACTGATCACGTTTGCGGTCATGGCTGCGCCATGTCTGCCGTAGCGGCGATAAATTTGCTGGATCACCGCTTCCCGGCGATCTCCGCTGGGAAGATCGAGATCGATGTCCGGCCAGCCTTTGCGGCTCTCGTTTAAAAAACGTTCGAACACCAGATGATTGCTCACGGGATCAACCGGCGTAATTCCGAGGCAATAACAAACCGCACTGTTCGCGGCGCTGCCGCGGCCCTGGACCATGATATTGTGTTCGCGACAGAAATTGACGATGTCCCAGACAATCAAAAAATATCCCGGGAAACCGAGCTTAGTTATCAGCGCGAGCTCTTCCTCGATCTGTCGTTTTACTTTTGCGCTGATGGCGGCGTAACGCTGTTGTGCACCGAACCAAACGATCGTGCGCAAAAATGAATCCATGGTGTGATCCGCCGGCACCGGATATTCGGGAAACTCGTAACCGAGATTCTCCAGCGAAAACGTGAGTCGCTCGGCTAGGCGCGCAGTATTTTCAATCGCTTCCGGCAAATCCGCGAAAATCGCTCGCATTTCGCGATCGATCTTCAGATGCCGTTCGGCATTTTTGGTAAGCAATTTTCCCGCTGCATCGAGGTGCGTGTGTTCGCGAATACAGGTAAAAACATCCAGCACTTCGCGCCCGTACGGTTTCGCGTATTGCACGCCGTTGGTGGCTAGGAGCGACAATCGATGTGCGCGCCCAAGATCAATCAGTTCGCGATTGATGCGTTCCTCCCCGCGAACGAAATGCCGCTGAAGTTCGACAAAAACATTTTCGCGACCGAAAGCATCGATTAGTAATTTGGCGCGGTCCTCGACATTCTGGGGAGCGCACGCGTCTCGCGTGTTGGTTTCGGCGTCGCGCCGAAACGATCTTTCGTATGATTCCCAACTCGTCATCGAGTTCGCGCGTTTAGAAAAGTTCGCGATGGCGAGGACGCCCTCGCCAGCACGCGAGACGCGTGCGCTACCCAATCCAAATAACGCAACCAGTCCCCCCGCAAATTGCGGCAGCTCATTCCATCGCACTGCGCATTTGTTTTTCTCGCTGCGCAAATGCGCCTGGGTTAGCAGCTCGCATAAATTTTTGTAGCCGGTCCGATTTTGAACCAGCACCGGCAAGATGCTGCCGTCTTCCATGGACAATTCGCAGCCGATGATTGGTCGCATGCCATGCTCGCGCGCAGCGACAGAAAATCTTTGCGCGCCATAAACGCCGTTCCGATCCAGCAGTGCGAGAGCGGGCATTTCCAGTTCCGGCGCAATTTCAGCTAAGTGCTCCGGGAAGGAACCGCCCCGCAAAAAGCTAAATGCACTGCACGCATGAAGTTCGACGTAGCTCTTGTTCATTCCGCAATCTGCATTCCGAAATCCGAAATTATTCAGTCATACACCCCATCGATTTTCCAAGTTCCCTCAGTTTCATGAGCACGAATGAGTT
>DATLPS010000078.1:0-34160 GCA_035535575.1 Candidatus Limnocylindria bacterium
TAGCCGCGCCACTGTGGCACGTCAGGGCTAAGGCGTGTTTTAGATCGGTAATGGGCCACCATATCGCTGTGGCTGCGGCCATCTGATGCAAATACACAAGTAAGCGCGCCGGGTTGTCCGCGCGCTCTCCACAAGGTGGTCTTGACGGATCACTGATCACCGATCACTTATCACGTCTTATCCAATGCGCGGTTAGCTCAGTGGTAGAGCACTACCTTGACACGGTAGGGGTCAGAGGTTCGAACCCTCTACCGCGCACCATTTATTGTCGCAAACGTTGCAGTTGATGAATGAAATCTCCTCAATCTTTGACCGGGCGATTGACGATTCGACTCGGACGCTTGAGTCACTGAAGAAACTCGAATCGCAAGTCGCAAAGGCCGCCGACCTGATCGAGCAATGTTTGCGGACCGGAAACAAATTGCTCGTGTGTGGGAATGGTGGAAGTGCGGCCGATGCGGCGCATTTCGCGACCGAGCTCGTAGTGCGTTTCGCCAAGGACCGTCGCGCGCATCCGGCGATTTGTCTTGCGAGCGATGGGGGACTTCTCACCGCGGCTGCGAATGATTATGGGTTCGATGAAATTTTCGCACGCCAGGTGGCTGCGTTTGGTCAACCGGAAGATGTGCTCATTTGCCTGACCACTTCGGGCAAATCGAGAAATGTCCTGCGTGCAATGGAAGAAGCGAAAGCCCGCAAGTTGAAAACGATCGCCTTTCTCGGTCGTGATGGCGGACCGACCATTGGAATTGCCGACGTCGATCTTTTGGTCGCGAGCGATTCAACTGCGCGGATTCAAGAAGCACACCAGCTTTTGCTCCACGTTTTGTGCGAGATCATCGAGGCTCGGCTCAGTTAAGCCAAAGACTGTAGAGGCAGGCGTGCCGCCTGCGATTCCAGACACACAGCAGCCCGGCCCGGCTGCCGCTACAGGATCATTCCGCGTTCTTTAGCAGCCGTTCGCGCTCGCGATTCAATTGCCGGCGCTCGCTCGCCGTTAAACTTCCAATCCCGAATTTTGAAATTTTATCGAGAATTGGATCGATCGAAGCATAAACATCGTCGGACTCCGCAGGACGTGTCGGTCGCATTTTTGGTACAACCCGATACTTCGGCTTCGGCTCGAAACGCGTTTTCAAGGCACTCCACCAGGCAAACTCCGGCCCAGCGCCACTCCATTCAATGAAAAGGAACGCCGCGCCAATGCTTGTCCAGACAACGACCAGGTCGTTCCAGGCATGATAGGCAAGCAGTTGAAACGTGTAGACGGCTGCAAGAATCAGGGCAACCCACTTCGCCATGATACGCAGGAATAACTCCGCACGCGGATAGATAGTTGCGAAGGCAACAAAAATTCCAAAGTGCAACGCCGGCGAACCAGCGAGGACAGACCGCTGCCACAGCCCCCAAATCGTGAGCAGCGCCGCAGGCGTGATCAGCAAAATGAGATACAGCGCGATGTAAGAGCGTCGCCCAACAAAACGTTCTACTTCCCGCCCAAAGACGAACAGCATGTACATCTCGATCGCGAACCACAGCAGCCCCGACGGCGCATGAACAAACGCGTAAGTGAAAAGGCGCCAGACCTGAGCGCCATACCAGATTGCCGCGCTGTCGAACTGCAGCCAGGTCAAAACGGACCCTGCTCCGATTGCCACGAGAATCGCCGCGAAAACCGCCGCCGCGACGTGCAGACCTACGAGCATTGTGGTCACATCGACTGGATAGCGACCCATCCACGCAACCGGCCGATAATCATCGGACGTGGTGACCCCGAACATGCTTTCAATTAATGCTGCGCACTGCGTCTGCGCAAGCGTGATTCATCATTCGTTAAATCGTCAAATCGTTAGATCGATACATCGGAAAACGCTTCAACCGTTTCAACGATTCAACGTGGCGAAGCCATCGGTTCGTGGTTAAGATGGAGATTCTTCTTTTATGAAAAATGTCGCGCCAGCCATATTCCCACCGAATGGGATCGGTGACGCAGAGCCGGCCAATCAAGCCGTGCTGGATTGGGTGCACGAAATCGCCGGTCTCACACAACCTGAAAATATTTTCTGGTGCGATGGCTCGGAGCGGGAAAACGAGTTCCTGATCGCTGAATCGCTCAAGCAAAATGTTCTGATCGAGCTGAACCAGAAGAAGGTTCCGCGCTCGTATTTGCATCGCTCCGATCCGAATGACGTTGCCCGAGTCGAGCAATTTACGTTTGTCTGCACGCCGACGAAAGAAGAAGCCGGGCCGACCAACAATTGGTCTGAGCCGGGAGAAACGTACACGAAACTTCGTGGTCTTTTGAAAGGCGCGATGCGCGGGCGCACGATGTTTGTGATTCCCTACATCATGGGTCCGCCGGATTCGCCCCTGACCAAGGTCGGCTTCGAGATCACTGATTCAAAATACGTTGTGCTCAACATGCGGATCATGACCCGCATGGGCGAGATCGCCGTGAAACGTCTCGGCAACGATCCAAACGCGGAATGGAACCGTGGCGTGCATTCGCTGCTGGATATTGATCCTGAGCGCCGCTTCATCTGTCATTTTCCGCAGGACAATACGATTATTTCTGTCGGCTCCGGCTACGGCGGCAACGTTTTACTTAGCAAAAAATGTCTGGCCTTGCGCATCGGTTCGTACCTGGCGCGCAAACAAGGCTGGCTCGCCGAGCATATGTTGATCCTTGGCGTGGAATCCCCTGAGGGCGAAAAACATTACGTGGCCGCCGCATTTCCGAGCGCGTGCGGCAAAACAAATTTCGCCATGCTCATTCCGCCCGAACATTTCAAAGGTTGGAAGGTGACGACCGTTGGTGACGACATCGCCTGGATGCAGGTTCGCAATGGCCGGCTGTACGCCATTAATCCCGAGAACGGTTATTTCGGCGTCGTGCCCGGCACGAGCTACAAATCAAATCCAAACGCGATGCGCTCAATCGCGCATGACACGCTTTACACAAACGTCGCGCTCACTGACGACGGCGACGTATGGTGGGAGGGAAAAGACGGCGATCCACCAGCCCATGCAGTAGATTGGCGGGGAAATGATTGGACACCGAACCTAAAGGAAAAAGCTGCCCATCCGAACAGCCGGTTCACCACGCCGATGCGCAACAACCCGGCGCTCGACCCTGATGTTGAGAAAGGTGAAGGCGTGCCAATCAGCGCGATCATTTTTGGCGGACGCCGCAGCGATACGGTGCCGCTCGTTTATGAGGCGTTTGATTGGGCTCACGGTGTCTTCCTGGGCGCCACCATGGCTTCGGAAACAACTGCAGCCGCTACCGGCGCTGTTGGTAAGGTGCGCCGCGATCCGATGGCGATGTTGCCATTCTGCGGATACAATATCGGCAACTATTTTCAGCACTGGCTGGACATTAGGAAACGGCTAACTAATCCCCCACGCATTTTCAGTGTGAACTGGTTTCGCAAAAGCACAGACGGAAAATTCCTCTGGCCCGGGTTTGGCGAAAACATGCGCGTACTGAAGTGGATCATTGATCGCTGCGAAGAAAACGGCGGCGCGCTGAAATCGCCCATTGGTTGGTTGCCCAGCCCGCACGATCTCGACCTGGCCGAGTTGGACATCGACCATATATCTGTTGCGCAACTCCTCTGCATCGATCACGAGGAATGGCAGAAGGAAATCGCCGGGCACAAAACATTTTTCGATTCGCTAGGCGGCGTCGTGCCGGAAGAGTTGCTGGAACAGCGTGAAGCGCTAGCACGACGCTTCAAAGAATAATCTGTGGGGACGTTATTAGCGTCCCTTGGGAAGCCAACGGTTTCCTCTACAGTGTTGGTTGATCACGCGTTGGGAAATTTGCGCATCACTTTTTCATCAAGGATTATTTCCGGTGGGTTCAAAGATTGGGAAGAAAGACTGCCGTACCAGGACAGCGCGTAACGATTCCGTCGAAATCCGCGGAGCGCGCCAAAACAATCTTAAAGGCATCGATGTTGATCTTCCGCTGGGGAAATTGACGGTTGTCACAGGGCCGAGTGGCTCTGGAAAATCCAGCCTCGCCTTCGAGACGATTTACGCCGAAGGCCAGCGGCGTTACGTCGAGACGTTCAGCCCCTACATGCGGCAGTTCCTCGACCGCATGGACAAGCCGCGCGTCGACGAGATCCGCGGCATCCCGCCGGCCATTGCCATCGAGCAATCAAATCCAGTCAAGACCTCGCGATCGACGGTGGGGACGATGACGGAGATCAACGATTATTTGAAGTTGCTTTGGCCACATCTTGCTGATGCCTTCTGTCCGAATTGCGGTCGCCAAATCCGCCCCGAAACCGCGCAGTCTATCGCGCAGCAGATTCTGCGAGATTGCGCCGAAAAGAACGTCCTCATCACGTTTTGGATTGTAGTTCCCGCAAAGACCGCACCGCGCGCATTTTTCGATTTTCTCCAGCAGCAGGGCTACCTGCGTGTTTGGATCGATAACGAAGTCGTGCGCGTGGACGCCGATCCAACAATCAAACGGCTCGGCGCGCGTGTTCAGGTGATTCAGGATCGCGTTGCGGTCACCGAGGAAAATCGGACGCGATTAATCGAGGCAATCGAAACCGCGCTGCGTTTTGGGAAAGGCCAAGTCAATGTAATTCGGTTTGCGGAAAACGTTCAACGTCCAACGCTCAACACTCAACACTCAGCTGATCACCGATCACTGATCACCGATCAGATTCCCTTCTCGACCGGCTGGCACTGTGCCTTTTGCGATTTGGATATTCGTCCGCCGACGCCCGGCCTTTTCAGCTTTAACAATCCGCTCGGTGCATGTCCCGAATGTCGCGGCTTCGGTCGCACCATTTCAATCGATCTAAACAAGGCTCTTCCCGACCGCAGACTGAGTATTAAACAAGGCGTGGTGCGCGTCTTTCGCGGTGCCGAGTTTGGCGAATCGCAAAAGGATTTGCTTCGAGCGTGTGCCCGCGAGGACATCGACCTCGATGTTCCCTTCGAGCAATTGCCCAAGGCTGATCAGAAATTTGTTATCGAGGGCGAAAAGCGATCAGGCGATTACACCGAAGAAGATTACGAAGACGAGCGGTGGTACGGTGTCCGCGGCTTCTTTCGCTGGATGGAGAGCAAGACGTACAAAATGCATATGCGCGTCCTGCTCAGTCGCTATCGCGCCTACGTTACTTGCCCCAGCTGTAAAGGCGGACGTTACCAGCCCGACGCTCTCAATTATAAACTTTCCGCAATCCGCAACTTATCCGCCGTAGCCTCGGCGAAGGTGGATCCGCAATCTGCAATTCTTCTCACGGTTCCTGAATTCCAGGCGCTTTCGATTTCCGATGCGCGCGATTTGCTCCGCAACATTCACATCCCTGCTGGCGATAAAACCGCTCAGATGTTGCGTGATGAAATCTGCGCGCGCCTGAACTACCTCTGCGAGGTCGGCGTCGGCTATCTCACGCTCGATCGGTCAACGCGCACGTTGAGCGGCGGTGAAGTTCAGCGCGTGAACCTGACTACATGCCTAGGCGCATCCCTCGTGAACACACTTTTTGTCATGGACGAGCCGAGCATCGGGTTGCACCCGCGTGACGTCGGGCAACTGGTGCGGGTGATGCACAATTTGCGCGACAAAGGCAACACGCTGCTGGTGGTCGAGCACGAGGAACAAGTCATTCGCGCCGCCGATAATTTGATCGATATCGGCCCAGGCCGCGGCGAACACGGCGGTGGGTTGGTGTGGAATGGACCATTACAGGATTTTCTGGGGAGCGCGGGCGAGAGCGCCCGCGCTCCCCACTCGCTGACGCGCGATTATCTGAGCGGTCGCAAATCAATTCCTGTTCCGAAATCCCGCCGTAACTGGACTTCATCGATCAAGATCGTCGGCGCGTGCCAGCACAATCTGAAAAACATTGATGTTGATCTGCCGCTCGGCGTGTTCGCGTGCGTAACCGGCGTTTCTGGTTCCGGCAAATCCACTCTGATTCACGATGTGCTTTATCGAAATTTGTTGGGTGCAAAGGCTCACTCTGTTGATCAGGACCCCGGCGCGTGCAAATCGATCATCGGCGCGCAGCGGATTAGCGGGGTTGTGATGGTGGATCAGGCGCCGCTGGCACGTACCCCCCGTTCAACTCCGATTCTTTATCTCGGTTTGTTTGATCGGGTCCGCGAACTGTTCGCCGCGCAACCGGAAGCGATGGCACAGGGGCTGAGCGCGGGCGCGTTTTCTTTCAACTCCGGCAGCGGACGGTGCGAGCGCTGCTCGGGCACCGGTTACGAGAAGATTGAGATGCAATTTTTGAGCGATCTTTTCGTGCGCTGCGCTGAGTGCGAAGGCAAGCGCTTTCAGCCCCATGTTCTGAAAGTTCAACTGCGCGGAAAATCAATTCACGATGTGCTCAAGCTGACCGTAAGCGAAGCGATCGAATTTTTCGCGCGAATTGGCGAGGACAAGAGCTTGTCCGATCCGCTACGTGTGCTTGAGGAGGTTGGGCTGGGTTATCTGCAACTAGGCCAACCGCTCAATACTTTATCTGGTGGTGAATCGCAGCGGTTGAAGCTGATCAGGCATCTGGCCGAAACAGAAAGCGTCCAACGCTCAACACCCAACGCCCAACGCCTAAATGGGGAAACAATTGGCAATTTGTTCATTTTTGACGAGCCGACCACCGGACTGCATTTCGATGATGTGGCGATGCTGCTGCGGTTATTTCAGCGGCTGGTCGATCGTGGACATTCGGTCGTGGTGATCGAGCACAACATGGAAGTGATCAAGTGCGCTGACTGGATCATCGATCTCGGCCCAGAAGCGGGAGAAGAAGGCGGCGAGGTTATTGCGACTGGAACGCCGGAGCAAATTGCGGAGATGGGCCAATCGCATACGGGAAAATTCTTGCGAAGGGTCCTTTCGAAATCGATCAAAGCGCTGTCTGTCATCCCGAGGCGCGGAGACGGCGAGGGACCTCCCAAAATCCCGCGCGAGTTGGAGAGATCCTTCGCGTACACTCAGGATGACCATGTTGAGTTGGCGCGAGCTGCAGAAACCGCCCCACGATTTCGGTCGCCAGGTCGCAATGGCGCCATACACGTTCACGGTGCACGAGAGCACAATCTCAAAAACATCGACGTCAAAATCCCGCGGGAGCAGCTGGTTGTGATCACCGGCTTGAGCGGCTCGGGTAAATCCACCCTCGCATTCGACATCTTGTTTGCCGAAGGCCAACGCCGCTTTCTCGACAGCATGTCGCCGTATGCGCGACAATTTGTCGAGCAACTCGAAAAGCCTGACGTCGATCTGGTCAGCGGATTGCCACCGAGTGTAGCCATCGAGCAGCGGATTACGCGCGGCGGCGGCAAATCGACCGTTGCGACGGTCACCGAAGTTTATCATTTCCTTCGGCTCTTATTCGCAAAAACTGGAACGCAATTTTGCCCTGACTGTGATTTGCCGGTCACAAGACAAAGCGTGGCGGCGATCGTAAAACAAATCGAAGAAGCCGCGAAGCGCGCACCGCTGAAGGTTCTCGCGCCACTCGTAAAAGCACGCAAAGGCTTTCACATAGACGTCGCGCGCTGGGCGGAACGCCAGGGCTTCGACACCCTCTACGTCGATGGTCGACTCATTCCGGTCGCGAATTTTCGAAAACTCGAGCGTTTCAAAGAACACAGCATCGACGTCGTCGTGGGGATGATCGATCGGAAGCGAACCACGAACGCGCGCGACGTTGCCGGACGCGCACTCGAGATCGGGCGCGGCACTGCGCGTCTGCTCGACTCCAAAAATCGGCTGACCGTAATGAGTACTGAGATGAGCTGCTCACGGTGCGGCCGCGCGTTTGAAGAGCTCGATCCGCGTTTGTTTTCATTTAATTCGCCGCATGGCGCATGCGAAGACTGTGGAGGGTTCGGTGAAATCTGGGATCAGGATCTCCAAACAGGCGCGAGCGTTGACGGCGAATCTGTGCTCGAGAACGAACTGTCCGCAGAACGCGAATCGGAGTGGATCGATGAAGGCGAGCTACGCGAATGTCCTGGTTGTCACGCTTCACGTCTAAACGCCGTGGCCCGTCACGTGCGTGTGCAAGGTTACAGCATCGATCAATTCACCAGCCTTTCGGCGAGCGAAGCAGCGCGCAGCATTGAGAAGTTAAAATTCAACGGCACACACCAAACGATCGCGGCCGGCCTAATTCCTGAGATTCAGCAGCGACTGCGGTTCATGGAGAAGGTCGGACTTGGTTATCTAGCGCTCGGACGCTCAGCGAAGACATTGAGCGGCGGCGAGTCGCAACGAATCCGATTGGCCGCGCAACTTGGCTCGAATTTGCGCGGGGTTCTTTACGTGCTCGACGAACCGACCATCGGTTTGCATCCGCGGGATAATTTGCGCTTGCTGGAAACACTCACTGCCCTGCGGAGCAAGGGCAATTCGCTCGTCGTGGTCGAGCATGACGAAGAAACAGTGCGGCGTGCCGATTACATTGTCGACCTTGGGCCGCGTGCGGGAATTCACGGCGGCGAAGTGGTGGCGGCTGGCACGCTGCGCGAAATCGAGAAGAATTCAGATTCGGAGACCGCCCGCTGCCTCAAAACGCCGCTTTGCCATCCGATCCGCGGATCGCGCCGGTCGTTGCGTGGTGTCGAAAACTGGATCGAAGTTCGAGGCGCGCGCGCGAACAACTTGAAAAATATCGATGTTCGTTTCCCCGTCGGGAGGCTCTCGGTAATAACGGGAATTTCCGGCAGCGGCAAATCAACATTGATGCACGACGTGCTATTACCCCAAGTACGCGAGCATCTGGGGAGCGCGGGCGCCTCGCCTGCTGTGTCACGCGCCTCGCGGGACACCCACCCCGAGCTTTTCGGCGAGGGCGCCGGAAAGAGCGAGCGGGGCGCTCGCGCTCCCCAGAACGTTCGCGTTATCGAGGCCGTCTACGAAGTCGATCAATCGCCGATCGGTAAAACGTCGCGCTCCACGCCGGGCACTTATGTAAAGATGTTCGACGAGATCCGGAATCTTTACGCGCAACTGCCGGTCTCACGTGTGCGCGGCTATTCTGCAAGCCGATTCTCGTTCAACGCCGAAGGCGGCCGTTGCGAGACGTGCAAAGGTCAGGGATTGATCAAACTGGAAATGAATTTTCTCCCGAGCAGTTATGTGCCTTGCGAAGACTGCCGTGGCCGACGTTACAACCCGCAGACGCTGGAGGTTTGCTACAACGAAAAATCCATCGGCGACGTAATGGAGATGACTATCGAAGAAGCGGCGAAATTCTTTTCTGCGCATCCGAAAATTGCGCGGCCGCTTTCACTACTGGTCGACACTGGGCTCGGGTATCTCAAGCTCGGGCAGCCGAGCCCGACCTTGAGCGGCGGCGAAGCGCAACGGCTCAAACTGGTCACGCAACTGAAGCGCGGGGTCAGCCGCGCGGCAGACGAGCGAATCCGGAGAATGCGCAAACCGGCATCAACATTGTATTTACTCGAGGAACCGACCATCGGCCTCCACATGGCCGACATTGAATTGCTCCTCAACGTGCTGCACCGGCTCGTGGACGAAGGAAACACCGTGATCGTCATCGAACACAATCTGAGTGTGATCGCAGAAGCCGATTACATCGTCGATCTTGGACCGGAAGCAGGTGCGGACGGAGGTGAAGTGGTCGCGTTTGGAACCCCGGAACAGGTCGCGAAGAATCGCGTCAGCCGCACCGCACCTTTTTTGCGAAAGGTTTTAAGCGCGTCGCGTGTTCTGTAGCCGTCGCCCTGCTTGCCACGCCGAAACCTCGGCGAAGGCGGGTGGACGACGCGCGCTCTTCGCCCAGCGAAGCGGCTACAGTTTGATTGCGCAAATTCAGAACGTCGCGGACAATCGCAGCGCAAGTGCTGGCTTACTATCTTCACAATCTCGATCCGATCATTTTTAGGATCTATGACAATGTCGGCCCGCGTTGGTATGGCCTTGCCTATGTGCTCGCGTTTGTCTCGAGCTATCTGCTTTTCCTTTGGCTGGCCAAACGCGGGTACGCCGACCTTTCCCCACAAAGAGTCGGCGACTTTATCACGGGCTGCGCGCTGTTCGGCGTAATCATTGGCGGACGGCTCGGCTACGTTTTCTTCTACAAACCGGAAATGTTGCGCGAGCCGTTATCGATCTTGCGCGTCTGGGAAGGCGGCATGTCCAGCCACGGCGGAATGTTTGGCCTTTTGGCCTTCACTTTTTATTACGCGTATCGACACAAAATTTCGTGGACGAATCTCGGCGACAATTTAGTCGTCACAGCGCCGGTTGGCTTATTCTTTGGACGCTGCGCCAATTTCATCAACGGCGAACTGTATGGACGGATCACGAATGTTCCCTGGGCGATGCAATTTCCAAAGGAACTGCTCGATCATCCTCAGGAAACGGATCGAGCGGTGTCGGCATGCTCGCGAATCGATCCGGGGCTCACGACGCCCGATGCGATCATCAATGCGGTGCACAGCCAGCCGGACGTAGCAACCGCGTTGCGTTCAATTCTTTCACCGCGCCATCCCTCGCAGCTTTACGAGGCGTTTTTCGAAGGGATCGTTCTGTTCGCGATTTTGTGGTTTGTGCGAACGCGCACTCGCCAACCAAATGGAGTTCTAACGGGACTCTTTTTTATTTGTTATGCGATCTTCCGGATCGTGATTGAAAATTTTCGCGAACCCGACGCGGAGTTGATAGGTCCCTTCACGCGTGGCCAATTTTTTTCATTCTTTTTGATCGTCATCGGAATCGGGTTCGTAGTCGCGGCAAAGAGGCGACCGACGTACCCAAAGAGAATGATCTCGTAGAGTTTGTCATGTCGAGCGAAGTCGAGACATCTCTGGATTATTAAACAGTATGAGATTTGATTCGCTCACGCCCGTTCGCTCAGCTTTCAGCCTGTCCGTCGATTTCGCGGCTTCCGGGCCGCTTCATTCTCTTTTCTGCGCTTCGGTCAAAATGACAAGTAGCGTTTCCTTGAAACGGCGCTATTACTTATTTCCGGTGACGCGGAAATGCTCTTTGCAACGCTGCTAGCGGCCGGCGGTCTCCTTTTTGCGTTCGATCACGCGACGATCGCAGGAAAACTCGTTCTCTCTCTTCTAGCCGTCGCTTCCATCTTCAGTTGGTCGATCATGATCACGAAACTGCGCGTGATCCGCTTCGCTCGAAAACAGAACGCGCGTTTTCTCGCCGTTTTTCGGCAAGATCGACAACCGCTGCGTCTCTTTGAGAAGAACGCTCGATTTCCCGGCTCACCGGTTTTCAACGTATATCGCGCGGGTTGCCAGGAAATGACATTTCATCTGCTCGGGTCGCCCGAAGTAGATGATACGTTTCGTGCCCGACTCGAGATCGCCGATAAGATTTCGCCCGCGCAAATGGGTGCGGTCAACGCCGCGATGGAACGCGCCGTAGGCGAAACAGCGCTTGCGCTCGAATCGCAGATGATTTTGCTCGCCACCGCGGTAAGCGGCTCGCCGTTTCTTGGCTTGCTCGGCACGGTATGGGGCGTGATGGACGCGTTCACCGGTGTGGCCGAGGCCGGTTCGCCGAGCCTTGTCTCGATGGCGCCGGGAGTTTCGGGCGCGCTCATCACCACTGTTACCGCGCTGTGCGTCGCGATTCCAGCGATGTTTGGTTACAACTTTCTTGTCACCAGCATTCGTGGGATCATCGTGGAAATGGACAATTTCGCCGCCGAACTCGCGTCCGAATTCGAGCATAAGTATGTCGATCACGGATCGCGTGAATCGGCCTTTCGCAGGTGAGACGCTACTCACAACGCCAGAATCTCTCCACGCTGAGCGAGATCAATGTCACGCCGCTGCTCGATCTGGCGTTTGTCCTGCTCATCATCTTCATGATCACAACACCCTTGCTCGAAAGCAGCATGAACCTGGTGATCCCATCCAGTGGGGCGAAGAATCCTCAGATCAACAGGTCGCAGGTGCAAACAGTTTCCATCGATCGCGCCGACACGATCCGGTTTAACAATCAGGTAGTCGATTTGGAAACGCTCTCCGCACAATTGGGCGAATTAAGACGGAACAATCCAGATGTCGCAATCGTAATTCGACCCGATCGCGAGCTGCCCGTGCAAAAATTGATTGGCGTAATGGACGCGGTGCAACGGGCGGGAATCACAAAGGTCGGTATTGCGACGCGAGCGGAAGCCAAGTGAGACACGCGCGTTTTTGGCGAAACGTCACTCTGATCGCGGTTGCGCATGTTGTGTTGATCGCGGGACTCATTCGCTGGAGCGTGGTGGCCAGGGCCTCATCGAATCCAGAGAGCATCGTTTGGTTAGGTGCCGCTGAAAATCTCCCGGTTGGAGCATCAGAAAACGGCGCATCGCCGTTACCAGAGGCTCCAACTCCGGACCCCGAACCGAAAGGCGTGAAAACAGACGACGAGGAACGCTCCGCCGTAACGACAGTGAAAAGCGAAATCGAACTGCCATCACCAACCCCGACAATCACACCCAAGCCAAAGCGAACGGCAACTCCGGCGCCAAAACCGAAGCCAACGGCAAAACCAATCCCGAAACCGACGCCGAAGAAAATTCTTTTGGCGAAAGCATCCCCTAAACCGCCGCCAAAAGCGAAGCCGACTTCAGCGAAATCGAGCGAGAAATCGGAGAAAAAGGAGAAAGAAGCTCTGGCAAAAACGGAATCCCCGTCTCAGAGCGGCGGTGGGAAAACAGGTTCAACCGGGAAAAGTGGCAGCGCGGGGGACGGAAGCAGCGAGTCGGAGTTCGGCTGGTATGGCAATATGTTGCACGATCGCTTCTATAGCGCGTGGATTCAGCCGACGACCAGCGTCCCTTCCAGTAGCAAGATTTCGACGCTAGTGAAAGTTCGCATCGAGAAAGACGGGCGCGTTTCCAAATTCGAAATCATCAAACCGTCTGAGAACCTCGTGGTGAACGAATCTGTCGCGACGATCGCCAAACGAGTGACTGAAGTTGACGCCCCGCCGGCTGGGCTCATCAAGGGCGAGCATTACGACGTGAAAATCAATTTCGAATTAAATAATGAACAGCATTGAAACCAATCACTGGTCGGCTTATGACGAACGAAAGTCCTGCCGATCGCATGGAAATTCATCACGCGTTCGGAAACCGTACGACAAGGCCCATCTGCAAAACACGCATTCGTCGTTGACTGAGTCGCGCTGGAAGTCCTTTTCGTGCGAAAAAACTACAACGGACGCACCCTATTACGCGGACAAATGGAATAAGATCGCTTTTTGACGCCAACGGTCAATATCCGTAGTAGTACGCGCCACCGTAATAACTGTAATAGGGATAGTACGGATAATAGTCGGGTCCGTGATAAATATCGTAACGGGACTCAGGAGTGCGGCTGGTCTCAACGTACGAGGTTCCGGCGCACCCGTTGAAGGAGAGGCCAACAAGACCCGCGCAAAGCAATGCGAGGATTCTTGCCACGGTTGCGCGTTGTGTCTTTGCAGTTGCTCTCATTAAAAATCTCCGCTCCACGATTTAATGCTATTGCCCAAGGCAAACAAAGCGAAATAAAACAAAATTTTGCAGCCACACTTCGGTGAGGGTCTCACTAGCCACAGCCTTCGTTCTCTCACGGCGCGTAGCCCATGGCTACAGCACGTGGGAGTCGAGTCCATTTGCCGAGCGATTTTGACTGCATCGGCGCACGTTCATGTGCGCCGATGCATCAATCAAACGCGTGTCGCAAATCAATTACCAGTCGCCGTAAACCGTACGGCTGTAGTAGCGCGGTCCGTAAGCGTCATTATAGCGGACGCCGGAGCGCACGATCGTACCATCATAGGTCGGTCCATAATAATACGAAGACGGGTAGCTATAGGACGGCGTGTAATACGCGGTTGGATAATAGCCGGTATCATACGAAGTCACATAAGGCCCCTCTGCACATCCGCCCAAAAAAGTGGTAACGACGCCTGCGCAAAGGATCGACAGCAGCAATGCCCGCTTGGATTTCATTGGTGTTTTCATCAGATGCTCCCGTTTCTTAAGTTCTGAATTCTCCTTTCTCTTTCGCGAAGCCGCGGATGCGACTCCACCTGGCCTGCTGGCCTTTGTCGCCCGCAAACTTCATAGTACAATTCGCACCTCGCTGCCCTCCCGGTCGCCCCTATTACGTAGCGGCGCAGCGTCGCAGCCAGAAGCGCGCGAGCGCTGTAGCCTGCGCTGTCCTCAGCGCAGCAATCGGGCGCAAAGCAAAAGTCCGCTGAGGACAGCGGACACTACAACTGCGGGATCTGCTTTTGAAGTGCGGCGATCCCGCGACTGCGGAACCGCTTTTGAAAGCGCGGACATGTCTGCGCACTGCATACCTTGCGTTGCTTTTGCGCTAGTGTCGGTGTTCGATACGGTCAACAGAACCAATGAAACAGAATTTCCTTTGGCTCATCGCGCTCCTGACAATTGTGCTTGCGATGTCCGCTCAGGACCCATCTCCATCGCCGGCGCGCGCAGATTTTGACGTTATCATACGGGGCGGAACGGTTTATGATGGCACGGGCAGCGAGCCGCGGCAGGCAGATGTTGCAATTCGCGGTGATCGCATCGCTGGTGTTGGCGATTTCAAGTCAGCAAAAGCGAAAACAGTTGTTGACGCCAAGGGCCTCGCCGTGGCGCCCGGGTTTATTAACATGCTTTCCTGGTCCACCGAGTCGCTGATTCAGGATGGCCGCTCGCAAAGCGAAATTCGGCAGGGCGTGACGACAGAGATCATGGGCGAAGGCGAATCGATGGGGCCGGTGAACGACCGCGTGCGCGAGCACATGCTGCGCGCACAAAGCGATATCAAGTACGACATCAAATGGAACACGCTGGCAGACTATCTGCAGTACCTCGAAAAACGCGGTATCTCATGCAACGTCGCCTCATTCATCGGCGCGACCACGATCCGCGAATACGTGGTTGGGTTCGAAGACAAGGCGCCAACTCCACAACAACTTGATGAGATGCGCGACCTGGTCCGTAAAGAGATGGAAGCAGGCGCGCTGGGAATTGGCACTTCGCTCATTTATCCGCCCGCGTTTTATGCGAAGACGGAAGAGCTGATCGAACTATGCAAGGTCGCCGCAAAATATCAGGGCAGATACATCTCGCATCTGCGCAGCGAAGGCAGCCGATTGCTCGAAGCACTCGACGAATTAATTCGGATCAGTCGGGAGGCGAACATCCCGGCAGAAGTTTACCACATCAAGGCTTCAGGCCGCGGAAACTGGGCAAAAGAGGACCAACTGCTCGCTCACATCGAGCAGGCGCAAAAGGAAGGGCTGGAAATTACCGCCGACATGTACACCTACACCGCGGCAGGAACGGGACTCGACGCGTGTTTGCCACCATGGACGGAAAACGGCGGTTATCCGGCGTTGTTCAAGCGGCTGCGCGATCCGGCGATACGCGAGAAGATTAAAGCCGAAGTCCAGAAGCCGACGGTTTCATGGGAGAACCTGTATCTGGACGCCGGTGGCCCGGAGCACATTCTGCTGGCTGCGTTCAAGTCGGAAAAGCTGAAGCCGCTTACGGGCAAAACGCTCGCGGACGTGGCGACGATGCGCGGAAAAGATCCGATCGACACGGCGATGGATTTGATCGCCGAAGACGAGTCACGCATCGGCACGATCTATTATCTAATGTCGGAGGAAAACGTGAAGAAGGAAGCCGCGAAACCGTGGATCTCATTCGGATCCGATGAAGCGTCACAAGCGCCGGAACCACCGTTCACGAAATCAAATCCGCATCCGCGCGCATACGGGAATTTCGCGCGGGTGCTCGGCAAATATATCCGCGACGAGAAAGTAATCCCGATGAAGGAAGCCATTCGCCGGCTGAGCGGATTGGCTGCTACGAATCTCGGTCTCGATCACCGCGGGTTTCTAAAGGAAGGAATGTTCGCAGACGTCGTTGTGTTTGACTCAGCGACGATTTCGGATCGCGCTACCTTCGAAAAACCGCATCAATACGCCGTGGGGGTGAAGCAGGTCTTTGTTAATGGCGTGCAAGTCATCAAAGATGGCGAGCACACCGGCGCGAAACCGGGTCGCGCCTTATGGGGTCCGGGGAAGACGAAGTAACGAGAACCCGCCGGGCCGCAACGACGCATGCGTCGAATGGGACCCACTGCGCACACGTCCCTCGAAAGAGGCACGCGCAAATGCACCGTCTATGGCGTATCTTCCGCTACAGATTAAAACGGAGCGTACGCACCAAGATTTTTAGTTTGATCGACAAACCAATGGATCCAATCAGGAACATTAAGTTGCGCTGGTTGCACGGCGCACTGCACGATATCACCTACGAACTGTCACGTGCGCAATTTTCGAGATTTGCGCACGCCTGGGAACCCGCCATCAACGCGTACCGCTGCCAGACGTGCATTCGCATCTGTGTCGATCTGGCGGGAGTTGATCGGTCCGTCATCGATCTCACGGTTGAACCGCGGCGGGTGGTGATTCGCGGCACGCGCGAGCTGCCGGAGCCCACACACGCAGAGGGACACACGGTGCAATTGCTGGCGATGGAGATTGATTACGGGCCGTTCAGACGCGAAGTGCCATTGCCGGCCGAAGTGGAAATCGATCAGGCGCACGCAGAGCAGCGGAACGGTCTGCTCTGGATTTTGCTGCCATTAAAAAAATCATGAGTGAGAACGAAATCAGCGCGTTACGCGAAGGCGGCGAATTCAAACCGGGAGCGCAAAGCACCATCGTGGCGCCCACCGATGAAACCCAAATGCCGCATATCCCCGAGGAATTGTCCATTTTGCCGGTGCGCGGGTTTGTCGTTTTTCCGGGCACGGTTGTTCCGCTGAACGTTCAGCGCGCGGCGTCGCTCAAGCTGCTGGATGAGACGTTGCCGCGAACGAAGGTGATCGGGTTAGTTACGCAGCGCGATGAGACGAAGGAAGACCCGGCGCCACAAGACCTCTACTCCATCGGCACAGCCGTGCGCGTGCTTAAGCTGCTGCGCCAGTCGGACGACCATGTCGTAGTCATCGCGCAAGGGCTGCGCCGTTTTTCTCTGCGCAAAATCGTCGTGACTTCGCCATTCCTGCGCGCGGAAGTCGATCTGCCGAACTCCATTTCGCCGCCAGAAAGCAAGGAATGGGAAGCGACCTTTCGTAATCTGCGGGATTCTGCTGCAAAGCTCTTCGAACTGACACCCGACGCGCCAGAGCAGGTGCGTTTGATGATCCTGAACATTGAAAACGCCGAGCAGCTCGCTGATTTTCTGGCGCCGAACTTGAACATCGACGTCGCAGAAAAACAGGCGATTCTCGAAGAGCTCGATGTCGAAAAACGTGTCCGCGCTGTGCAAAAGCATATCTCAGCGCAGCTCGAGATTGCTGAAATTCAGCAGCGACTGCAAAAAGACGTAGCGTCGCAATTTTCCGATGCACAGCGCCGCGCTTATCTGCGTTCGCAGATTAAGGCGATCCAGCGCGAACTGGGCGAGGACGAAGGCGGCAGCGAAGAACAGGCGCAACAATTGCGCAAGCGGCTCGAAGAAGCCAAGCCGCCAGAGGCCGTGATGAAACAGGCCGAGCGCGAATTGAAGCGGCTCGATTTCATCCCACCCGCCAGCCCGGAATTTTCGGTGATTGTAAGTTACATCGAGATCATCGCCGATCTTCCATGGAATGAATTAAGCAAAGACAACCTGGACCTCGATCAGGCGCAGCAAATTCTGGATCGCGATCACTACGATCTGGAAAAAGTTAAGAAACGGCTGATCGAATATCTCGCCGTGCGCAAACTCAACCCGCAAGGGCACGGCGCGATCCTGTGTTTCCTCGGGCCGCCCGGGGTGGGCAAGACGAGCCTTGGCCAATCAATTGCCGACGCGCTGGGCCGCAAATTTGTCCGGATTAGTCTCGGCGGGATGCGCGACGAAGCGGAAATCCGTGGTCATCGTCGCACGTACATCGGGTCGATGCCTGGTCGTATCATCCAGGAACTGCGACGCGCCAGCACGCGCAATCCGGTGTTCATGCTGGACGAGATCGACAAGATCGGCGCGGATTTTCGCGGCGACCCGGCCAGCGCGTTGCTCGAGGTGCTCGATCCGCGGCAAAATAATTCCTTCGTCGATCGTTACCTCGATGTGCCGTTCGATCTGTCGCAGGTAATCTTCATCGGCACCGCTAACTATATCGAGGGCATACCGGAGCCGTTGCGCGACCGGATCGAAGTAATCTCAATCCCCGGCTACACCGAGCGCGAGAAGCTCGAGATCGCCAAGCGGTACCTCGTGCCGCGGCAGCTCGAAGAAAACGGATTGAAACCCGAACAATGCGTCTGGGAAGACGACGCGCTCCGAAGTGTTATCAACGACTACACACATGAGGCCGGTGTCCGTGAGCTCGAACGACAGATCGGCGCCCTTTGTCGCGGCGTCGCAGCGCAGGTTGCGCGCGGAAAAACCGAGCATATAACGGTCACACCGGAGCTCGTGCGTGAAATGCTCGGCCCTGCGAAGTACGTTCGCGAAACAAAGCTCAAGACCAGCAAACCCGGAGTCGTTACAGGTTTGGCTTACACGCCCGCGGGCGGCGAAGTGTTGCACATCGAAGCGACGCGTTATCCTGGTAAAGGGAATATCACGCTTACCGGCCACATCGGCGAAGTGATGAAAGAATCCGTTCAGGCTGCGCTTAGTCTCCTCCGCAGCCGCGACGGCCAACTTGGAGTGAATTCAGAAGATTTTCGCAAGACGGACATTCACGTGCACGTGCCCGCCGGCGCGGTGCCGAAAGACGGTCCATCTGCGGGAATCGCCATGTTTACCGCGCTCGCCTCGCTTTTTAGCAACAAGCCGGTTCGTCCCGATGTGGCGATGACAGGTGAAATCACTTTGCGCGGACTGGTTCTGCCGATCGGAGGTCTGAAAGAAAAAAGTCTGGCGGCAATGCGCGCCGGCATTTACACGGTCATCATCCCCAAGCTCAACGAAAAAGATCTGGTGGATGTTCCAGAGGAAGTGAAACAAAAAATCAAATTCGTCCCAGTCGAAAACGTCGATGAAGTCTTGGCCGTAGCTTTGGAAAAGAACGGCGCCACTGCCTCAGAATCGAAAACAGCTTAAGCAATCAGAATCTCACAGCGCCTCGTTGCGAGCTACTTCCATTCCCAAAATTCGGAGTGTGTACTGCCCTCCGCGTCTACCTGGTATTCAAATACCACCGCGACCTTGTTCAGCCGAGCCCAACGTGGGGGCGTAGTTTGATAATAAACCGCACCACGATAGCTCGCGGTCCCGTCTTTCTTTATCGTGCCGACACCATGGCCTGTCCACGTGGCCATTTTCCCGTCCTTGAGTATCATCACCCCTTGCCCTTCGCCGTAGAGGGTCCCGTCCGGTCGGACAACGGTCCAATACGTGCCCGTCTCCTTTACGTCTGTGCCAAGTATTGATCCATTCGCCTGAAACGAAGTTTCCATTTTTGGACCTCCGCCGAGGTTCGGCAATATCCGCTGCGAAGCAATCTTGCCCGATGTTCCACCAATTTTTTCGCCTAGCATACATATCCTCCTGTTGAACTTTCTGTTGCCGAACCCATCGGATTCGATTGCGAAACTATAGCGAGAGAAACTCGACCGTCTACGAAGCTAAGTTCAGCGGCCTTCGGCGTTGGCTCGTTGCTCAATCTGTTCGAGAGTCGGATCAGTGTTGCTAATCCAATCGCGCGCTTCGTTGACTTGGGCCGGATTTACCGGAACCGCGCGCGGAATTTCTTCTCCTCTCGCGACAAGTCCGCCCTCGTACTTCACGGGCTTCGCGCGTCTGATCGGAAATTTCCAGTGATGCCCAAACCTATAGAGCGCGTAAAACATGGTCTTTGCTTCAATCACACTAACGCCGCTGCAACGCATCGCGTAGTAAAACATACGGTCGCAATCCTGCCACGGGCGCTTGTGTTGGCCGTAAGCGACATCATGCAATACTGAGGCGTTCCGGTATCTTCCTTCGAATGGTCCACCCATGATCGACCAGAGATATCGCGGGATGGATGCGCCATCGACAACCGATCCGATCGGCGCGACCCAGACATCGCCGTTCGGATCGGTGTACCGCAGTTCTGTCAAGAGCGTCATTGTCCGTCCATCCGGATTCCACTTGGTTACGGGGTCGCCGTCGAAATAACCCCATTTCGACTCGATTGATGGGGATTCCTCAGGTTCGGAAACTTCGGCCGGCTCATGATCGGAAGCGTATGCAGCCAAAGCTGCCATGAAGCTGAACAACGCCAGCAATCGAATGACTCTCCTGTTTCCCATACGAGAGCAAAACGTTTAACGTTTTGCCCCAAGTTTCAACGCTGAACTGTCGCCGGGACAGGTGGCGAGTCGGCAGCTGCCCGACGGTTTTGTTCGTTCGGCATTGCGCTAGTCGGCGTAATTGGTTCGCCTTCGGTTTGTTTTCGGTACGGCTGGAGATAAAACATCATGAACACGCCAATCACTACCAGCAACGAACCGATCCATTTCAAGAGCCATCCGGGGTCGCGCAAAATCTGCACAGTGCTTTGATTGAGGTTTTCCGGGTTCCAGGACGCTTGCGAGATTTTGTAAGTCAACCCGGTCCACGTCCGCCACCAGTTACCAGGGAAACTGAACGGGTTATTCATCCAGCACGAGCCAGTGGCAGTTTCGCCATCGGCAGTGACGACTCGCAGCGTACTTTTAAATCCGGCAGGGCTATCGCTGCCTTCGTTGCGTTTCACCTCAAAATCGAGCAGTTCTAGTCCGATCGGGAGCGAAACTGTTTTCCAGCCGTAGACAAACATTGTTGGGCTGGGCGAAGTTCGCCTCGGCGAATCTGTCCCTTGGCCGATCGGAATTGCGATCTGCCAGCCGGCTGGCGTCCATCGCTCAACTGTTTCGCCATTTTGTTGAACGCGCACCTGCACGCCATCCGGCAAATCAGCTGCGGCGGCGGATGCTGTTGACGCTTGCCCGGATTTCAATGGCGTGAAATCCATCTGCGGCTGCGCGCTGGCCATCGTCTTATCAACGGCCAGCTGCCAATCGGCCCAACCCGTTGACAGCGGTTTGTTCAAATCAATCTTGCCAGAAGATTTGCCGTTCTTTCGTGAGGCGAGCTCGTAAGTGATCGTGCCAGCATCGGCGACAAACAATGTAAGATGATTTGTTGTTTCTTCACCGGGTGCGGGCATCGCGGGCGGGCCGCCCTTCGCAGCGAGTTCTTTCCCACTTCCGTGCGGATTTGTTTCTGCCGCGGTAACGGGAACGCCTTTGCCGTGGATCGTGACGAGCACTGCGGGATTGTTCGGTTGATCGCTGAGGGAACTTGGTTTGCCGTTCTCGATTCGGAAATCGGGCCAATAATTTTCGATCCTCAGGCTGAACGGCGTGTTCACGATCGGCACGTCGCGTCGAACATTTTCTGCAACATCAAACGTCGCTTCTTTATCGCCTGTGGAAATTATCACCTGTCCCTTGTTTCCATTCTCAGGCGCGGTTAGTCGGACTTTAGCGCCGGTGCTCCCGCCTTTGCGGACGTGACCAATCTGTTCGTCCGGCGCCTTGCTAAACGCGAAAATCGACTCCTCCAATTCTGTCATCCCGAGCGAAGTCGAGGGATCTCTCGATTCCGCCGCGTTTTGCTCCATGGGACCACTCGGCGCGATGCCGCGTTTCAATTCGATATTCGCCAGACCCATCGAGAACTTTCCGTTCTCTGGATCGTCGGCGAGTAGCCAGCTTTCCAAATGCTGGTTCATCATCGCTGTGGCTATGGTGAAGTGCACTGCTGGCCCGCCGCCCCCGCTCACTGGCTTTGGATTCAGCTTGCCTTCAATCGCCGGTGCGTAATCGACAATTTGCAAACGCGCCCCGCTGGCCAACAGCCCGAGGTCGCGTGGATGCTGCGGCGTCGGCGGATGATGCAAGAATTCCGCGGGGTAGCCTTTTACGATTCCGTCAACGTCGTGGACGCGCAGCTGGTGCTCGTTAACAAGGAGCCGATTTGTAGGCGGGTCGCCTTTGAAAAGCGTGATCGTCCCTTCGACTCCCCAAATCCTGCCGATCAGCGAGCCGATTAACAGCGTTATGATGCCGAGATGTGTAATGAGAAATGCAACATGATGTTTTCGCCAAGGCCAGCGAGAGAGCGCCGAACAGGCAAGGTTCGCTCCGAGCAAAACCAGCCAGAGATTGAACCACGGAGCGCCGTAGATGTAGGCGCGGGCGATCTTCGCGTCGAAACTAGATTCATAAATCGTGCCCGCGATCGCGGCGACGATGAGCACCGCCAGCAAAACGACAGCGAGTTTCAATGACGCAAAAAATTCGAAGAGAGGATTGCGTTGCCACCCTGGCTGGTCAGTGGAACGGGAATTTGCCATTTGTGGATTGACACTTTCAGCGA
Organism: Candidatus Limnocylindria bacterium; assembly: GCA_035535575.1. Taxonomy (GTDB): domain Bacteria; phylum Verrucomicrobiota; class Verrucomicrobiia; order Chthoniobacterales; family UBA10450; genus Udaeobacter. Next base: position 22,392 of record DATLPS010000078.1, read on the forward strand.
GGGACCGCGAGGCTTCAACGATGGAGTTGGTTCGGTGGTAGCTGAATCGTTAGCGACGTTCCCGGGCGATGGCGCACAAATCGCCTACCGTCGTGTTGGGAAGGGCCGGCCGCTTCTGGTCCTGAACGGATTCGCTGCGACAAGTGCCGACTGGGATCCTTCGTTCATCCATGGGCTCGCGTCTTTCAACGAGTTGATCCTGATCGATCACCGGGGAATGGGTAATTCTACTGATGACGGGAAGCCATTCGACATCGCCCAGCTCGCTGATGATGCCGCGCATGTGATCGAGACACTCGCTTTTGGGCGTACAAGCGTAATCGGATGGTCGATGGGCGGATTCATCGCTCAGACGCTGGCCTTGCAGCATCCGGATTGCGTTAACAAACTCATCTTATTATCGACGGATCCGGGAGGCACTGACGCAGTTCTCGCGCCGGCCGCTGTGTGGTCCCAACTCGTGGATACGTCCGGCACGGCTCACGAGCAAGCGCGGCGGTTGGTGTTCTTGCTTTTTCCGAGTGATGTCGCCGAATCCTTCTATCGCCAATTCGGAGACATCGTGGCGGCTGCGCGCGCCCGGTTATCTCCTGACTTGGTCAACCGCCAAGCTGCGGCGATGGATGCTTGGCACCGAAATGGTGTCGGGAGTCGGCTGCGAGAGATAAGCGCGCCGGTGCTGATCGCCACCGGCACTGACGACGTCGTGATCCCTCCTTCTAATGCGTTAAAACTGGTCAACGCAATTCCCGGCGCATGGCTGGCCCAATTCCGAGGAGGCGGGCACGCTTTCACTGCGCAGTATCCAAGTTCCCTAGCCGATCTCATCAATGGCTTTGTGGGAGTTGGATGACCTACTAAAAGTGAGCGAAGCAAATCTGCTTACGTTTCCTCTTTAAATGTCCTCATTGTGTCCCGAATTTCGTCCCAATGGCCAAGCATGTTGTTCAGATTCGAATAAACGACTCCCTGTTTAGTCTCGTCTTCTTCCGTAGAAAATTCTTTCAACCCTATAAGAACAATGGGGAATTTATCATCCTGGGTTAATTCTAAGCCGTACGCCTTTCCTTTTCGTAGCATACTCTGTGCTGTCGCCGACGTACACAGCGGTGATAATGTTAACTGTTCTGATCATCTTTTTTGATCCGGTCGCGCTCTTTACCAAAGCGCCTTCAAAAATTCAACGAGACTGCAGTCAGCGCGTCCACGCTTTCCAGCGCTTGCGGATCGGCTTTGCATAACTGTTCACATCGATTTTTTTCAGCCGTTTGACGCCATCCTTCACCGCTTCAGCCGAGCTTTCATATTTTTCCCTGGCAGATTTGAACAACGGCCAGAGAAACGGCAGCGAAAGAACGCTCCAGTTCAGATCTCCCAACGGCGATTTCACTTCAATTTCTGCTTTTCGCTCGCTGGGAGAGGCGTACCGGATCGCAAGGCCAATCGCGATTCCGATCCCCAGCGCACTGAGGATTGCGGGCACGGGATTTTCGCGCACGAAATATTCGGTGCGCTCCCGCGCGCGGCCAGCCTTTTCCTTGGTCTGATCCCACGTCTGGCTCATCGCCGTGGAAAGCTTGCTTGTTGCTTGACGAAACTGCTCACGCCCAGTTGAGCCAATTTCTTCTTCGCGCGGCTGAAGCTGCGCCGGAAGCGGTTCGTCCCTCGTAAGATCGTTTTCGTTCGGATTTATCATACAAAATAAAATCGAATGCCGCGGCCTGATTGCGTCTCTTTGATTCTGTAGCCGTTTTGCTGTGCGAAACGCGGGTAGCACTCCGAAGGCGCCTGCGAAACGCGCCGCTGGCGTTCCATGCATGCGCGGGGCGCGCTTCCCGCAGGGAAACGGCTACAGCAATTGGCGATACGTCTCGTAAATATCTTCGCTCCAGAGAACGAAGATCGCGTTGTCAATTTTGTCGTTGTTTGTGAGGAATTCTCGCGTTGTTTTTACGGCAATCTGCGCGGCTTCTTGGACAGGGTAGCCGTACGCGCCGCAACTGATCGCCGGAAACGCTATCGTCCTGATTCCGTTTTCCTCCGCGACCTGCAACGAGTTGCGATAACAATTTGCCAGCGTTTGAGGTTCTCCATGTTTTCCGCCGCGCCAGACCGGCCCCACCGTGTGGATCACAAAGCGGCTAGGCAAATGATATCCACGAGTGATTTTCGCTTCGCCAGGTGAACAGCCGCCCAGTGTGCGACATTCGGCGAGCAATTCAGGGCCGGCAGCGCGGTGAATTGCTCCATCGACTCCTCCTCCGCCGAGGAGCGTCGTGTTCGCCGCGTTCACAATTGCGTCAACCTCGAGCTTGGTGATATCGCCGCGCAGGATTTCAATTTGGTGCCCCATACTAACTTCTGCCGGCTTCGTGTTGCATGTGCAGCGCAAATCTGGAGTGGTGGAGTATTGTCGGAAAAGAAAATCAATACTCCATTACTCCAGCACTCCATTTCTCCCGCGGCTCACGGCGCCAGCCGCTCGATCAGCCAATTGCCGCTCGCTTGTCGCGTATAACGAAATCGGTCGTGCAAACGGTTGCCACGGCCCTGCCAGAATTCCATCCTTTCCGGTTTGAGCCGATATCCGCCCCAGTGCGGCGGCAACGGAACCGGCTTGTCAACGAAGCGTTCGCTCACCTCCGCCATTCGCGCATCGAGCATGCGACGACCGTCAAGCACCTCGCTCTGACGCGACGCCCATGCGCTTAACTGGCTACCGACTGGGCGCGAGTGAAAATAACTCTGCGATTCTTCGCGCGAGGTTTTCTTCACCATTCCGCTGACGCGAATTTGCCGATCCAGTTCGATCCAGTAAAACGCCAGCGCGGCGTAAGGATTGGCCTCCAGTTGTTTCCCTTTCTCGCTCTCGTAATTGGTGAAAAAAACAAACCCGTCCTGATCGAAGGTTTTCAACAGAACGATGCGCACCGATGGTCTGCCGTCCCGGCTGGCAGTGGCCAGGCTCATTGCGTTGACGTCACGAATGCCCGCCTCGATTGCGGCGGTAAACCAGCTCGCAAATTGCTTGATCGGATCGGGATTAAGATCGCTCCGGCGCAGACCTTGCCCGGCGTGCTCGTAACGTGAAGCGGCAGGGTCGCGTGGAATCTCCATCACTATAAGAAAAGTTGGCAGAACATTGCTGCAAGGAAATTATCGAACGAGCATGGGTAGGGCGCGACCGCCGAACCCTCCTCACGACTCGGGCCCGAGCTTGCTGAACGGCTCACAGAGCCGTGGCTACAGGAGCCGGCGCAGAATTCTGACGCAGCTTCTCGATTACTTTCGGAAGAACTTCAATTGCGCGATCGGTTTCAGCTTCAGTGTTGAATCGGCCGAACGAAAAACGCAGACTGCGTCGGGCGCCATCGCCCTTCGGGTTCATCGCGCGCAACACGTGCGACGCCTCCTGCGAACCGGTTCGACAAGCGGATCCGGCCGAGCAACAAATGCCATGTCGATCCAGTAAGAGAAGCGCCGCGGACGATTCGATTGTTTCAAATGACAAACTTGACGTGTTTGGGATCCTCAGCGCATTCGCGCCGTTCACCGATGCGCCGCTTACGGTTTCGAGAATGGCGTTTTCAAATCGATCTCGCATCGAGCCAAGGCTGCACTTCCCCGGTGCTGGATATTTCGCGGCGAGTTCAGCCGCTTTTCCAAGGCCAACAATCGACGCGACATTTTCCGTTCCACCGCGGCGCGCGTTTTCCTGGCCACCGCCGGCAATCAACGGACTAAACCGTGCTCGCCGGTTAACGTAAAACGCGCCGACGCCTTTTGGGCCGTGAAATTTGTGCGCCGAAAGGGAGAGGAAACTAATCGCCGTATCGCGCAAGCGAACCGGGATTTTTCCGACCGCCTGCACAGCATCTGTGTGAAAAAGCACGCCTTTCCGACAACAAATTTCAGCGATTTTCTCGACCGGGAACAGCACACCGGTCTCGTTGTTCGCCCACATCATCGACACGAGCGCGGTCTCCGGCCGAATCGCAGCCTCCAATTCGGCAAGATCGATATTCCCATCTCGGTCCACGCCTGGAAATGTTACGTGGCAGCCGCGTTTCTCGAGGTCCTGGCAAGGGCGCAAAACAGCGCTGTGCTCCACGGCGCTTGTGACGATGTGTTTACCGCGCGGTTCAAACTGCAGAGCCGAATGGACTACCGTATTATTTGATTCCGTGCCGCCGCTTGTGAAAACGATCTCCGACGGTTCGCATCCGAGCAACTCTGCCAGCCGGTCGCGTGCCAGATCGACAGCTTTTCGCGCCTTCGCGGCAAACCCGTAGCCGCTTGATGGGTTTCCATAATACTTCGTCAAAAACGGCAGCATTTCCTCGATTACGTGAGGATCTATTGCCGTAGTCGCATTGTTATCGAGGTAAATGATCTGGGTGTCTATCACGAGCTGCATTGTAGAGCTGGTAGAAATCGCTGCAATGTCGTCAGTCCATCATGGACGGCGGCAAGAACTCGAAATAGCCGACCTTAAGTTGGCCGTCTTCTTCGACGAGAACGACCTTCAAATTGAAGTAGGGATCAAAATCTTGATCCTTCTTCAGCTCTTCAACGCTGGTGCCCTGGGCTGGGCCGTCTTTTCAAGTTCCTGCGCTGATAGTTCTGTGTGGATTTGACCGCGCAAACTCGCGCGCCGGATGGCAGCGGGAATCCAGTCGGGCATCGCGCCGATGGCAAACATGGACTCCACTGCGCCGAATTGTTCCGCAGTGATGTTGACGAACGGATACGATTCGTTTTGCTGAAAATCCGCGTCTTGCTGAGCTGGCGTAAACTGGTTGAGCGACATCCGCGACCTCGCGTGACTGGAGAGCAGCGCGTCCGCGTATTTTCGGTTGGCGACAGCAACGAAGAACGGTTTCGCTGCAAGAAGATATTTGCGTTCATCGGGTTTCGCGTGCTTATCCAGAAAATCGTCCTCGCTTTTTTGAGCGGTTTGCGTTTCGCCATTCTGACCTTTCTTGCCGCAACTGGTTAATAAAACCGGCAGCAGAATCGCCGCGATGAGAATTGTGACAGTACGAGCAACTGACACTGACAGAGCTTCCATCTGTTTCTTGCGACACTCACGGCAAATAATTTCTTTGGTTGTCACGCGCTCGTTTTATTCGTGCCCGTGCTCGGTTTCCAGCAAGAATAAGAACAAGAAGGAGCTCATTGGAAACTTGTGCTCCTAACATTATTCTCTCGCGCATGACTTCCATTTGGGAGCTGGCAAATCCCCAGCTGCGCGATATTGCAGTTTACGAACCGGGAAAACCGATCGAGGAAACAGCGCGCGCACTAGGCGTCGACCCGGGGACAATCATCAAGCTGGCGTCAAACGAAAATCCGCTGGGTCCTTCTCCCAAGGCGGTACAGGCGATGCAGGCTGCATTAGAAAACGCGCACCTGTATCCCGATGGCTGCGGTTATTATCTGTGCAAAGCAATCGCCGCCAAGCTGGGTCTTGCTCCGGAAAACATTATTCTGGGTAATGGCTCAAATGAGATAATCGAATTCCTTGGGCACGCGTTGCTCGACGGCGAACGGCAGGACGAGGTGATCGCCTCTGAGTACGCATTTGTCGTTTACAAATTGATCGCCACGTCATTTGGCGCCCGCATGATTGAGGTGCCGAATCCCGGTTATCAGCAGGACTTGGAGGCGATGCTCGAGGCGATCACGTCGAAAACGCGCCTGATCTTTATTCCCAACCCAAATAATCCCACCGGCACGTTGGTTTCGCAGCGCGCGATCGACAACTTTATATCGCGCGTACCGGAAAAGGTAATCGTCGTTTTCGATGAAGCCTATTTTGAATTCCTCAACGATCCGCCCGACACCCTTCGATTCGTTCGCGAAAGACGAAATGTCATCGTGCTGCGAACATTTTCGAAAATTCACGGGTTAGCCGGTCTGCGCATCGGCTATGCCGTTGCCCAACTAGACGTGATCGACGTGCTTCACCGGACCAGGCAACCGTTTAACGTGAACAGCATCGCGCAAGCCGGCGCCCTTGCAGCGCTCGAGGATGATGCGCATCTGCGCGAGACGAAGCGCGTCGTTGAGCAAGGTCGCGCTTATTTAGAGGAACAACTTACCGAAATGCAGATTCCCTTCGTTCCAGCCGTCGCGAACTTCATCATGGTGAATGTTGGCGATGGTTGTGGGGTGTTCGACCAACTGTTGCGACGCAAAATCATCGTGCGACCGCTCAAAGGCTATCGGTTGCCAGAGTGGATCCGCATTTCGGTAGGCACAATGGAGGAGAATAAGAAATTGATCGCAGCGCTTGGGGAAGTGATACACGCGCAGTAGCACGCCGAAAAATCTCAATTGAAAAGCGGCGAAGCACCGCCGCACTCCACAACGTGGCCGTCATTGCGAATGCTTCTACGCGCTTGCGTTTTGGAGTGCGGCAGTGTTCTGCCGCTTTTGAAAAAGTCGCTTCCGTTTTGCAAGAACTCAGGCGGGCCCGTCATCTGCCGAATTTGGCAAGCGGAGCAGGTGCCCTACAATTTGCTGCTGGAGTCATGACCGTTTCTGACACAATAGCTGCAATCTCGACACCACCGGGTGAAGGTGCCGTCGCCCTGGTCCGCATTTCCGGTGCGAATGCGATTGAAATCGCAGACAGGATTTTTCGGGGCAAAGAGGAGCCGTCGCGATTTGCGTCACACGTTCAACATCTGGGCGAAATTTTCAGCGCAGAGAATCAATTGATCGATCAAGTCGTGCTTTCAATTCATCGCTCACCCGCCAGTTACACCGGCGAAGACTTGGTCGAAATCGGTTGTCACGGTGGCACGCTCGTTTCGGCGAAAGTTCTGGAAGGCTGTCTGCGCGCAGGGGCGAGGGCAGCGCGGCCCGGCGAATTCACTGAGCGCGCGTTTCTTAACGGAAAAATGGACCTCACCCAAGCCGAGGCCGTGATCGATTTGATTCGCGCCCGGACCGATCTGGCGCTCCGTTCGGCTACTGAACAACTGGAAGGCAGGCTCGGGGATCACATCAGGAAAATACGCGATGAATTGATCGCGCTGCTGGCGCACATCAATGCATCAATCGATTTTCCGGAGGAAGACATAACTCCGGATGAAGGCGAAACACTGTGCGCCCGGCTCGACTTCGTACGCAGCGAGATTGGCGAGTTGCTCGCAACTGCCGACCAGGGTCGCGTTCTGCGCGAAGGCGTGCGCGCAGTAATTTACGGAGCAACTAATGCAGGTAAATCGAGTCTGCTCAATCGACTGCTTGGCTACGATCGCGTGATCGTCAGCGATACGCACGGCACGACGCGCGATACCATCGAAGAGACGCTTATCCTTGAGGGTGTGCCAATCCGGTTGCTCGATACTGCCGGCCTGCGCGCTTCAGAAAGTGAAGTGGAGAGCAAAGGATTAGCGCGCACCGAAAAATCGTTGCAATTGGCAGACCTGCGCCTTCACATCGCAGACCGCAACGCGCCGAAGCCGGCGCATTTTAACGGTCGGGCCAGCGAGTCAACTGAGATTGTTGTTTTGAATAAAAGCGATTTGCCCGAGGACAGCGATTGGAAAAATTTCGCGGCGCTGCGGATTTCCTGCGTAACCGGAGAAGGCCTGGCGGAACTGCAAAAGGAAATTCTGACGCGCATCAGGCAGCAAAATCTGAGACCCGAGAGCACAATCGCGATCAATACTCGTCATTGCGATTGCCTGCGACGGGCCGTTGAATCGTGCGACTTGGCGCGCGCAGCGCTGGGCCAGGGATTATCGGCCGAGTACGTTGCGGTTGATCTGGATAACGCGTTACGCGCGGTTGGTGAAGTAATTGGCACTGTCGACGTGGAACAGATTCTCGACTCCGTCTTCAGCCAGTTTTGCATCGGCAAATGAGAAACTGCGCGTTGAAGCGTTAGATGGTTGAAGCGGCGGCACAAATGAAGAACCGCTACGAGCGAATCGTCAGGCCGCTTCTGTTTTCACTGGACCCGGAGACAGCGCATCGTCTCACCATCAATTCGCTTCGCGGCGCTTCGCATTTTGATTCCGCGCTGCGCGTGCTCAAAATTTTCCAGCCGCCGTCAAAACCAAAAACGCTCTTCGGTCTCACCTTTCCAAATCCAATTGGACTTGCGGCTGGATTGGATAAAAACGGTGTTGCGCTTCCGGCATGGGCAGCGCTCGGGTTCGGCTTCGTTGAGATCGGAACCGTGACCGCGAAAGCGCAGCCGGGAAATCCCGGGCCACGCATCTTTCGATTGCCCAAGCAACGAGCACTGATCAATCGTCTGGGTTTTAATAACGACGGAGCGGACGCGATTGCGGAACGCTTGCGCAAACTGCGCGAAAGTGGGCGATGGCCCGCCATTCCAGTCGGCATCAATATTGGAAAATCCAAGGCAACACCGCTCGAACAGGCCGCAGACGATTACCTCTACTCGTTTCGATTACTTCACGATTTTGCCGATTACATCACGTTGAATGTTAGCTCGCCCAATACGCCCGGACTACGCGACTTGCAGGAGCCGACGGCGCTGTCAGCGTTGCTTCACGCGATTCGCAACAACTCTGGCGGAGCAACTAAACCGGTGCTCATCAAGATTTCGCCTGATCTCTTGCCGGCCGAATTGGAAGGGATCCTTAACGTATGCGCAGAAAACGGAGTGGCAGGGCTCATCGCGACGAACACAACACTCGATCATTCGTCAGTTCCGCGGGAGCTCGACGAGGAAGGCGGCTTAAGCGGGCCCCCCCTGCGCGAAAAAGCCACCGCATTAATCCGTGATATTGTTGCAAAGTCCGCAATTCCGGTGATCGCATCCGGTGGAATTTGCGACGCAGAATCGGCGCGGGAGAAATTTCAAGCCGGCGCGCAATTGATTCAACTTTACACTGGATTGATCTATCGCGGACCACGACTCCTTCGCGAAATCATGGAGATGATGTAGCCACGGCGCTGCGTCGTCGTGCTTCCCGAGGTACGCATCGACACGGGGAGGCGGCTACAGTCCTTATGGTTGGCAACCGGAGCGGTTGCCCTACAGTTGATCGATTTTAGGATGAAACTAACCCGCAAGATTCTCAAATTTACCGAGCCGTTGAGCTACCGCCGCGGCTGGCGCAGAGCGCAACGCTCCATTTTTCGCGTGCCACTTGCGTCGATGCTGTCGCAGATCGATCGGGAACGCGCCGGCGAAATCCTGCAGCGATATGCGAATTCCACTGCGGGATATGCCAAGTACGCAAACATCGAGCCGTGGTTGAGATTGAATCGGGAACGCGTGCAGGATTTGAAGCTCCATCGCTCAGCGCCCAAACGCGTGCTTGATCTCGGTTGCGGAGGTGGATTTTTCCTGTTCATCCTCAAGAACCTCGGCCATTCCGTTGTGGGAATCGACGTCGAGCGCGTCGTTCTTTTCACGGAGTTGCTGGCGCTTTTCGGAGTTCCGCGAGTGGTTTGGAGGATCAGTGCATTCGAGCCGTTACCTGATCTTGGCGAAAAGTTCGATTGGATCACCGCGTTTTCGGTCAACTTCAATCTTTATCATCCGTCGAAGGAACGGTGGGGTACATCGGAATGGGATTTTTTCCTGCACGATTTGCAGGATCACCTCGCCCCGGGTGGCAAAGTGTTTTTTGGGCTCAATCCGGCCTACGACGGTGATTACTACACGCCCGAGCTGCGCGATCTTTTCCTCAATCGAGGCGCAAGTGTCGAGCGGGAGCGGATTTTCTTTGAGCGCGGATTGCGCTTTTGAAGAGTATCTTAGCGCACCCACGGTCGCTGTAGTGTCTGCTGTCCTCAGCGGATATTCGGAATCAGGGCGGACACGAAATCAATGCGCTGAGGACAGCGCACGTTACAGCACTATGGAGTCGACGACGGAGATTCAGCAGGAAATTCGTGAGAGCGATGATGGCGCCAGCGGCGGTGTCGCTCTTCGATTTGCTGCAATTTTTGACGTTGTTCGTCTGTGAGATTGGCAGCCATTTTCCGGTGCGCCTCAGCCATCGTCTCATGAACGCGGCGGGCTGTGTCTCGCCGAATATCTCTGAGTTGCACGGCTGTTTTGTCGATGATCGGCGAAATTTTGGCGAGTTGCTCTGGCGTCAGGTTAAGCTCCCCGCGGAGTCTTTCCTTCATTCGCGCGCCGATTAGTTCAGGATGATGAAGCTGAAAGAAATGATGGCGGGCATACAATCCGCCGACGAACGCGCCGGTGATTCCTCCAGCGACAAACACGAGGAGGAATCCCGCAATGAGTTTCCATTGCAACCCGCGGTTCATTTCAAAAACTCATCTTGGATCGCCGAATCCGCGATAGCGAATTCGTTGGTAAAAGATTCACCAATTTCGCGACTCTGATTCGCTTCACGAACGGCCGCGATTGTCGATATCACGATCACGGCTGTCGATAACAGAGCCACGCGCCGGACGAGCGACATTACACCATTCGCCTTCGGCGCAGCCGCGCGCCAAAGCGCGACGACGCGCGTGTCAAAGCCGAATGGAATTGCAGCCTGGGTTTCTTCGCGCTCCTGCGCGGCAGCTCGCAGCAACCGATCGATTTTTTCGTCCTTCATTGTTTTTCTTTTGCCGAAATTCTCGCGAGCTGTTGTTTCATTTTTTGCCGGGCTCGGAACGCGCGCACCTTAATTAGTGCGGCACTCCAGCCGGTGATTTTCCGAATCTCCTCGACCGAACGTCCCTGCAAGTATAGCAAATCGATGGCCAGCCGCTCCACCGGTTTCAACGCGGCCAAAAGATGCTCCACGAGTTGGCGCGACGCGAACCGCTCGTCGGGGGACAGCTCTCTCGATGAAGTGGACAGATTCTCAACCACGGCCAGCTCCTCTTCGCTCAAATCGCCGTGCCGCAACTCAGGTCGCACTTTCTCGGATTCAATTTGATTGAGGCAAGTGTTCACCGCGATGCGCGAAACCCAATGCTCAAGCGGCACCTTGCCGGAAAATTGAGATAACCTCTGGAAAACTTTGATGAAAATCATTTGGCAAAGATCCTCCTCCGCCGTCCGGCGCGGCCGATGGGCCCGGACGATTTTGGCAACCATCGGATAAAGCTGCCGCACCAACGCGCGAGCTGCCTCATCATCATGTTGAAGCGCAGCCTGAACCAGCGCGCTTGCATCAGAATCGTCCATGTAATCAAGAGCGCATCCACACCATTACCAATGACCGGCAATGGCGCGTTGCGGTTACAAGTTTGTATGTAGATGCGCTTGTGCCAAACGCGCGAATCGCTGATTCGGGCATTCGCCGCGGCGGGCGTTACAACTGGCCCGCGAAATAAAAATTTGTAACTGCTGCTCCGCGCGGTCGGTCATCAACCTTGAAAGCGCGAAGAGCGCACAGCAAAAACAAACATTAACTATGAAACGAAACCTATTAGCAGTTGTAGCCGCGGGTGCGATTGCGCTTGGCGGCTTTGTAATTGCGCATGCACAACCTGGCCCCGGCCACGGAGGATTCGGGGGCGGGCACGGCCACGCGTTCGGCCTTCGGGGGATTACCGAAAAGCTGAACCTGACATCGGATCAAACGACCAAGGTTCAGCCGATCCTTGATCAGGCCAAACCGCAAATCGCTGCCATTCATCAGGAGGCGATGCAGAAAATGAAAACCGTGATGGACAGCACGCTATCGCAGATCCGGCCGCTGCTCAACGCGGACCAGCAGAAGAAGCTCGATGACATTCAGAAGGCGCATCAAGACATGATGAACGCCCACAAAGAGCTTCACAACGCGATGCAGGAATAACCTC
>DATLPS010000079.1:0-4517 GCA_035535575.1 Candidatus Limnocylindria bacterium
TTTGCCACGCGCGAAATTTTGAGCAACGAGCTCGCGCGCGGGCGTGACCGGTTGGCTGGAAAAAAACTGGTGATTTGGGAATTTGCAGCGCGCGAGTTGTCGTTTGGCAATTGGAAACTTCTCGATCTAAAACTGGGTGAAACGAAACCTTCTCGCTTTTTGAGTTTGAAGCCCGGCGAGGAAATCGCGGTCAGCGGAACGGTCGAAAGCATTTCGCCCGTGCCGCGGCCGGGCACCGTGCCATACAAGGATCACATCGAGGCGTTGCATTTGGTCGACATTGTGGGTGCCGATTCGCGCAGCGAGGGCGGTGCAACAGCGGATACCTTCCGCGAGACGGCGTCGCACTCCCAGGCTGTCGTGTATTTGTGGAGCATGCGCGACAACGTGTGGACATCTGCGGCGCGGTTGCGGCCGGGCGATCGGGTCAAGCTGCGTTTGCGGCCGTGGCCAGATGTCTCAGCGCAATATGAGAAATTTAATCGCACCGAGCTGGACGACCAGGCGTTGCAACTGGAGGAGCCGGTTTGGGGCGAGGACGTTGAAGCGTTGAAACGTTGATGCAGTGGGGACACTGACCCGCTGCTTCAATGATTTGTTGTAGCGAACGCGAGCTGAAGGCTTTGGCGTTCTTCCACGCATTTGGCGGACAAGTCTTTGGTTCCATCCCATTCCATCCGCGTAATCCACGCTCCTCTCCTCTTTGAGTGCTCGCTCACCGCGCGGACGTGGCTAGTCGTCGTTTTGAAACTCGCGGCGGCCGAGTTCCGATTTGCGATCCGGCTTTAAGAAAGGAATCGACCCACCAAAAGACATTTTCGTTACATACGACACGTCTCATGCGCTTCATGCGTGTCAGGCGTTCGGCCTCGCTCATGCGGAACGCCTTGAAGATCGTGTCGGCCATCTGCTCGACATCGTACGGATTCACCAGCAACGCATCCGGCTTGAGTTGCTCGGCCGAGCCAGCGAACTGGCTCAGGATGAGCACGCCATCGTTGTCGATGCGGCACGCACAATATTCCTTGGCCACGAGATTCATTCCGTCTTTCAGCGCCGTGACGAAAGCGATGTCGCACCCGCGATAATGCGCAAGAAGATCATCGCGATCGAGGCAGCGAAAGTGATATTGCACCGGCAACCATGTGCTTGTGGAGAAACGACCGTTGATATCGCCCACCAAACGGTCAATGCGTTGCTTGAACTCGTGATATCTTGGAATTTGTACCCGACTCGGCACGACGACCTGGATCAGGACCACGCGACCGCGCAGTTCCGGATGATGTTCCAAGGCGGTGCGAAATGCGCGCAATCGTTCGGGAATTCCCTTGCTGTAATCGAGTCGGTCCGAACCGAGGATCAACTGACAACCAGGAAAAGTGGCGCGTAGCTGCTGAGCTGGTTGCTCGACCGTGTCGGACCTTGCGTCATTTTGAAATGAGTCGAAATCAATCCCGATCGGGAAATGCCCGACGCGAATTTCGCGTTTTTCAAAGCGAATTAATTGAAGGTCGCGGCGAGGAACAATCTTTGCGTCCGACATCACCCGCCGCACACACTGCATGAAGTTGCGCACATCGCGTCGCGTTTGGAAGCCGAGCAAATCGAACTGGAGCAGCGCGCGCAGGAGTGGTTGTTGTTGCGGAAGCTTCGCAAAAATGTCGTACGGCGGAAAAGGGATGTGCAGGAAAAACGTCAATCCCGAAAGGTCTGGGGACACACCTCGCTCGCGCAATGCCTGGGCGACGTACATGAGGTGATAGTCATGAACCCAGATAAAATCGTCGGGGTGTGCGCACCGGGCGATGGCATCCGCATAGCGGTTGTTAACTTCCTTGTACGCTTGCCAGTATGCCGGCTCGAAGTTGCAGAAATTTTGGAGATCATGAAAAAGCGGCCAGATCACCTCGTTCGAATAGCCGTAGTAAAACTCGTCGCGCTCGGTTTCACTGAGAGCCACTGGCACAACCTTGTAGCCGGCGTTGCGCGTGGCTTTCGCTAGCGGTTCTTTTGGGATTTCACCCGCCGTTCCCGGCCAGCCGATCCAGGTGCCGCCGCGCTCGCGTAGCACAGGTTCGATCGCGGAAACGAGTCCGCCTGTAGCCGGTGTAACCGTCCACAAATCTTCGCCAGTCGAATCGAGGGCGAAAGGCAGTCGATTGGAAACGACTATCAGGCGATTCATGTAACAACGGGGTTCAAAAGTTAAAAAGGTTTCATCGCTACAACAGAGTTAGTCAGGACCGGTTCTAACCTCGTAACGTCGTAACCCTTTTAACTTCTTTCATTAAATCGTTGAAGCCTTAAAGCGTTGAATCGTTAAATCGACAAATCAGATATGATTCCCTCGGCGCTCGAACACGTTCAGGAGATTGCTACCGGCAGCGGTTCGGTGGCCGTTTTTCTCGACTACGATGGCACACTTACACCGATCGTAAGGCATCCAGAGAACGCGTTGCTGTCGGATTCAATGCGACAGGCGGTGCGGGATCTTGCAGCGCGAGGACAGGTTGCCATTCTCAGCGGTCGCGACCTCGATGACGTCCGGCGCCGTGTTAAAATCGATGGCATTGTGTACGCCGGCAGTCACGGATTTGATATTGCCGGCCCACGTGGATTGCGCAGGCAGGTGGCCACCGAGTTTTTGCCCAAACTCACGATCGCAGAAAAGGAATTGCACGAAGCGCTTGATGGTATCCCTGGTGCACGCGTGGAGCGGAAACATTTTTCCATCGCTTCGCACTACCGGAACGTGAAGGAAAGCAACCTCCCCAGAGTGGAGCAAGCTGTGAGGGCAGTGGCTGCGCGACATCGCGAACTGCGCCGGATCGACGGTAAAAAGGTGTACGAACTGTTGCCCCGCTTCGATTGGGACAAAGGCAAAGCCGTCGTGTGGCTGTTGGAAATGTTTGGCTCGAAGCGCGGCAACGTTCGCCCGATTTACATCGGCGACGATAGCACCGATGAAGATGCGTTCCGCGCACTGGAGCAATCGGGCATTGGCATTCTGGTGAGTGAGCAATCACGGCCGAGCGCCGCGCGCTATGCGCTCAAGAATCCCGAGGAGGTCGAGCGTTTGTTGCGCGAGCTCACTGGGCGCCTGAAATGACGAAGCTCGAATGACGAATTAATAACGAATGACCAAACCAAAACGACGCGGTCAAGAGGACTTCGTCATTCGGGCTTCGTCATTCTTCCGCCACTTCAGGATCAAGCTGCCGTCGTCGCTCATCTGCGTTTCCGTGCCGAACTGCGCGCCGAGTTCATTCAGAAGATTACACAGCCATTTGGCGTCGGCGGCCGATGCGCGCTGTAGCTGGAAACGCCGCATTTGCATTGGAACCAGCCGCGCACTCATCAATTCGCCGGTCTCAGGATCGAGTTCGACGAGATACGCCAGCGCCAGATCGCCACGGAAAATTTCGTACCCGCTGATTCCTTCATAATCGGTAACGAAATCGCCGCAGCCATAAAGAATGAGTCGGTCTCTGAATACCTCGATCGCTTTTACATGATGGGAGGAATGTCCATGCACAATCGCAACGCCTTCCTCGATCAAACGATGCGCGAACACGACCTGTTCACCCGCGATTTCGTAGCCCCAATTGCTGCCCCAATGGATCGACGCGATGATCAAGTCGCCGGGTTGCTGGTGGGCTCGCATTTGATCGCACAGTCGTGCAGCGGTCGTTTCCGAAAGATCATCTAACAGATTTACTCCCGCAGAACTGCTCATGGCTTTCCACTGTTGCAGGATACCGCTGGTTGTTGACCCAAATGAAAACAAAAGCAGTCGGCCGTTGCCCGGGGCGTTCAGTACTGCGGGTTGCATTGCTTCGTTTGCATCGTTGCCCGCGCCGGAGTGTGCGATGCCTGCGGCATTCAACGTTCCCAGCGTTTCGGACAATCCTTGGTATCCCCAGTCCAGCACGTGATTGTTTGCCAAAGCGCAAGCGTTGATATTTCCAGTAGACAGGCAACCAACATTCTGCGGGTGCATGCGATAATGAATTCTTTTGCCGGGCCATGGCGTTTCAGCCGATGTGATAGCCGTCTCCAGGTTTACGATTCGAAAATCGACTTCGGCCCGTTCCAGTTCTTGCAACGCATCGCCCCAGATGTGCTCGGCGCTTAACGGGCGCGGTATTGGCCCGTGGGCTTTCTCGGCAATATCGACATACTCGCGCGCATTCCGCACGTACGGTTCATACAAAATTGGGTTCACCGGATGCGGCAGGGCCTGATCAATGCCGCGTCCGGTCATCACGTCGCCGCAGAGAAAAATTCGCAACGACATAATTGAATTTACGCCCGCCGCTGCAGCATCACAGCGTGGCTTTCATTCCATCGTAGGCGATTCGAACTTCGACGTGGCGCTCGGCGGCGATGGCGCGGAGCTTCGCCGACATTTGGCGTTCGTCGCCTGTCACAATTTCAGATCCGCAATGAGTGATGATTGCGCGCGGAACGCCTTCTTTCTGGCACCATGCGAGCTGGGTCCGAACTGGCGAGTGGCC
>DATLPS010000080.1:0-5836 GCA_035535575.1 Candidatus Limnocylindria bacterium
TGACGTTGGCTTCATATTGTTTTAGATGACGTATGGACGTTTGTTGGATTCGAAAAGTTGCTCTGGTGTAATGCAATGCCCGTGCCAACATCGGCAACAAAGCGATAAGTAACTGGCGATAAGCGACTAGCTGCTGCGAATCTTCAAGATGCATGGCGCGATTCGCTTCGCTTCTGGGACTGCATCGTCCCGATCTTGGGACGTACACGTCTGTAGCCGCATCGCTGTGCGAAGCGCGGCGCACGCGCTGCCATTCACATGCCGGACTGACAGGTTTACCGCGGAAGTCGCAGTAACGCTTCAGCACCTGTGCCCGTGCTTCGATTCGCCAACGCTAGCGAGCCGCCGTGGGCTTCCGCAATTTGGCGGCTGAGAGCGAGCCCGATTCCAGAGCCGTCAGATTTCGTCGTGAAAAAAGGCACGAAAAGATTCGCCGGGTTCATGATTCCCGGTCCTTCGTCTTGAACAAAAATTTCGACGGAATCGCCAGTCTCGCGCCAGCCGATCCCGACATTTCCATTCGTCTCGAGCGCGGCATCAACTGCATTGTGCACCAAGTTGATTAGCAATTGCTCAATTTGCGCAGCGTCCGCCCGGATTTTTGTTTTTCGACCGGGCAGGATTTTCACTTTCAACCTCGGTTCCAAATCGGTGACTCGCTGCACAAGCTCGCCCACTTCTAGATCTTCCTTTTGTGGCGGCGGAAGTTTTGTGAGGCGCGTATACGCTTGCAGAAAACGACTAAGGGAATCGGCGCGCGACACAATGGAGTTCAGTCCACTGCGCGCATCGTCCTGCCAATCCGGCGGAGGCGGGTCGCGGCGCAGTAATGATTCCAAGCTTGCGGCAAGCGACTTGATTGGGGCAAGCGAGTTATTCATTTCGTGGCCGAGCACGCGAACCAACCGTTGCCAGGCGCGTCGCTCTTCTTCGCGCAGCGTGCGACTAAGATCCGTCAGCACGAGCAGGTCGTGCGGCAAACCGTGTTCGCGAAAAGTACTGCGTCTAACGCCCCATCGACCGGAGCCTCCGGGGAAAGTGAGCGTCAGCGGTTCGTCCACGTCGGCATCGAAACAGGGGCCAAGTCCAAGCTCGTTGGCGTTTTTGCCCAGCAATTTGTCCATCGGTTGGCCAAGCAAAGTTTCGCCCGCGCGATTCACGAGGCGCAGGCGCTGTTCGGGATCAAAAGTGAAAATCGCGACGTCGATTTCGCCCATGATGGTGCGTAGAAGGGCCGTTGCCTCAAAAGCGCCCAGGCGTTGAAGACGCAATGTTTCCCCGAGTGAATTGATTTCCAGAAGGGCTTCTCCCAATGCGTTGCCTGCACGGGCGCCGCGCGCGCGGATTGAGTAATCCCCTTCACGCAACGCGGCCAGCAGATTGGACATGGTTCGTAGCGGGTGAACGATGTGTTCCCGGGCGGTGGAGATGAAACCAAGGAAACAGACCACGATCAGGAGCGTCAGCGTCCACTGCACCTTGGCGCTGTAATCGCCGGACCAAAGAAGCGCGAGGGCAACAACCGCAGCAGGTACAGCCGCGCCAAAGGCTAGCCAAATCAGTTTGGCTTCATGCGAAAGCCGATATCGACTTTTTGGCGCCCGACTCATTGACGCCGTTCCCAACGCAGGAGCGCATCCGCTACCCGCTCACAATCCATATTGCTGCAATCGCCGGTAAAAAGCGCTCCTGCTCAAGCCGAGAGCTTCTGCTGCTTTACGCGCGTTACCATCATTCCGTGCCAGCGCCTTCTTAATTAGAAATGCCTCCACTTCTTCAAGACTCATTTCCTCAAGATTGCGCGATTCACTTCCGGCTGTTGTCAGGCCGAGATCGCCCGCTCGTATTTGTCGATCTTGCGTCATGAGCACTGCCCGTTCGACCACATGATCAAGCTCACGAACGTTTCCGGGGAAGCGGTGCTGTAGCAAACGCTCGCGCGCCATCTCATCGAACCCGGTAATCTGTTTTCGGTACCGTTGCGCGTGTTGCTGAAGAAACAAGTTTGCCAGCAGCATGATGTCCTCTCGCCTGTCGCGCAGCGGCGGCAATCCAATCTGGATCGTATTTAAACGAAAGAGCAGATCCTGCCGAAAATGCCCGGCCGCGACTTCATCCTCGAGATTTGCATTCGTGGCGGAGATGACGCGTACATTTGCATGCAGCGTTTTGGAAGACCCAACACGCTCAAAATCGCCGGTCTCGATTACACGCAACAGTTTTGCCTGTTGTGTGAGCGGGATGTTTGCTATCTCGTCCATGAAAAGCGTGCTCTCATCCGCAAGTTCAAATCGCCCCGCGCGATCGGTCTTTGCATCAGTAAACGCGCCTTTTACATGTCCGAACAGTTCACTTTCAAAAAGTGTTTCCGACAAGCCACCCATGTTCACGGTGATCATGGTTCGCGATGCGCGCGGAGATAGTGCGTGAAGCGCCTGCGCGACCAGGCCTTTGCCTGTCCCGTTTTCGCCTGTGATTAATACGTTCGCGTCAGATGGCGCAACGCGTGAAATCATTTCAGTCACTGCCCGCATGGGTGGCGATTCCGCAATGACGTTTGGCATGCTGCCACGGAGCATCTGATTTTCGGCCTCGAGCTTGCGGCCGCGGCGCAGAGCCATCGCCAGCTCAATTTGCGTGCGGACAATCGTGAGCAGGCGCTCGTTGTCCCATGGCTTTGGTACGAAATCCCGTGCGCCGCGTTTCATTGCTTCTACCGCCAGCTCAATCGTTGCCCAGGCGGTCATCACAACGATTGGCAGAGTATTGTCGATCTCCTGAATCCTGGGAATGGCCGCTAGACCTTCCTGTCCCGAAGTCGTATCGCGCGCGTAATTGAGATCCATTATCAAGAGCGCGTAATCTTTTTTTTCCAGGACGCTGAAGATTCCAGCAAGTGATGTGACGGTCTCGGTCTGATAACCTTCGCCTTTGAGCAGAATCCGCAGCGCTTCCAGCACGTCGCGCTGGTCGTCCGCAAGAAGAATCCGAGCCACTAGTGTCTTTGTTCTAACCTAAGGCGCCAAAGGCGAGCCCGAGGCCGTAAGTAACCACAGCAACAATGATGCCAATCCAAGTCATCTCCAAGCCTGACGCCCACCACGATCGGATGGTGATCAGCGATTTCAATGCGCCAACGGCGAAATGCGCCGCCAAACTGATGACGAAGGAAGCGGCGACCGCGGTCATGCCACCTGAGAAAAAGAACGGAATGATTGGCACAAAAGCCCCGATCGCAGTGGAGATGCCAGCGGACGTCGCAGCAGTCCATTGATTTGGAAATCGATGTTGGGACAAGCCGAGCTCGCTTTGCGCCATCGCCTGCACGAATTGTTCGGGTTGTTCAGCAAGGCGCTCAGCCATTTTTTGCGATTCTTCAGGAGTGAATCCCTGCAATTGATAAAAGAGCGACATCTCTTCGAGTTCCTCCTCCGGATTTTCCTCCACTTCTGCGCGTTCACGCGAAATCTCCGCTTCATAAACTTCCGCCTCGCTTTTTGCGGCAAGGTACGCACCCGCGCCCATCGACAGTGTGGAAGCGAGCATTCCCGCAAGACCCGAGATCAAGACGTAATGTTGCTGGTTGTTGGTCGCGCCAGCCACGCCTGAAACAATTCCAAATACCGCGCCAAGCCCGTCGTTTGCGCCGTAGATCGCATCGGCCACCCAACTCCCCCCTCGCCCATGCCAGCGTTCGCGCTTAAGGATTTTGTCCAGCGCCGTGCGCGGACCTGCCGGTGGCGTCATCGCACTCAGCGCCCGCGCATGGGCTTTTTCCTCGAGCGCGCTTTGTCGCAAGAACTCATGCACATCCTGTTCATTGGCCAATGCGCGCTGGGTTTGATCATGAAATTGCGCTTCCTGCCGTTCTTCCGTCGCTTCCATTCTGCGAATGGCAATATCGGCTCCGGCAATTTTGTTCCACCAACGATTAAACCGGCGCGCAATCGTGTCTCTGAACACAGGCGGCTCTGCACCGAGGTCCCTGAGTTTCTTCTCCCAACGTTGGGCATGGCGCTCTTCTGCTTCAGCCATGCGCAAAAGAACGCCTTTGCGTTTCTCGTCGCGCTCACGCTCGGCCAGATCGCGATACGTGTGCGCGGTCTCCACTTCGGCTTGCCAATTGCGCGTGACAACGTCGATCGTCTGTTGTCGATCCGTTCGACTGCCGGTCAGGACAGCTTCTTTCGGATGACGAGACGGGTTTTCGCTGCTCATAATGTTCAATCAGCGGGCTCTAATGCCGCGCTAATCGCTGGCTCAACTCTTGCTCTTAATTGCTGTGCCGTAATTACCAGTGCAACCGACCCGATAATGAGACCGGCGGCAATCAGTGTGCGCATCGTTATGGTTTCTCCAGCAAAAAGGGCGCCCAACACAATTGCGACAATCGGATTCACGTACGCATAAGTGGCGACTTTCGCCGGCTCACAGTGATGCAGCAGCCAAATATAGGCCGTATATCCAACCACAGCTCCAATGATAACCAGATAAACAAACGAAAGGAGCGACGAGATTGAAATGAAACTGGGATGAAGGCGCCGCAGCTCGCCGGTCACGATGCCGACGAACAAAAGGAGGATTCCTCCGCAGATCATCTGTTGGGCGGCCGTCAAAAAAGGTGAGGCAGCGTGTCGCGCGACGCGCGAGTAGAGCGATCCTACCGACCAGATGAAAGATGAGACGAGCAGAATTGATATTCCGATCGCAGGGTGTCGGGCGCCGTTTGAGGAAAAATGCAGAGCAGGACTAAACAAAATGCCGACTCCAACAAAACCTCCCAACAGTGCGAGCCACACAATTGGAGTTGGTTTGGGCGTCATTCCCATCGCCCAGCCGAGCAGCACAATGTAAATGGGAACAATCGCCACGATCAGCGCCGCCAGTCCGGAGTCGATGTACTTTTCCGAGATTGTTACCCCGCCGTTGCCTGCAAGCAGCAAACACGCGCCAATGATTAGCGATGTGCGCCAGTTCGCCCAGCTCGATTTGCTGATGCCTTGGGACCAGGCAATCGCATACATGATCAGGCCTGCCAACACGAATCGCGCACCGGCCATCAGAAACGGTGGAATTGTTTCTATGGCGAACCGAATTCCGAGATAAGTCGAACCCCAGATAAGATAGAGTGCGGCGAATGCGATGATTACCAGGCTTCTTTTCGGCGCGGCCATGAAGCAATGACCATCTCGCATTCCCGAGATGGAGCAAACGTGTCATTGGAACATTACAACCTTAAATCACGTAATGCGGTCGGAAAGCGGCGCAGCAGCGCCGCACTCCACAACGCAATGCGCTCGGAACTGCGCTGTGAGTAACGGCCACGTCTTGGAGTGCGGCAGAGCTCTGCCGCTTTAAGACATCAACGCGTTGCGTAATAGAAAAGGGCAGCGCTATACACCGCGCCTGAAAAGCAATCGATACAGCAGCAACAGAATCATTGCGCCGACGATCGACATGATCCAGCCGGCCACGTAATTCTCGCCTGCAAAAATGCGACCGATCCACGTGCCTACGAACGCGCCGGCGACGCCGAGCAGAATCGTCACGATGCAACCACCGGGATCTTTCCCCGGCATTAACAGCTTTGCGATGGCGCCGATAACAAGACCGATAACCAAAGTCCACAGAATAGAATGAGCGCTGAAGTCCATATTCGACGAGTTCTATCGGACTGACTCAATCTCGGCAAGGAAATTGAGTTGAACCGGAATTGTCGCGAACGCTGTCGGCTGGTACAGACGGACATCGTAGCGCGATTTTTCTCGAATCATGCTGTAGCCCCGCGCCTGTGGCGCGTTATGCATTGTGCGTTCGCGAAAGACGGCCCGCAGGA
>DATLPS010000081.1:0-16635 GCA_035535575.1 Candidatus Limnocylindria bacterium
CGGGAATTTTGTTCGCGATGAAATTCCAACCGCCGAAGCAACAGCAGTTACTGGTGACGCTCTCCTCGGCCGACGAGCTCAAATCGGAGAAGGTAGTGCTCGATCCCAACGTGCTGGACGCCACAGGCACGACCGCGATCGATTGGTTCGTGCCATCACTGGATAGCAGATATGTCGCCGTGTCCCTTTCCAAAGGCGGCAGCGAAGACGGCACGCTTCACTTTTATGAAACCGCGACGGGCAAAGCATTACCGGACACGATTGCGCATGTCCAGTATCCCACGGCAGGAGGCAGCGCGGCTTGGAATGCAGATGGCACTGGAGTTTATTACACGCGTTTTCCTCGCCAAGGCGACCGACCCCAGGCTGATCTGAATTTTTATCAGCAGATTTATTTTCACAAACTCGGCACGCCGGACACAGAGGATAGCTATTCGCTCGGGAAAGAGTTCCCGCGGATCGCGGAGATCACACTCGAAGGTTCACGCGATGGCAAATACATCCTCGCAACGGTGGCGAATGGTGATGGCGGGGAATTCGCGCATTACCTGCTCGGGCCAAACGGAAGCTGGAAGCAGATCACGCAGTTTAGTGATGAGATAAAAATCGCGCGCCTCGGTCGAGATAACGCAGTCTATCTGCTTTCACGAGCGGGCGCGCCGCGCGGCAAAATCCTGCGGCTGCCGATAGACGTGCCCGAATTGAAAAATGCGGCTGAGATCGTTCAGGCAGGGGAAGCGGTGATTCAGCAGATCGTGCCAAGCAACGATGCGCTTTATGTAGGTGATCTGCTCGGGGGTCCCTCTCAAATCCGGCGCTGTGATCTGAATGGCAAAAACGAAGCGGTCATCCCAATTCCCAAGATCTCGGCAGTGCAGGAAATGCTCGCGCTGGAGGACGGCTCACTCCTTTTCCGCGACGTAAGTTACACAGAGCCCGCTGCATGGTTTCATTGTCTCAGGGGCAAAACTCAGCCGATGAAAACGGCCCTGCGGAGTATGTCCCCAGTTTCATTTGCCGACATTGAAGTGACGCGCGAGTTCGCAACTTCAAAAGACGGCACAAAGATTCCGCTGAACATCATTTTTCGAAAAGGAATGAAACGCGATGGGCAGAATCCGACGCTTCTTTACGGCTACGGCGGTTATGGAATCAGCATGTCGCCGAATTTTGAGTTTACACGCCGGCTTTGGTTCGATCGCGGTGGCGTTTATGTGGTGGCGAATATACGAGGCGGCGGCGAGTTCGGCGAAGACTGGCACAAGGCTGGCAACCTCACGAAAAAGCAAAATGTGTTCGATGACTTTGCGGCAGCCGCTGAATACTTGATCAAGCAGAATTACACCCGGCCGGAAAAACTCGCGATCCAGGGCGGAAGCAACGGTGGTCTGTTGATGGGCGCAATGATTACGCAGCATCCCGATTTGATGCGGGCGGTCGTTTCCTCAGTGGGTGTCTACGACATGTTGCGGGTGGAGCTTGCACCGAATGGTGCATTTAACGTGACGGAATTCGGCACGGTGAAAGACCCGGAACAATTCAAGGCGCTTTACGCGTACTCGCCTTATCACCACGTAGTCGATGGAGCGAAGTATCCCGCCATTCTGATGATGACCGGCGCCAATGATGGACGAGTCGCACCATATCACTCACGCAAAATGACCGCGCGCTTGGATGAAGCTAACAAATCTGAGAATACGATCCTATTACGGACTAGCTCCAGCGCAGGACACGGCATCGGCACCGCATTGACCGAGCGCATTAAACAGTCGGCCGACATTTATTCATTTCTCTTTGCGCAACTCGGAATGACGAAGAAATGACGAATGACGAAAGAAGCACAAAGCCCAAATGACGAAGAAACCTTCGAGTTTCGGCATTAGCCATTCGTCATTGATACAGTCCAATCTTGCGAAGGAAACTACTGATCTGTGCTGGAGCGATTGCGATTTTTCTTTTGATCGCAGCCGGGGGTGGGGTGGCCATTTTTTATAGTCCGCTGCTCACTCATTACATCGAGAGCAACGCGTTCCGCGCAGCCATGGAAAATGAAACCGCGAAAGGCTTGCATTTTCCTCAGAGCCGCTATTCGCCGATTCGACGTACCGGCGCATTTACGGCTCAAAGCGAGAGTTTTGAAGCGAGGAATGGAGTGAAAGCGATGAAGTCACTCAATGCTCGTGGAATCACAGCAAGATTTAATCCCCTGGGTGTTTTTGTGCGGCAGTGGAGGTTCACCGATGTGCGCGTGCAATCAGGCGACGTCGAGATTCAGATCTATGAAGCCCATCCTGAAGCACTGCCAGCCAAGCCATGGTTTGCCATTTTTTTGCCAAACCGGGTGTATCTGAAGCGGATTGAATCGGAACAGGCCAACATAATCTGGCAATTTCGTGGCGAGCGGGCCGGGTTTTTCGGCACACATCTGCTCATTACGCCCAATGGGCGTGATTTTGAATACGCTGCCACCAGCGGCAAACTAAAGATGGCTTTGCTTCCCGATCTTGATCTCCGCCGCGCGCATCTGCTCATCACCAGGGCGCTCCTGACGATTTACGATATCGATCTGGCATCAAATTCAGACAGCGGCGAAACCATTCACGCCCAGGCAACCGCCGGCATTGGCAAAGATAAGAGCGTCGACGTGAGGGCGAACTTCAATGAGGTCCCAATTCGCTCCTGGCTACCTGCTGAATGGAAAGGGCATTTGGCCGGCAGCGCTTCCGGCGATCTACATTGGGCCGGAGCGGATCCGAAGGTGGAAAGTTCTTCCGGCGAAGGTTCGCTGCGCGTCAGTAACGGGCGAATCGACAACCTTCCCGTTCTCGAAAAGCTCGCAGAGCTTGCGCAAAAGAAATCATTTCAACATTTGGAGCTAAACGATTGCTCGCTCAGCGTTGGATGGAAATACCCAAAGATCGACATCAATAACATTGCTATCGAAGAGAAAGGAAAGTTCCGGCTCGAGGGAGAAATATCGATCGATCAGCGTCGATTGCACGGCACGATCAAACTTGGGCTAACCCGTGAATATCTCGATTGGTTGCCGAATCCTGAAGAAGTCTTTAACCGGAAGCAGAACGGGTATCTGTGGACCAATGTGCGTTTGTTTGGAACGATTGATGATCCCGGGCAAGATCTCAGTCCGCGCATTATCGAATTGTTCAAGCAATCGCCGGGAGCGTACCTCAAGCTCCTCTTTCATCAGTTCGAAGACTGGTTAAAAAGAGGATTTCGCTAATGGAGGGGCGAGCTCCGCGAGCCCTGACGTCCTCGCGCCCGGCGTCGCAGAGCTCCGCCCTCCATTAGGATCTCTCTTCACCGCTCTGGCTTGGGTTCGCCTGCTTCCAACATGCGAATGCGGTTTTCGATGTATGGCAGGCGGATCGTAAGAGTCAGACCTTTGCCCTGGCTGCTCTCGATGGAGAGTTCGCCGCCATGCTCGCGCACAATGCGACGCACAATTAATAATCCAAGACCACTGCCGGACGGCTTGGTTGTGAAATAAGGTTCAAACACGCGACTCAAGTTTTCCGCCGACATGCCGCCGCCGGTATCGGCGAAGCTGATGACGATATGGGTGTCGTCCAGATCGGTGCGGATTCGCAAGACGCCGTGGCGCTTCATCGCTTCGACACTATTTTTGATCACGTTGTAAAACGCCTGCTTCATCTGATCACGATCAAGTTGAAGCAGAGGCAAATCAGAGCGCAATTCTTGTTCTACAACAATGTCGCGGTCCTGAATTTCGGGCGCGAAAAAACGCACTGCCTCCTCGATGATTGTGTTTAGGTTCTCCGGGCGAAGTTGTGGGCGCGATGGCCGGATTGCCCGCAAAAATTGAGTGACGATCGAATCCAGCCGGTCGACTTCGGAACGGGCGACATCGATCGATTGCTGGAGTTCGCCCTTTGCGCCGTCATGCAGTTTTTGCGCCGCGCGCTCCATCAATTGCAAATGAATGTGCAGCGAGTTGAGTGGATTGCCGATCTCATGCGCAACGCCTGCTGCGAGCAGCGTCAGCGCATTCAAACGTTCCGACTCAATAGTTTGCTGGGTTGTGCGCCGGCTCTTAGTGATATCGCGCAGGATCATGACGTGGCCAACCTCCTCCGCACCCGTAGGCGGGGTCGGTGACCCGGGCCGGCTGCGTTCATCCCTCGCTGCTTCATTCCAGCCGGAGTCACCGCCTCCGGCTACAGTCGCCTCGCGATGCTCCATCACTAACGGCACGATGTAAAAATTGATGAAGCGATTTTGCGGATAAAAAATTTCCATGTCATGACTCACCGGGCCGCCGCTTTTCGTAAGCGATTCCCAATCCAGACCGCGAATACGTTCCTCGAGGCGGTTGCCGATTGCATCCGCCGCTTCCAGGCCAAACAGCGCGCAAGCTGCCTCGTTTAGATAAGTAATCCGGCCGTTCGAATCGGTGACGATGATGCCTTCCTGGATCGCATTGAAAACCGTTTCGAGAAAACCCTTCTCCTGTGCCAGGCGCAGAAAATAATTCTGCACATCTTCCGGTCCGATACGGCCGAGGCGCTCGATGAGTTTTTCAAGAAAACCGGCTTTCATGATTGCGTCTGCGCTAAAAGGTTGAAAACAAGAGTTACAAAGGAGAGCCGCTTACAACTACTGTAATCGTGTAACGATCTAACGATTTAACGATTCAACTGGTTCCGAGGCGGCTGGCACTTCCACCGTCAACATTTCCACGCGCAAATAATTCAATACCACCGGCGCGAGGATTAGGCCGGGGATACCCATAAGTCGTTCGCCAAGAATCAGCGCGATCAGCGTCAGCCAAACAGGATTTCGTATCCGGTCTCCGATGATCTTGCTGTTTAACAGATACTCCAGCTTGTGGATCAGAACCAGGAACACGAGCGCCGCGATCGCCAGCTTCAGAGACACGGTTAAAGCGACGAACACAATGATGGTATTACTTATCAAGTTCCCGACAATGGGCACGAGGCCGCAAAGGAAAGTGACTGCGATGAGCAGCGGCGCATGCGGCAGACGCACTGCAATAAGGAAGATCCCTGTCAATGCGGTATTGATAAGGGAGATCGTGATTTGTGCCCCCATGACGGTAGCGAAGCTGCGGTAGAAATCGCGGAAGCGCGTTGATACTTCATCGCAGCAAATCGAATAGAGATTGTTCTTCAGGCGATGCGTGCCCCGGTGTGGATCAAGGCCGGTCTTGAAAAAAAGGCTCCCGGCTGCGACGATGCCGAGTATGCTGAAGACGATCGCCGCCGCAGCGCTCTTGGCAAAATTAGCGACGTTTCGCAAGTAGTGCGCTTCCTGCCCAAGCGTGTCCACCACGGCTTGTCTAAGACTCTCAAAGTCAGTGAAGGGTAATTCGATCTGGCGCTTTTGAGCCCAGGCGCTGGCGGAGGGAATCGAGGTATCAGCCACATCCGGCAGCGCAAGAATGGCAGCGCGCATAAAATACACCGCTGCCGCCGTAATTCCGGCCACGACGACGCCAAACAGGATCAAAGCCAGCCACTTTCTTTTCGAAAGGAAATAAAGCTGCCGTAATGCAAAATAAGAGAACAAAAGAACCAGTAGCGGTACTCCTAGATGCAGAACGCCCGCCAAAGCGATTGTAGCAACGAGCACTCCGTAAGACAGTCGAGTGGGAGTAATCATGGTCCCTCTCCGCTTTTTACCTCCGCGCATGGCGCACATTGTCAACTACGCCGTCATAGATTGCCCTCTCCTTCGCACAAGCTGCTTCCTTTCTAATCGACGCGTTTAGCTAGAGCATACGGAAGAGTTGTGATTTGTTAGTCGAAATGAAACTGGTGATTGCCGCCACCGGCGCCAGCGGAACTATCTATCTGCAAAGGTTGCTTGCGCAGATTGATTGCGCCGCGCATGAGGTCCACCTCGTCATGAGCACGCCCGCAAGGCAGGTTGCGAAGCAGGAGCTCGATGATTTCAAGATTCCCGCGAATGTTTTACAGCATTCTGAAGATGACATGAACGTGCCATTTGTCAGTGGCTCCGCGCGTTTTGATGCGATGGTGATTGTGCCCTGCTCGATGGCCACTCTGGGGCGAATCGCTTCTGGTTCCAGCGACAGCGCGCTGTTGCGCTCCGCCGATGTTTTCTTGAAGGAACGGCGAAAATTGATTCTCGTGCCTCGTGAGACACCCTGGAATTTGATTCACGCGCGCAATGTGGTCACGCTGCTCGAAGCCGGAGCGATTGTCCTTCCGGCTATTCCGTCGTTCTACAGTCGTCCTGGGTCGTTAACCGAAGTCGTGGACACAGTCGTCTGGCGTATTCTTGACCAAATTGGGCTGCCTAGTCCGCGCGCATACCGTTGGGGACGCGAAAGCGCTTCGACCAAAAGCTCGCGAAGGAAAAGTTGAAGATCGAAGGTTGGCTTGCGCGATGGTTGATCGCGTTTGGATTTCGATTGCTGCAGCTCTGGGCGCGTACGCTTCGTTATGAGATCGACGACCGGACAGCTATCGTCGGCAGACCGGTCACGGAAAATTACATCGGTGCGCTCTGGCACAATCGATTACTGATTTTCCCGTTCGTCTTGCGTCGTTTCTTTCCGCAACGTCATGGCGCCGCCCTGATTAGTGCCAGCCGCGATGGCGATTTGATTGCCGACGTCGTTCAACGTTTTGGCTACGATGTGATTCGCGGGTCCAGCTCGCGGCTGGGAGCGAGCGCAATTCTTCAGCTCACACAGGTGCTCGCGTCCGGTCGCGATGTGGTAATCACTCCTGACGGTCCACGCGGTCCAGCTTACGAACTCGGTCCGGGCATTATTTTTCTCGCACAAAAATCCGGTGCGGCGGTGTTGCCGATGAATCTGGAATATTCGCGGTGCTGGCGGCTGGGAAGTTGGGACCGGTTCATTGTGCCACGACCTTTTTCCAAGGTACGAGTGCTGATCAATCCGCCCCACCATGTCAGACGGACTTCGACGCCGGAGCAATTTGAATCTGAACGTCTCGATTTGGAAAACGCCATGATGGCGCTGGTTGAAATGCGCTGAGGCATTCTCTGTAGCCGCTTCCCTGTGGGAAGCGCGATGCTGAGGTGTGAAGGCGCGCGTTGCGCGTCCCGCAGGGACGCGGCTACAGCAAGCCAGGCTTGCGCAGCGGGTACTCGCAGGCAGGATTGCCTGCGTTACTATGGCAAAATTGATCGATGGACGTGCAATCGCGGAGAAAGTGTATGTCGATCTTCGGCGTGAGATTGCGGAGCTAAAAGCAAAAGGCGTAACGCCAGGGCTTGCCGTCATTCTCGTTGGAGATAATCCGGCTTCACGCGCGTATGTGCGCTCGAAGGATAAAATGTGCCGCGGGCTCGGCCTGCATTCGGTGAAGCTGGAGCTGCCGGCATCGACCACGCAGACGGAGCTGCTTGCGCGCGTCGCAGAACTCAACCGCGATCCCACCATTCATGGCATCCTGGTGCAATCGCCGCCACCCGAGCACATCGACGAAGCAGCGATCATCGGCGCGCTCGATCCGCGCAAGGACGTAGACGGATTCCATCGGGAAAACATCGCAAAGCTCGTGCTCGACGATCCGAGCGGCTTTGTGCCGTGCACTCCGCTCGGTGTGCAGCGTTTGCTCATCGAAACGAACGTCGAAATCAACGGCATGCATGTTGTAGTTCTTGGCCGCAGCATGATCGTGGGTAAACCGCTGGCTCTGCTTCTTATGCAGAAAAAAAAGAATGCGAACGCCACCGTGACGGTTGTGCACTCGCGCAGCCGCAATCTCGCCGAGATTACCCGCTCAGCCGATATTGTTGTTGCCGCGATTGGGCGAGCGGAATTTGTGAAAGCCGATCACGTGCGCGAAGGCGCCGTCGTTGTGGATGTGGGCATTAACCGCGTGGAAGACGCAGCAAACGAGCGTGGTTACCGTCTGGTCGGCGACGTCGCATTTGAGGAAGTATCAAAGAAAGCCAGCGCGATCACACCGGTTCCTGGCGGCGTCGGGCCTATGACAATCGCAATGCTGATGACGAACACGGTAAAAGCCGCGCGACAATGGCTATGAGTTCGGCATTACAATTCTCCGGGTAAGTGAGCGGAATAGCGGTTGAACTTGCGCAGCTTGAATAAGAAATGAGGCTAGGCGAGGCGACAAAACCGCGGCGCGCGCAAGCCGGTTGATCCAGAGTCTGCCGCGGTACATTTCGGTGCAAGCGCGAGAGAATTCGCGCAAAGCTGATAGCCGATCTTTGCGCCGATTGATTTTCGTTATCGCGTCTGCTGCCAGTTCTCCCGAGCGCAGGGCGTAGTAAATGCCTTCGCCGGTAAACGGCTCTACCACGCGGGCGGAGTCCCCGATGAATAAAAGATTTTCGTGCGCGCACGGAACGGGCAAACGCGTGAGCGGCGTGATCGTGCGCCAGGGTTGATGAGCGCTAATATCGAAGTGACGTTCTGCCCATTGGCGCAATTTGGAAATGGTAGGTGGCGTACCGACAAGGCAAAGATTCAACTCGGTTTCATTCACCGGCGCCTGACCGGAGTAACCTTCCGGAAGGAATTGCAAAACAACACGCCTGCCAAAATCTCGCGGCAGCGGGATATGCGCTTGCAGCGCGACACGCTCGCGCGCGGGGCGCGGCAGCAAATTGCACAATCGCGCAACAGTCGAATTGCGCCCATCTGCGCCGATCAAGGTCCTCGCAGAAAACCTTTCGCCGATAGCAGTTTCAATTTTCCAATCCTCGCTGTTAGCCAATGCTGTGACCGTTGTGCCCTCTCGGACGTGCGCGTCGAGTTCGCGGGCGCGCTTCAGCAGCAGATCGTCGAAAAGGCTGCGTTTCACGGACAATTCGCAATCGTCGCCGGTCGGAAGATCGACAACGACTTTATGGCCGTCGATTGCGATGAACTCGACTGAATCGAGTTTGGAATGCGGCAAATTTCGGACCGGCTGTTGAAGGCCGAGGCGTTCCAGCACGGGCCAGCACGACGGATTCAAACAGTCGCCGCACACTTTTTCGCGCGGGAATTTTTCCCGCTCAAGAACGAGCGTGCGCAGCCCGGCCAGCGCACAAAATGCCGCACAGCTCGATCCGGCCGGGCCGCCGCCCACGATTGCAACGTCGAAACTTTCCATTGCCCGATTAGCCAGTAGTCAGTGAACGGTGATCAGTGATCAGCAGGTCCATTAACCGATCACGGATCACTGAGCACATCTATACCCCCGCTGTCCATGCCGCCTATTCAGCGCTGGCGCGCGATGCAATAGCAAAGCAAATTGACTTAAATGGGCTGGTCTCTCCCAATCTTCCGTGTCGCCGGCATTCAATTGCGGATTCACATTACGTTTTTGCTGTTAATCGCCTGGCTGGCGTTCGGCTATTATGCCCAGGGCGGTTCCGCCGCGGCGGCGAGTCGCGTCATATTTGTTCTGCTCCTTTTTCTTTGCGTAGTGCTGCACGAATTCGGGCACGCGTTCGCTGCCAAGGCGTTTGGGATTAATACGCCAGACATTACGTTGCTGCCCATTGGCGGGGTGGCGCGACTTGAACGAATGCCAGAGGAACCAGTGCAGGAATTAATCATCGCAGTGGCCGGGCCATTGGTGAACGTCGTCATCGCTCTCGGTTTGTTTGTAGCTGGCGGATCACAAGCCCTGTTTAATCCTTCGACTGTCGAAGGCGGCGGCGGTCTTATCGCACAGTTGCTGACAATAAACATCATACTGGTTCTTTTTAATTTGTTGCCGGCATTTCCGATGGATGGCGGTCGCGTTTTGCGCGCGTTGCTGGCCACGCGGATGAGCTACGCGCACGCCACGCAGGTCGCCGCCACTGTTGGCCAGGGATTCGCGTTCGTCTTTGGCTTCCTCGGGCTGCTTTGGAACCCATTCCTGATCTTCATCGCGCTTTTCGTTTATATCGGCGCGTCGCAAGAAGCGGCTCTGGCACAGATGAAAGATGTATCGCGCCGGTTCCCGGTCTCCAGTGCCATGGTGCGGGAGTTCCGCACTCTCTCTGAAGATGCCACGCTGCAAGAAGCAGTGGACGCACTGCTGGCAACTTCGCAGCACGATTTTCCAGTGGTGAATGAGACGGGCAACGTGACCGGGGTGCTCACCCGTCACGATCTCATCGCGGCCTTAAGAAAGAACGATCCGACGCTAACCGTCGGCGACGTCATGCGACGCGACATCCCGACCGTCACTACGGGAACGCGATTCGAAGACGCATTCCGAATCATGCAGGAATGCAACTGTCCGGCTGTGCCGGTACTCGATAGCATGAAACGGCTGGTCGGTTTGCTCACGCCGGAGAACGTCACCGAATTAATGATGGTTCAATCGGCGATGCCGCGGCGGCGGGTCTCGTAACGTATCTTAGGAGCTGATGCGCATCGGCATCAGGACGTACAAGAATGGCGTCTGAATTTTCAGAACCCCCGGACTCATCTCGTCGATCAGATCGAGGAACACTTCGTCCTCGGCCAGCGCTCGCAGTGGCGCCATGAGAAACTCCGGATTAAACGCGATGGAAAACTCGCGCCCTTTATAGGCGACGGCCAGCGATTCCTTCGCTTCGCCCACCTCTGGCGTATTTGCAGTGATGGCGATGTTATTTTTGCTGAAATTCAGTTTGATCGAGTGCGATTTGTCGCTGGCCAGCAGCGACACGCGTCGTAGCGAGTTCAGAAACATTTCGCGCTCGAGCTTTATTCGCTCCTTTGCTTCACCCGGAATGACCTGCCGATAGTTTGGATAATTGCCTTCGATCAATTTCGAGACGAGCAGCGTTTTGTTGAGATCGAACGCTATTTGGCCGCTGCCCATGCTCAGCTTGACTTCACCCTCGTCCGTGAGCAGGCGTTGCAATTCTGTGACCGCTTTGGTCGGAACAATCAGGTCCGCTTCGTGACTGCGCGGGAATTCCAGCTCGATTTCCCCCATGGCCAGCCTGCGCCCATCTGTTGCAACCAGCGTAAGTTTGTTATCCTTGAAACTGAACAGAACGCCGTTGAGCACATAGCGGGTCTCGTCGGTCGATATGGCGTACGAAGTCTTGCGCAGGCCATCGCGCAAATCTTTCTGGCGAATCGTGAGAACTTTCGCCTCCTCGAATTTCGGCAACGGCGGAAATTCGTCTTCAGGCAGCCCGAGAATCTTGAAGAAGCTTTGGCCGCTACGGATCGAAGCCGCATTTTTTCCATCTACGTCGACCTGAATTTCACTTGAAGGCAGTTCGCGAACGATATTGAAAAGGCGCCGCGCCGGGAGAGTAGTCGCTCCTGTTTTGTCCACGTGCGCTTCGCAACTGCCGCGCACGCCGACATCAAGATCGGTCGTTGTGAGATGGATTTCGTCTTCGCCGGCCTGCAGCAAAACATTGGAAAGGATTGGGAGTGTCGTGCGGGTGCTGACGACGTTTTGCACCTGTTGCAGACCCTCGAGCAGTTTTTCTTTCGTAACACTAAATTTCATGATGAACGGAAGCGTTTAAGATGTAAGGCCTTCGATTTTATTCGGCAAGCCGCAATCTCTCTCACGTGCGGCAGGTGTGTAGTTTCCCGGGACCGGAATCGCAAGCTGGAAATGCGCGCCGGCTTGGAGCTCAACGCTGGAGGGAACTGTCGATGAACGATATTGTTTGCCGAATGTTGTCCTGCTCCACCATCCGTTTCTTTACCAGTTTGCACGCGTGCAAGACGGTGCCGTGGTCTCGCCCGCCAAAGGCCTCGCCAATTTCATTCAAAGACGCCTTGGTGAGCTCCCGCGCCAGATACATCGCCACTTGTCGCGGAAAGGCGATGCTGGCCGGGCGCCGCTTGCTCGTCATGTCGGCCACGCGCACATCGAAATGTTCAGCCACACGCCGCTGAATTTGTTCAATCGTGATGGAATGGCGTCCTTCTTCCTGCAAAATGTCCTTCAGTAAATGCTCGATAACTTCCTGCGTGAGCTCCTTGCCACTGAGTGACGCAAAGGAGGCTACCCGCATGAGAGCGCCTTCCAGGCGGCGCACATTTGTGCGAATGCGGCTGGCGAGGAACTGAAAAATATCATCCCGCAATTTGATCTGCATCGTGTGCGCTTTTTTCCGCAGGATCGCCAGGCGCGTCTCGATATCTGGTGGCTGAAGCTCAGCGGTAAGTCCCCATTCAAATCGCGAAACCAGGCGGTGTTCCAGGTTTGCGATTTCCGAGGCCGGCCGGTCGCTGGACAGGACGATCTGTTTGTGCCCATCAAAAAGCGTATTGAATGTATGAAAGAATTCCTCCTGGGACCGCTCCTTGCCGCCCAGAAATTGGATGTCATCAATCAAAAGAAGATCGGCCTGGCGATAACGCTTCCGAAATTTCACCAAATTACTGTGCTGGATCGCATCAATGAACTCATTAATGAAGAGTTCGCTCGACACATAGATCACCTTCATGTTTTTCTTCTTTGCCCACACGTATTGCCCGATGGCCTGCATTAAATGGGTCTTGCCAAGACCCACTCCGCCGTAAACGAACAACGGGTTGTATGTGCGTGCCGGCGTCTGCGCGACTGCAAGACTTGCTGCATGCGCAATTTCGTTGTTCGGGCCGACCACGAAAGATTCGAATGTGTTGCGCGGATTGAGCCCGGGCACTGTTGCGCCTGGTTTTGGGTTGATCGGTGCGGCCTGCAAAACTTCTTCCAGCGGCATCGGGTCCCCCGGAGATGTTTGCGTGCCAGGTCCTGATGGGGAGCAAAACTTTACCGAGCGCGGGCTGCCAAACGTGGTGACGATCGCAGTCTGTAACGCCGGCATGTAGTTACTCTCGATCCAAAACTGATAAATGTTGTTTGGAACACCGAAAGTTAGCGAATTGTCTTTGGCCTCGATCAACTCGACACCAGAAAACCAGCGTTTGAAACTGTCGGCGCTAATCTGTGGCTTGAGCGCAGCCGATAATCGCTGCCACAGCTGCGCACATTTCTTGTCCATAGCAAACTTGTTAACAGTGTTACACAATTGCCACACGGATTGGCCCCGTGGGAAATTGCTTCGGAAAACCCATGTAAGATGGAGCTACTTCCTCGCCTGATCCGCCGTGGGAATGCTGAAAAAAAATGTCAAAAATGTGTAAAGACGAGGGAAAACGCACATACGCGCGCTTCAATGTTACCCTCGGTGCAAGCTGCGGCGCACACGCGCTGACTTGTTTTTGTGGGGGGGGGTTGGTGTCGATCATTTTCGCTGGTAATAGTTTCTCAGAAATGTTCACAACTTATTCACATGCGCTTTGTTCCCGTCCTCGCCAGCGGGCTTGAGACTAGAAATCAGTTTTGAAATCGACAAGAAAAAAATGAATTTTATTTTTCATTGCGGCACAAAAATTTTCTTGACTAAAAAATGGAACGCGCGTGTTCGAGGGAAAGCAGAAAGATGACCGTTCGCGCCGATTTCGCCGCGACGTGTAGCTGCTATCAAGCAGTAATCGTCGCAGCGAAGTAGTGTGGTTGATCGCATCCTGTGCGGCACTCCTGAGTTGACCGGAATGCTATGCGCGCGCAATTTTTCCGCCCGCAGAGCCCTACACGGATCGCTCAGCGAATCAAAAATGCAGCCCACGTCCGCGGAAATGAGGAGCTCGCAGGCCAACTGCGTCGGCAATTGCAGTCGGCTGGCGGTGCGCCGAATTATTCTATTCGGCCTGATCGCTTTTTTTCTTTCTGCCCGGTGCGCATTTTCGGTTGATGAACTGGTGCCACCGTTCGGCTTTCGCTGGAACGATTCGATGCGCCGGGTAGAGGACGTTCTGCACGGCGCGAAAGCCAAAATCAGCTCGCGGGAAAAAAAAGAAAACCGGGAAGTCTGGACTGTGGAGGGGCTCGTTCATCCTGGATTGAAGCGCACCGTGTTTACTTTCAAGCAGAGAGCGCTTGTCGCCGTGGAGCTACAATACGAATACGGCGACTGGTCGATCGAACGTTACAACCAGCGGATGGGAGAAATTCGCAAATACTTCGACGAGAAATACGGAACGGGAAAACTGGTTTCGCGTTCTCGCGATAACGATACGGACGTCATTCAAACGCTGGTCGGTTATCAGTGGATGGTCGGCGCGACGATGCTTGAGCTCTTCTATTTTTCAGCGCAGCACGACAACCTCGTTTACCGCACCATCACTGTTGATTACAAAGCGCTGTAGCGGTTCAGTTTCGTTGCCGCAAAGCTCTCGTTCGCCATCTCTGCTGTCGTCATTTTTTCCTAGTTTCTAGGGACGCGACAAGTTATCACGTCCTCCTACCAATGAGCCGAGGAGTTGTTCATGCCAGCATCTGACTTCGCCGGATCTGCTAGTTCCAACACTACCGAAATTCTGGCGAAGCTTGGGACCGATCCGAAAACGGGTTTGAGTCCCGCCCAACTACAGGAACGCCTGAAAAAGTACGGGCCGAACGCGCTGGCCGAAGAAAAGAAAAGTGCGCTTTCTGCTTTGCTGGCTTATTTCTGGGGGCCTATCCCATGGATGATCGAAGCTGCGGCCCTGATGGCGCTGATCGTCAGAGATTGGGGCGATCTCACGATTATTGTCTCACTCCTCTTGTTCAACGCCTTGTTGGGCTTTTGGGAGGAGCATGAAGCTTCCAACGCGCTCGATGCGTTGAAGAGCTCGCTTGCGTTAAAAGCACGCGCGCTTCGCGGTGGAGCATGGCAGGAAGTTGATGCGCGGACGCTCGTCCCTGGAGATATCATTCGCCTGTACCTCGGGGACGTTGTCCCTGCCGACTGTAAGCTTATTCGAGGCGACTACATCAGTATCGACCAATCTGCGCTTACGGGTGAATCGCTACCAGTTACCAAGAAGTCAGGCGAGGACGCGTACTCCGGCTCCGTCGTCAAACAGGGAGAAATGGTCGCGGCAGTTACCGCGACTGGGGCGAATACATTTTTTGGTCGCACGGCAAAATTAGTTGCCGCCGCCGGAAGCGTTTCCCACTTCCAACGAGCTGTAATGAAGATCGGCAACTTCCTCATCATCCTGGCGCTGGTCTTGGTTGCGATTCTGGTGGCCAGCCGTCTTTTCGATATGCGGGGCCACTACGATCGCATTGCATTGTTAAGGCTGGCCGAAATCGTTCTCATTCTTTTGGTGGCCTCAGTCCCCGTGGCAATGCCTGCCGTGCTCTCGGTGACCATGGCCCTGGGCGCACGGATGCTTGCCAGAAGCAAGGCAATCGTTTCCCGGTTGGAGTCGATCGAAGAACTGGCGGGCGTCGATGTGCTTTGTTCCGATAAGACCGGCACATTGACCGAGAACAAGCTGACCCTCGGCGAAGCGGAGCCCTGGGCCGGAGTCGACGCGGCAACGTTGATTCTGATGGCGTCATTGGCTTCGCGCGCGGCGGATAACGATCCCATTGATCTTGCAGTACTGGCTGGCCTGAAGGACCCCTCCATTCTCAAGAGCTATCAGCAGGAAAAGTACGTTCCATTTGATCCAGTGAACAAACGAACCGAGGCAACGATCAAAGATGCGTCTGACAAAGTTTTTCGCGTTACCAAAGGCGCGCCGCAAGTAATTCTCGCGCTCGTCAAGCTGTCCGGCGCCGATCTCGAGAAAGCCAACCAGACGGTGAACAATTTGGCCAGTCGCGGCTATCGAACTATTGGTGTTGCTGTTGCCCAAAACGATGGCCCATGGATCTTCGAGGGAATTCTTCCGTTGCTGGATCCGCCCCGACCAGATTCCAAGAGCACCATAGCAAAGGCCCGTGCGTACGGCGTGAAGGTGAAGATGGTTACCGGCGATAATGTCGCGATTGCCCGGCAGATCGCATTGCAGCTCGATATGGGCGGAAATATCCAGCCGGCGACGGAACTGTTTCCCGGCGATCTTACAAAAGGCCAGATCCCATTGGATGCGGCGGAAAAAATCGACGCGGCCGATGGTTTCGCCCAGGTTTTCCCGGAGCACAAATACGCCATTGTAAAAATACTGCAGGAGAACGGCCACATCGTGGGAATGACTGGCGATGGAGTCAATGACGCTCCAGCGCTCAAGCAAGCGGATGTAGGGATTGCCGTTTCCGGAGCAACCGAAGCAGCTCGAGCGGCAGCAGCTCTAATTCTGACTGCCCCCGGTCTGTCAGTTATCATCGAGGGAATCGCCGAAGCGAGGCGTATCTTCGAGCGGATGATGAGTTACGTGTTATATCGAATCGCCATGACGATTGCAATCATGGTATTCGTCGTGCTGGCATCGATCTACTACCATTTCTTTCCTCTCACGGCCATCATGCTTATCGCGCTGGCTCTTCTGGACGATGTGCCTATCATGACTATCGCGTTTGACAATGCCAGTGTGCCACCTCAACCGGTAAAATGGGAATTGGATCGTGTCTTAGTGATCTCATCCGTGCTGGGATTACTTGGAGTTATTCAAAGCTTTGGTCTGCTATACCTTGGCGACACTCTTCACCACCTGGACCATCCACAACTGCAGACGATGATGTTCCTGCAGCTCGTTGCGGGTGGTCACCTCATGTTATTCGTCACTCGCACCCGTGGAGCCTTATGGAGACCACCGTATCCAAGCTCCAAGCTTTTCTCTGCAATCGTCGCAACTCAGATCGCCGCGGTTGTGATGTGTAGCCAGGGCTGGCTGGTGCCACCACTTGC
>DATLPS010000082.1:0-10376 GCA_035535575.1 Candidatus Limnocylindria bacterium
CGTTTCGCGAATCGCCATCCACTTCGCATGCGATCGCGCACCGGTAACTGGCATCTTTACCGGATTCCAGTCGGATTTGAAAAGTGGCGACGGACTCGTTTAGCCGAGTAGGCGCCGGATCGAAAACGATCCGTGTCCGACGAAGACGGTTGTCCAACCCTTCGTAAGCGAGAACAAGCCCATCCTTGGTAACCTCCGTTTCCAAGCGACGGCCGCGACGTTCTCGGGTCATCCCGCGCAGCTCGAAAATGTCGGCAAAATCAGCATCGAATTCGATTGCAAAAGAAACATCGATGACTGCGCGTCCGTAGTTATGGATTCGAAGCCGCTCGTGACACGTTTTTTCCCACAGAATCTTGGACCGGAATACGTGCACAGTTCCCCTCGGAATGACTATCTCGCTATCGCGCCAGGCATCGGGGTTCGTGGCGTCCACGGCCATGACCGCGTTGTCTTCTCTGACCGTGGAACTAAGCAGCAGCGGGCGGTCCTTTCCAAGTTTCAGCGTTAGCCGCGACAAAAAGCGGGTGTCCTGATAATAAAGGCCGAGTTCACCGGTCCCGAATGTCTCGATGTCACCAAACCGGTCGAACACAGCGAAAGTGTCCCCCTGTTTCAGTACCCGCGTACGAACATCTACTCGAGCAGACGACGAACGAATATAGAATTCGTTCCGGACACGAATGACTTCCCTGGCCATTACGCGCGCACCTCCAAAGGTCTGTGTTGCGTGCTGTTAATTAGCCGTTCGTAAACCTTGACGTAATCGTACGCCATTCGCGCGGCGGTAAACCGTTGCTCAAAGACCTCGCGACACCTTTTGCGGCTCAATTCGGGTACTCGACGGGCCGCTTCAACCACATCTTCCGAACCTTCCACGATGAACCCTGTATGATCTTCTTCCATCACCTCGGGTACTGCCCCACCGCGGTACGCAATCACTGGCGCGCCGCATGCCATTGCTTCAATCATCACGAGCCCGAATGGCTCTGGCCAGTCGATCGGGAAGAGCACAGCGTACGCATTCCCTAGGAATTCCTCTTTCTCTCCTTCGCCGATCTCCCCCACAAACTCCACAAATGGATGGCGCAGCAACGGCTCAACCACGGTCTCAAAATAATCCTTGTCCACTCGGTCCACTTTGGCAGCGATCTTGAGTGGGATCCGGACCTGCTTCGCAATTTCAATCGCCCGATCCACGCGTTTCTCGGGCGAAACCCGGCCGAGGAATGCAAGGTACCTCCCCGATTTATCGCGGAATTGGTACGTGTCTGCTGGCAAACCATGGTAAACCGTGGCCTGCCAGTTCGCCCACGGCAGCGGCTCTCTCTGGCCGTTCGAGATCGAAATCACCGGCATGTCTTTAAATTCCTGGTAAAGCGGAACAAGATCAGGAATATCGAGCCGACCGTGCAAGGTAGTCACATGCGTGATCTGCTCACGACGGCTCAGCGGAAAGTGCAGGTAGTCAGTATGAAAATGGACGATGTCGAACTCCGCGGCGCGTTGCACCACGTGTTCCAGCATCAACATGTGGTGCGCCAACCGGTCCACGCAATGCTTGTCCGTACGCGATGAGCGCCGGCACGCGACCAGCCGCGCCTTTGTCGCCGAGTCTTCGCTCGCAAATAACGTGACGTCGTGGCCCTGACGCAGCAATTCCTCGGTCAGATATGATACAACTCGTTCCGTACCGCCATAATATTTTGGCGGAACGCTCTCATAAAGCGGCGCGACTTGAGCAATACGCATGTAGCTTAACTCTTCCTTGATAAGACCTTGTTAAAAGATTCCGCGGCTCAATCCCATTTGGATCAAATCACAAGCGCGCACGGCACAGCACGCTTTTGCCTTCCTCCTTCAACCCTCCCGAACAACGTCGGTCGGCTTTTTATCTTCGCGTAAACCAAGGAAAACGGGTGCACGCAATTTCCCATCACGAGTCCACTCGGCGAATTTGATCTGAGCGACAAACTTCGGGTTCACCCAGTGCATCCTTTTCATCATGGAAGGCGTGATCCCTTGGACCCATTGCCCGTTTTGCTTCGATGGCAGATCGACGAATGGACAATCGTCGCGCGCTTCTTTTTGAAATTTCTTGTGCAACATGGATAAGGATTTGGCAGTGAAGCCGGTGCCGACTTTGCCGGCAAACACCAGCTTGTTGTTGTCGTAGTACCCAACGAGCATTGCGCCGAAATGTTTGCGCGCGCCCTGCGGGGGCGTGTACCCACCGATGACGAATTCCTGCTCGTTGACGCATTTGAGCTTGATCCATGCGGCACTTCGCCGGCCGGGTTCATAAACCGAGTTGCGTTGTTTACCAATAATGCCTTCCAGCCTGCGACGTTTAACTTCCTCGAGCAGCCGGTCGGCATCGGTTCCGATCGCGCCCGAGTAACGAATCGGATCACCCGCGTTCGCGCAGAGTTTTTCAAGGACATTTTTTCGCGCTTCCAGCGGCAGTCCAATTAAGCTTTTCCCATCAAGCTGAAGCAGATCGAATGCGTAGAGATAAATAGGCGATTTTCGTCCTTCCATCTCGTTCGCTTGCAAGAGTTGAAATGACGAACGGCCCTGGTCGTCGACAGCAACGACTTCGCCGTCGATCACGCATTCGCGCGGAGCCAAATTCTGTATCGCCTCGACAATCTCCGGGAAACGCGTGCTCAAATCATTTTGGTTTCGCGACAGCAATGAGACTTTTTTATTTCGCTTAACTGCGATCACGCGAATGCCGTCAAATTTAAGCTCATAAATCCAATCGCCCGTCGCCGGCGGTTTGTCGACCAGCTTCGCTTTCATCGGTTCGATGAACCCCGCCTTTGCTGAAAGCAAATCTGGTAGCGTCGCGATTGTAGGGCGGCCGCTCCGGCTGCCATGCTTTCCGTTAGGCAGGCGACGGGCCTGCCCTACAGCTTGATCGTTTTCCTTTTTTTTTATCGCTTTTCTGATCCGCGCTTTAAATTGCGATGTTGGGTTTTCATCCGTTTGGCGGTTGGACTCCCACTCGGTATCGCGAGCGTTGGCGATCTGTTTCATCGTGCGGCCCGTCTTGGCTGACTGGTCGTCGAGCTTTTGCGAAATTGGCTTTACATCGGCGCCTGTTTTGAGGATTAGCCATTGATTCTTTTCGTCATCGCGGCCGCGAATTCGCACCAGTGTCCACTCGCCTTTCGCTTTTTTCCCATCAAGAACCAGATGGAGCTTGCCTTCACGCAGCGATTTCACCGGCTGTTCGCCGTAAACATAATAGTTGCCGCAGTCCCACACCATCACTGTGCCGCCGCCATATTGTCCTTCCGGGATAATCCCTTCGAAGCCCTCGTATTCGATTGGATGATCTTCGACTTCGACGGCGAGATGTTTTTCGCCTCGCTTCCATGGAAGTCCTTTTGGCAGCGCCCACGATTTCAGTACGCCTTCCATTTCCAAGCGGAAATCGTAGTGCAAACGGCGCGCAGCGTGCTTTTGAATAACGAAACGCGACGCGCCTTTGACTTTTTTGGGTAGCGGTTTCCCTGCCGGCTCAGCTGTCTTCTTGAAGTCGCGTTTCCGTTTGTATTCGGCGAGTCCCATTCCGCCAAAATTAACCAGGGATTGCCTGTCTGCACGCGAAGTTATAGCGGCAACGGCGACCGCCTATTTTGATGTTGCCCGTTGCAAAACGCGTTGAGGCCAACGCGTTTTATCTAAGTTTCGCTGAGCAGCGGCTCACCAACGAGATAGCGGACGAAGCGGCGAATCAAGATGTTCTCGCCCAACTCGGCAATCTTTGCACTGAGCAAATCCTTGATCGTCACGTCGGGGTTTTTGATGAACGCTTGTTCAAGCAGGCAAACGGTGCTGTAGAATTTCTCGAGCTTTCCTTCAACGATCTTCTCCGCAACGTTGTCCGGTTTCCCTTTTACCTGCGCTTTGTAAATCTCGCGCTCGGCTTCGATCAGATTACCGGGAACATCTGCACGGCTCACGTACAGCGGATGCGCTGCAGCGATATGCAGCGTGATGTCTTTAACGAACTCGCGGAAATTCTCGTTTCGCGCCACGAAATCAGTTTCGCAATTCACCTCTACAAGTACACCGACCTTGCCTTGCAGGTGAATATAGGAGGCCACTATCCCCTCCTTGGTTACGCGCGAGGATTTTTTTCCCGCGCTAGTGATGCCTTTGGTGCGCAAAATCGCCTCGGCCTTGGATAAATCACCGCCGCTCTCGACAAGAGCGCGCTTGCAATCCATGAAGCCGGCGTTGGTTTTTTCGCGGAGTTGCTTCACAAGCTGTGGCTCGATTTCAGTCGTTGTGTTCATCAGGTGTTAGATTGTTAATTTTAAAGCGTTGCGCTGATGCAACGCAAAGCTCAGGCGGACACGCCTGCCATTTCGACCTGCTCGCGAATGCGCGCTTCGTTGCTTGCCGAAACAATCGCATCCACGAGCTTTTGCAAAATCACGCGGATAGCGCGAATCGCATCGTCATTGCCGGCAATCGGGTAATCAATGATCTCGGGGTCCGCGTTGGTGTCCACAATAGCGACCACCGGAATTCCAAGGCGCCGCGCCTCATTGACCGCATTTTGTTCGCGAATCGTATCGATCACCACCAGGGCATCAGGTAACTGCGACATCTCAAGTATTCCCTCAAGATTGCGCCTGAGCTTAGCCGCCTCGCGATTAAGCGCAGACAATTCCTGTTTTCCCATTTTCTTATACTCGGGCGACTGCTCGATCTCTTCGATGTATTTCAAGCGCCCAATGCTCTTGCGAATCGTAGCGAGATTAGTCAACGTGCCGCCGAGCCAACGCTGGT
Organism: Candidatus Limnocylindria bacterium; assembly: GCA_035535575.1. GTDB lineage: Bacteria > Verrucomicrobiota > Verrucomicrobiia > Chthoniobacterales > UBA10450 > Udaeobacter. The sequence goes on from DATLPS010000082.1 coordinate 4,810, forward strand.
TTACGTAAAATTGCCCGCACGCTAGTGCTGCCTCCTTTATCGCTTCCTGCGCCTGCTTCTTGCAGCCGACGAACAAGATTTTGCCGCCCCGGCGTGCGATCTCCTGGAGGAATTCCGTCGCCCGGCGAAGTTGAAGGACAGTCTCGTCCAAATTGATAATGTAAATCTGATTGCGCTGTTCGAAGATGAAAGGCTTCATCTTTGGATTCCAGCGCTTCGTCTGGTGTCCAAAATGGACGCCAGCCTCCAACAATTCAGGCACTAATTCTGTTGTATCTGCCATAAGAGAAATTCGCGAAGGGGGAACTTCCAGAGCGGGAGGCTGAAGATGCTACAGCATGCCACGACGCGCAACCTGAAATTCGCCTCTGTTTTCGCCGCGTTCGCACCTCGGTGCAGATGGATGATAACGGATTTCAGGCAATGCATAACATCGTGCAAGAGAACCTGCTGCAGGTGCTTATTAATTTTTGGGACTGAATTAAAGCGCAATCGCGAAGCACGTGAGTGGTACTGCGGCGCTAACTGGAGGTTCGCGATTGCTTCTCCGCGTACCTCGCCAGAATCCAGCAGAGATCGGAAAGCCGATTCAAGTAACGCAAAATCTCAGGGTTAAAATCTTTCTCTCCGACGCTAAACGTGGCGATGTGCCGCTCTGCGCGCCGGCATGTTGCTCGTGCAAAATCAAGAGCCGCAGAAACGGGCGCGCCGCCGGGGATCACCCAGTCTTTGGGATAAAGCGATTTGTCTTTCTCAAGTTCGAAAATGACCGACGTGATCCGATCGATCATCCTCGCTGTGGTAACGTGAAAGCCATCTTTGACGTAGCGTTCACGGTCGACTGGCGCAGTTGCCAGCTCGCCCATGACAACGATCAAATCCTTTTGCGCAGCGAGGATTTCGTCGGAAATGAATTTATCCGTTGAAACGGAGCGGGCGAGACCGAGCGTGGCAGTCAGCTCATCCACACAGCCGTAAGCGTCAACGCGCGGATCGCCTTTAGAAAGACGCCGTCCGTACATCAGCGATGTTTGACCCTTGTCGCCCGTTTTGGTGACGATCGACATCAGGCGAATTGTAGAGCGTTTACGTAAAACGCCAATCCCAACTCGGCGTCTGACACAGATGCCCTAGAGTGTGTTGGTGAGCTTGGGTTTTTACCCGATCGCCGGCTGCGGTTCAGCTTCCTCCATCACAGGCGCGCCAATCGGCTCGCCTTTTTCGATCAGCTTGATCTGGCGATGCTCGGGGAAGCCTGTCCCGGCTGGGATCAAGTGACCCATGATGACGTTTTCCTTGAAGCCGCGCAGCTTGTCGACTTTGCCGAGCGTGGCTGCTTCAGTGAGAACGCGCGTCGTATCCTGGAACGAGGCAGCAGAAATGAAGCTGTCCGTTTCAAGCGAAGCTTTCGTGATGCCGAGAAGTACGGGAACTGCTTCCGCCGGTTTGCCACCTTTTTCGACCACCTTTTTGTTTTCCTCTTCGAAGTCGAGCTTGTCCACCTGATCACCCCAGAGCAACGACGTATCGCCCGGATCGGTGATTTTCACCTTGCGCAACATCTGCCGCACGATGATCTCGATATGCTTGTCGTTGATTTCCACACCCTGCAAGCGATAGACCTCCTGCACTTCATTGACCAAATGCTCCTGCAATTCCTGCGGACCGCAGACTTCCAGAATCTCGTGCGGCACGATCGGACCTTCGGTGAGTTGCTGGCCCTTTTTCACGAAATCACCTTTGAAGACGATGATGTGCTTGGTGAGCGGGATCAAATGCTCTTCCTCAGTTCCAGTCTCGGGATCCTTTAAGATCAGTCGTCGTTTTCCGCGGGCAGTTCCGCCCATTTCAACGATTCCATCGATCTTTGCAATCTCAGCCGCGTCCTTCGGCCGACGAGCTTCGAATAATTCGGCCACCCGCGGCAGACCTCCAGTGATGTCTTTTGTCTTTGCGACTTTTCGCGGCGTTTTTGCCAGCAATGCGCCAGCGCGCACCTTCTGCCCCTCCTCCACGATAACGTGAGCGCCAGCCGGGATCGAATAACTCGCAAGCACTTCCTTCTTGTCATCGACGATGACAACTTGCGGATGCAGATCCTCTTTGTGTTCAATGATCACCGTACCCATTAGGCCGGTCGCTTCATCGACGTCGCGTTTGATGGTGACACCCGCGATCATGTCTCGGAATTCGATCTTTCCGCCTTTGTCCGTGAGAATCGGCACGTTGTAAGGATCCCATTGGACGAAAGTCTCGCCCTTCTTAACTGTGGCTCCGTCACCTTTGGAAATCATTGAGCCGATCACTACGTTGTAACGCTCAAGCTCGCGGCCGTCTGCGTTATGCACGCTGATTGAGCCGTTCTTATTTAGAACGATCCAGCTACCGTCCAGCGCCTGCACGGTGCGCAGATCGTTGAAGCGGACAGTGCCATCGTTCTTCGCCTTGATGATCGGCTGCTTGAACGTTTGGCTCGCCGTGCCGCCAATGTGGAATGTGCGCATCGTCAATTGCGTTCCGGGCTCGCCAATGGATTGGGCGGCTATAATTCCCGCAGCTTCCCCAAGCTTGACGAACTGGCCGGTCGCCAGGTTGCGTCCATAACACATCGCGCATACTCCGCGGCCGCACTCGCAGGTAAGAACCGAGCGAATCTTCAAACTTTCCACGCCCACCCGCTGAAGGTCCGCGGCGATCTTTTCGTCAATGAGCTGATTCGCTTTGACGATTTTTTTCTTCTTCTCCACCGGGTCGGCGATTGTCTCGCAACTGACACGTCCGATAATGCGTTGACCGAGATCGACTACTTCCTCGTCGCCTTCGTAAATCGAGCGCACCACGATGCCGTTCACCGTGCCGCAGTCTTGCTCATTGATGATCACGTCCTGCGCCGCGTCCACCAGTTTGCGCGTGAGATAGCCGGAGTCGGCAGTTTTGAGCGCCGTGTCGGCAAGGCCTTTGCGTGCTCCGTGAGTGGAAATGAAATAGTCGATCACGCTGAGACCTTCGCGGAAATTCGACGTGATCGGGCGCTCGATAATTTCGCCCGAAGGTTTGGCCATCAAGCCGCGCATGCCGGCCAGCTGACGCACCTGTTGGCGATTTCCGCGCGCGCCGGAATCGACCATCAGATAGACTGGATTCAACTCTTTGCGACCCTCGTTGTGTTCAAGGGTGCGGAACATCACACTGGAAATCTCATCTCCGGCGTGTGTCCAGATGTCGATGATCTTGTTGTAGCGCTCGCCATCGGTGATGATGCCCTTGCGATATTGCTGCTCAACCTGCCGTTTCTGCTTGTAAGCATTTTCCAGCTCCGTCTGCTTCTCTTTCGGAATGATCATATCCGAAATTCCAATTGAGATACCGGCCTTCGTCGCTTCGGTAAAACCGAGCTCTTTCAATTTGTCCAACGTCGCGACCGTTTCTGCCGGTCCCGCGATTTGGTAACAGCGCCAAATGATGTCGCTCAGTTGTTTCTTGCCCGCGGCCTTGTTGAAAAATCCAAGTTGCTTGGGCCAAATCTCATTGAAAACGACACGGCCCGCCGTGGTCTCAATAGTTTTATCCTCAGCATTTCCATAGATCGTTTGCCGGCCGAAATCGGGGTTCTTAATCCGGATGCGGTCGTGCGTGCGAACGCTGCCCTCTGCCATCGCAAATTCTACTTCAGCTGCGTCCACGAAGAGCGGCAACCGCTGGCCATCCTTGCCTTGGCCCCGAGGATTTTGGGTCAGGTAATAACAGCCGAGCGTGATGTCCTGAGACGGCGTGGTAATCGGCTTGCCGCTCGAGGGAGAGAAAATGTTATTCGGAGCGAGCATAAGCATGCGCGCTTCCATTTGGGCCTCGACTGAGAGCGGCACATGCACCGCCATCTGGTCTCCGTCAAAGTCCGCATTGTAAGCAGTGCAGACCAGTGGATGGATGCGAATCGCTTCGCCCTCGATCAACTGCGGCTCAAAAGCCTGAATTGACAATCGATGCAAGGTCGGCGCGCGATTGAGCAACACCGGATGACCCTTGGTAACTTCATCAAGAATGTCCCAGACCTCGGGCGTCTGGCGCTCGATCATCTTTTTCGCGCTGCGCACCGTGTGTACGTACCCGAGATCCTTCAGCCGGCGAATAATGAACGGCTCGAAAAGCACGAGCGCCATCTTCTTCGGCAACCCGCATTGATGCAGCTTCAGCTCCGGGCCGATAACAATCACGGACCGACCCGAGTAATCGACGCGTTTGCCGAGCAGGTTTTGGCGGAAGCGGCCACCCTTACCCTTGAGCATGTCGCTCAGTGATTTAAGGGGTCGATTGCCAGCGCCAGTCACGGCGCGACCGTGCCTGCCGTTGTCAAACAAAGCGTCCACGGCTTCCTGAAGCATTCGCTTTTCGTTTCGAATAATGACGTCCGGCGTCTTGAGGAGGAGTAGATTTTTGAGCCGGTTATTACGATTGATGACGCGGCGATAAAGATCGTTCAGGTCCGAGGTTGCAAAACGCCCGCCTTCCAGCGGAACCAAAGGACGCAAATCCGGCGGAATCACCGGCAATACATCCAGAATCATCCACTCAGGACGCGCGTGTGAGTTCTGGAATCCTTGAACGAGCTTGAGACGCTTCGCCAGTTTCTTGCGAATCTGCTTGCTTTTGGTGGCACCCATCGCTTTCTCAAGCTCTTTATTCAGCTTGTTCAGGTCGATCTCGGCGAGAAGTTTCCTGATAGCTTCAGCGCCCATCCCGGCAATGAAATCTTCGCCGTACTGCTCCTGTGCTTCGCGGTATTCGACTTCATTGAGCAGTTGTGTTTTCTGCAACGGCGTCTTTCCGGGATCGATGACGATGTAATCCTCGTAATAGATGACGCGCTCGAGCTGGCGTGCGCTCATATCGAGCATGAGCCCGATGCGCGACGGCATGCACTTGTAAAACCAGATGTGGGAAACCGGTACCGCTAATTCGATGTGGCCCATCCGTTCACGACGGACACGCGCAAGGGTAACTTCCACGCCGCATCGATCGCAGATTACTCCCTTGTGTTTGATGCGCTTGTATTTCCCGCAGGAGCATTCCCAATCCCGTGTGGGACCGAAAATGCGTTCGCAGAAAAGGCCGCCTTTTTCTGGTTTGAATGTCCGGTAGTTGATCGTCTCGGGATTTTTAACTTCCCCTTTACTCCACGAACGCATCGTGTCGCTCGAGGCAACACCGATTGCGACTTGATCAAAACCCACGGGGCGCTCTTCGCCCACTAACTCACGCCAGGAATGTTCATTCATGATTTTTCCAAATACTTTTGATTGTAAAATTTATGCGACGCTCTCGAGAAACGTGGGCGCTTGCCCCCCGACCTTTACATCAAGACCGAGGCTCTGCATTTCTTTGATCAAGACGTTGAACGATTCAGGCGTGCCAGCTTCCAGTGAATTGTCGCCTTTAACGATCGACTCATAGATGCGCGTCCTTCCTTGCACGTCATCCGACTTAACGGTCAGCAACTCTTGCAAGGTGTAAGCGGCGCCGTACGCCTCAAGAGCCCACACTTCCATTTCGCCAAAGCGTTGGCCACC
>DATLPS010000083.1:0-7264 GCA_035535575.1 Candidatus Limnocylindria bacterium
GCGGTCATCCGAATCAGTGTTTGCGATTGGGCGACAACGCCAAAACAGATCGAACGCTCCGTGCGCGCTTTCGTGAAAGCGCGAGCTATGGCAGCCCGCTGAGTGTTCGCGCCAAGGACGCTGCTTTCTTTCTCACGAATAAAGGTTTCAAGCGAGAAGCGGCCGCCGTGTTGCGGTTAGCCCCACTTGCCTCAAATATTTCGCAGCGGCATTTCGGACATGGCACGGCGATATCGGCCAAAACTGGCCGCGTGAAGTGTTTAATGTGGCCACAACGCTGGCATTTCCACGCGAGTGATCGCTTTTCTTGGAAACAGCCGAGAAGTCTCAGCGCTTGCTCCGCCTCACCACGTATTCTCTCAAAAATCTGCCGGAGTACTTCTGATGTTTCGGCCATAGATCAAATTCGAGTTGCTGCGGGCGGACACGGCGAGCCCCCGCACGCCGCAGTAGCCGTCGTAGCTTGTTCATGTTCATTTGAACATTTATAAGAACGCGAGGGTTCTGTCTAGCTAAAAAACGACATTTTCGACTGCCGATTGCAAATTGCTGTGCGCTTCAGCGCATCAGCGTAATCAGCCGGCTGCGGCTGGGCACTTCGAGTTTGCGGAAGACTGCGTGGAGGTGCTTTTTCACCATCGGCAAACTCAAGCAGGCGTCATCAGCGATCTCCTGATTACTTCGTCCATCGCAGACAAGTCGCGCAACTTCCTGTTCGCGCCTGGTGAGTCGAACGAGATGCGGCAAACGGGCGCTCGCTGCCGACCCCGTGGATAGAGCAGCGTGACGACGCAAATCCTCGCACTGGATAAGAAAATGCGGCTGCGCCACGCCGGCTGAACCGAGCTGCTTCAATTGAACGGTTGCGCGCAAATGAGGCGATCGCGGATGATGCACGCGTTCTTCTCTGAAACTTGTTTGCGGCGCAATAGGGCGTTGCGCGTGCGCCCATTGTTGTTTGAGCAGACGGCATCGATCCAAAATCTCGGACGGAATCGGTGAGGTCGCATTCGTCAGTTGCGCCTCCTCGGGTCCTTTTTCCCAAACCGTGCAAAAATCACGAGCGGCCCTGTTTTGATAAATCAGCTTTAAATTCCATCGCAAGAGGATCGTTGGCAATGGCAGCCTGCTCAGGAAGTCTTCAAGATCCATTCGCAATGAATGTTCGCGCTCGAGCGACCTGAGGCGGCAAAGGGCAGTGAGAAACTGCGGGTAAAGCTGCCGGAGCAATCTCATTTCCCCGGCCGAGAGATCGCCCGGCGTCGCCGTGCGCATAATTGCAATCGCACAAATGGGTCTATGACCTTGCCAGAACAAGAGGCAGACGCCGTGCGCGCATTTTTGGGCCGCCATGTAACGGCGATAGAAGGCGGATTTCATCAGAGTGCTTCGATTTGAAAAGAGACCGCTAATCGGTACGAACTTCTGACGCGGTTGCCCGGCGATATAACTCTTGAGCGGCTCCGCGGCGAAAAAACCATCACGCATGGGCGCTGTCCATCTCGCGATCATTGGCAAAATTGGATTGGGCTGAAGCATGAGACCGATCAAGCGATTTGGTATCGCGGCGGAAAGCAACTGCTGAATGGCTTTCCAGAACGAATCGACATTCATAGCCGCGTGCAGACACAGCAAAGGCTTTTCCAGTGACGGATCGATCACCGGTTCGCTCCTCGTGCCACCCTTGGAGATTCGCTTCATTTCGCGGCTCCTCCTTGCGCAATCGCCGTTCTTTTGCGCCAGCGCTAGGCTGCGCTTTCCCGCCACGTTTGATAATCAGGCGATTAAAAAGGCAACCTAAGTTACCTGGCGATCATCCAGTATTGCGCGACGCTTCAGAGATGCAAACGAAACTACCGATAAATGCGACAGTTCAGCATCCGGACTTGGCAGAGGCGTTGCGCGGAGAGAACGGCACATTCTTTTGCCAGCAAGGTGGCCAAGGCTTCATTGTAACGGCAGCGGAAGGCTTCTCCATTAAATCATTGCGGCCAGTTGGTCGCAAGATCATGGAAGCCAATGTGCTCCTGCAGAGCACTCCGGAACCCTGGGCGATCACTAAGATCTCCGAGGATGTTCTTGAGTTTGGCGCGATACCACAACCCTCTCGCCAACAGCGAGCCGCCTAGAGGCTGAATGAGTGCCCCGCGTGTTTAGTACACGCGGGGCGACTTGTTTTGAGCGCCCGCGCTTAATCGGAGCGCACTTGCGCAATCGAACTTACCAATAATCAGTTCAACCGTTGCGCTCGCTTCAATTTCCTGGGGCTCATCCTTGTTTCCAGCCGTTGCCGTTGCCGTCAGGCGCCAGCGCAGGCGCCATCTCCGGCGTAAGATCGGCCTCTTCGGGTGCACCTTCCCAGCCCACGTCCATGAGAGATTTTTCGTGGTGTTCTTTGGCCAGAAGCATGTAAAGCGACGGAACGATAAAGAGCGTAAAGATCGTCCCGATGGTCATGCCGCCGACGAGAACGAGACCAATTGAGTTTCTCGCGGCCGCACCGGCGCCAGTCACCAGCGTGAGGGGAAAGTGACCCGCAACTGTGGCGGCGCTGGTCATCATAATTGGGCGCAAGCGAATCCGAGCGGCTTGCGCGACCGCAGCAAGCTTGGTCAGGCCTTGCCGTTGCATTTCATTTGCGAACTGCACAATAAGGATCCCGTTCCTGGAAACCAGCCCGACGAGTGTCACCAAACCCACCTGAGAGTAAATATTTAAAGACGTGGTCCACCCGTTGGTGAAAAATGTTCCAAACGGCATCTTCAAAAACATGAAGATGACCGCGCCGAAAAGCGCCAGCGGCACCGAGCCCAACAGAACGATAAAAGGATCGCGAAAGCTGTTGAACTGCGCGGCCAGGACCAAAAAAATCAAAACTATCGCCAACACAAACACAGGAACAAACTTGTCCCCCTCCGTGCGCAGCTGTCGCGACTCGCCCGTGTAATCGATGACGTAACCTTTGGGCAGAATCTTACGCGCTTCGTCTTCGAGAAATTTTAGTGCGGAATCGATCGACCGTGTTGGAACCCCACTGACCGTGACGGCATTGAGCTGCTGCATCCGATTGAGTGAACGCGCTACTGTCTTGTGCTTGATCGTCGCCACAGTGCTTAGTGGGATCAGCTTATTATTAGGCCCGCTTACATAAATGTTTTCTAACTGCTGCGGATTCAGACGATCAATGCGCTTGACCTGGGGAATGACCTTGTAACTGCGTCCGGAAATGTTAAACCGATTGACGTAATTCCCGCCGACAGCAGCCGTGAGATCGGCGCCCACTTGCTGCATGTCGAGGCCAAGCGAAGCCACTTTGTCGTGATCGAAAACAATCTCGGCCTGAGGTTGATCAATTTTTGTGTCGATGTCCGCAAATCGGAATACGCCGGCCTGCATCGCTTTTGCCTGAAGCTGTTGCGCTAGCTCCAGAATTCGCTCCGGATCGGCAGTGGAAGCGATCACAAAGCTCACTGGGAAATTGTCGCCGCCTGGGAGCGCAGGCGGCATCACCGGAAACATTTGAATGCCGGGAATTGCGGCGAGCTTCTGCTGAACCTGCGGAAGATATGCTGCGGTCGGTGTTTTGCGCACGCCCCATGGTTTCAGCACCATGCCGCCAAAACCGCGGTCGGGAAACGTGATTTGAAATGTGAAACGCGTATCCGGAATGTCGTGGAAAACTTTCCCAGCTGCATCGGCATAGCGAATCGTATCGTCTATCGTCGCATTCGCAGGCGCAGTCACAATTCCAAAGATCACACTTTGATCTTCCGTCGGCGCCAACTCTTTCGAGCCCAAGGTGGGGATCATCACGAACATCAGCAGCGCAATGGCTGATACTCCGCCCCAAACTATATAGACGGCCGGCCGCGCGTTGAGAGTGCGATCGAGGTGGCTGCCGTACCATTCACGGAAACGGTCAAACGTGCGATTAACCCAGCCACTGAATCCATGATCGACGTGTTCAGGCCGCAGCAGATGCGCCGACATCATCGGCGAAAGCGTGAGCGCGACGATGCCAGAGATCAAAACGGCGCCCGCTAGCGTCAACGCGAACTCGCGGAAGAGCGCGCCAGTTAACCCGCCCTGCAGCGCGATGGGAGTGTAAACAGTTGCCAGCGTAAGCGTCATCGCAATGATTGGCCCGACCAATTCGCGCGCTGCCTTCAATGCTGCGTTCATGCGCGACATTCCCTCGCGCATGTGACGCTCCACGTTTTCGACAACTACGATCGCGTCGTCCACGACCAACCCGACCGAAAGCACGATCGCCAACAGAGTCAGCAGATTCAGACTAAACCCGAACACCTGCATCAGAAACATCGCGCCGATCAGCGAAATCGGGATCGCAACCACCGGCACGACTACGGAGCGAAACGATCCAAGGAACAAAAAGATCACCACCATCACGATGAGCAGCGTGTCGATCAGGGTCTTTACGACTTCGTGGATCGCGTCATTGATATAAGCAGTGGCGTCGTAGGCGATTTCAGCTGTCAGACCGCCGGGCAGTTCGCGTTTGATCTGCTCCATCTCTGCGCGTACCCGCTTGATGACATCAACCGAGTTTGCATTTGGCAGAACGTAGATGCCCATGAACACCGCCTTTTGCTCGGAAAAGCGCACTTCGGCGTTGTAATCCTCCGCACCGAGCACCACGTCCGCGATGTCCCCCAACCTGACGAGAGTTCCCTTGTCCTGACGCACGACGAGTTTTTTGAAATCATCCGCCGTGTGCAAGTCGGTGTTCGCGGTGAGATTTACCTGAAGCAGCGAACCTTTCGTGCTTCCAACTGCCGCGAGATAGTTGTTTCGCGAAAGCGCGCTGCGGACTTGCGACGGCGAAATGTTGAGCGCCGCCATGCGATCGGGTTTCATCCAGATTCGCATCGCGAAGTATCGGCCCCCGAGAATGTCTGCCTTTTGCACACCACCGACGGCTGTCAGCCGTGGTTGCACCAACCGCACCAAATAATCTGTGACTTCGTTCGGTTGCAGAATGTCCGACGTGAAGCTCAAATAGGCCGACGCTTGCTGCGAATCGGCCGCCTGAATTTCGATTACGGGAATTTCAGATTCGGGAGGTAGATCCCGCCGGATTGCGTCAACTTTGGAACTGATATCAGACAACGCCTTGTTGGCGTCGTAATTCAACTTTAGGCGCACCGTGATCACTGACTGCCCTTGTTTGCTTTGTGACTGGATGTAGTCGATTCCGTCCGCAGCTGCGATCGCGCGCTCGAGCGGCGTCGTGATAAAACCGCGCACGAGCTCCGCATCGGCCCCGATGTAAACTGTAGTCACAGTAACCGACGCAATGTCGCTGCGCGGGTATTGCCGCACGTTCAGGCCGCCGAGTCCCGCGAGCTTTGGAAAGAGAATCGGCAACACTGCTTTTGAGCCGGCAATGACGATCACAAAACTGACCACCATCGCCAGCACCGGCCGCTTAATGAAAAGATCAGTGAACGATTTCATCTACAAATTCGAAATCCGAAACAATCCCAATCGCAAAATTGATTAGTCATTCGTCATTCGTGCTTCGGACTTCTGCTTACGTGTCTGCCGGGTTGGGATTAAGTTCCGGTTTGGGCGCCAGATCATTATTAATCGTAACGGCCATTCCATTGCGTAGCTTGAACACTCCGGTGCCCACTACTTCCTGACCTGGCTTCAAGCCTTGCGTAACTGCAACAAAGTCGCCTCGCACTTCCCCAGTCCGCACAAATTGTTGACGCAGCACGAGTGATTCGTGCCCGCTCTTCGGGTCCTTCTGCTTCTCGATGACAAACACTGAATCGCCGTACGGCGCATACGACACGGCCGAGCCGGGAATCACGATGGTCTTTTTTGTTTCTGGCAACATGACATCCACCTTTGCGAACATTCCGGGACGCAATGCGTGATCGGAGTTCTCCAGTGTCGCCTGCAACGGCACATTGCGAGTGATCGGGTCCACCATGGAATTAAACGCCGTCAGTTTCCCTTTGAACTCGCGTCCGGAAAGCGCGTCGGCTCGCACCTGCACTTCCAAATCCTTGGTCAATTTCGAGACGTGTTGCTCTGGCAACGCAAAATCCACATACACGAAATCCAGCGCCGTCACCGCGACAACCTGCTGGCCGGCACTGATCGTTTGTCCCACGTTCACCTGGCGAATACCAAGCTGCCCGTCGAACGGCGCGACAATGGTCTTTTTTGCAATGTTAGAGCGCATCTGATCGACGATGGCATTGAGTCTCCTGAACTTTGATTCGGCGGCGTCGAGTTCAGCGTTCGAAACCACCTTTTTCGCGGCAAGATCGCGAGCTCGTTCCAAGTCCGTGCGCGCCAGCTGAGCTTCAGCTTCTGCAGATCGTAAAAGCGCCTCCTCCTGGGAGACGTCTAGCCTGACGAGCACGTCCCCCTTCTTTGCTTCCGCGCCGTTTTCAAACCGGATCTCGCCTACCGTCCCGCCAAGCTCGGTGGCCACGACGGCGCCCTGGGCAGCGCTTACAGATCCCACCGCAGATAGCTTCGGAGCCCAATCCTCTTCTTTCACCGGCGCACTGGTGACGGTCGTAGAGGGCATGACTCTCGGGCTGCTCATCATTTTGCCGATTTGCAGCGCTTTGATGCCGACGACGAAAACCACAATCGCGATGAGCAGACCTATCGCAAGGCCAATGCCTCGAGGTCGCCGTCTTACCTTCGATTGCGTCGGAACATTTGAAATACTTTTTGCCACGTCATGCATAAGCCAAATCTGCTTCTGTTTTGAATAACAAGCGCCAAAGCCTCCGCGTTACTTCCAGTTGCCGCGTTCGCCGTTCCGCTGCGGTGGTCTCCTGTGGGCGCAACACATCGAACATCAACATTCCGCGCGCGACGGCGTAAATAAGTTCTGCCAATTCCGTTGGAGAAAGGCCATGCGTTGAGTTTTTAGCTTCGGGCGCTCGCGCGATCAATTCAGTCACGCCGCCCATGGCCGTTCGCAAAACATCGCGCACCAGATCGGCCACGCGGGCATTGCGCGATGCTTCGGCATAAAGATCGACAACGAACGCAGAAATAACTCGCGGTTCGTTTTCACAACAATGAGCGGTGAACAGAATCTCAAGGGATTCGAGCAGGGTGGGCGCCTGACGAGCGCGTTCCAACACTTCGCCAATCTCTTTTTTGTGGCGATCCGCCATCGCGGAAATGACCGCCTCCTTGTTTTCGAAATAGCGATAGATGAGGCCGACGCTGACGCCAGCTTCGGCGCTGATGTCGTGCATGCTGG
>DATLPS010000084.1:0-7835 GCA_035535575.1 Candidatus Limnocylindria bacterium
TACTGATTGGCCAGTGTTCCGATACTTAAGCGATTGGCTGAGTCAGCCCCCAGCGCGCCAATCGGAAGTGCACAGCCGTTGCCAGGCAACCTAGTCCGTAGCGCACGCTTCTCCGGAAATTGATCGATGACGCTTCGGGCATGTACCGAGCCGGGCACGTCACTTCACCGATCGCGGAGCCGAGAGCAATGATTTGAGCGAGGATCTGGTTGTCGAAAACAAAGTCGTCAGAGTTTGCCGACAGCGGCAGCCGTTCCAATAATTGGCGCGAAAAGGCGCGATAACCGGTATGATACTCCGACAGCTTCGCGCCGATGAGAAAATTCTCTACCAAAGTCAGGAACCGGTTTGAGACGTATTTCCACCAAGGCATGCCGCCGCGCAGCGCGCCACCGCCAAGAATCCGCGATGCGAGCACGCAGGGATAAAGGTCGCTCGCCACCAAGGCCGCCATCGCCGGAATTAACTGCGGTGTGTACTGATAATCAGGATGAATCATGATGACGATGTCTGCGCCTGCGGCTAATGCGAGGCGGTAACACGTCTTTTGGTTCGCGCCGTAACCACGATTCTCCGGATGCACCTCCACTTGCACATGCGGCAGGGTGCGGGCGATGGCCACCGTGTCATCGTGACTGGCGTCGTCCACCACGATCACGAAATCCACAATGCCATGCACCATGACTTCCTCATAAGTCTGCCGCAATGTGCGCGCGGCGTTATACGCGGGCATTACTACCACAATTTTCTGGCCGTTTAGCATCTTCGTAGTCGAATATGCGTTGGATCGCTACGTTGCAACCTAGATGATGATTTTTTACGATCCAAGCTGTCTTGAATATTCGAGCCCAAGCCATCCGGAACGGCTAGAGCGCATCGCTCGCACGGTGCCATTGATAAAGAACCGGCATCCTCAAATTGAATGGCGCGATCCGATCCCGGCGACGGATGATGAACTATTGCGCGCGCATTCGCGTCAGCACATCGAACGCGTCGCCACTCCGCGGCAAGACTTCGATCCCGATACGCCGTATTATCCAAACATCGACACGCATGCGCGCCGCTCGGCAGGGGCTGCGATTGAAACAGCGCGCGCCGCATTGCGCGGCGAACTGGCGTTTAGCCTGATGCGGCCTCCCGGGCATCACGCCACGCAGGATCGCGCGATAGGTTTCTGTTATTTCAGCAATGTTGCCATCGCTGCGCTGGACGCGTTGCAAGGTGGCATTGGCTTCCAGCCAATGTTTGGACCATCGGCTGGAAGCCGGTGCCACAAAGTTGCGATCTGGGATTTTGATGGACATCACGGCAACGGCACCGAAGCAATCGTGGCGCACAATGAGCTAATTCGATTCGCGTCGATCCATCAATTCCCGGCGTATCCGGGAACTGGCGCCAAATCGTTTGCGAACATCGACAATTATCCCGTGGCTCCTTTCACTCCGCGCAACGAGATTGTTAAGATTGCAAAGCAGTCGCTGGAAAAGCTGGTCGCGTTCAAACCTAATCTGCTACTTGTTTCAGCGGGCTTCGATGCTTATGCGCGCGATCCGCTGCTGCAGATGACACTCGAGCGTGAAGACTTCGCGCAATTCGGGCAATGGTTAAGCAACATCGATGTTCCAGTCGCCGTAGCCCTCGAAGGCGGCTACAGCAGCGACTTGCCTGAATTGATCGACGCGTTTTTAACGGGCTGGCAGAGTAACGCCACAGATTTACACAGATGGGGCACAGATTTCTAAATCTGTGAGAATCCGTGTTAATCCGTGGTTGATTTTTTATTTCGCGCTCCAATGCGGCGGCGGCATTTTCGATTTCGGTGTAGCCGTATTGGCGAGCTCTGCTTCGTGCCGCGAGAAGCCCGCAGCGGTGAACATTTTTGAAATCGCCATAAGGGAATTTGTATCTGCGCTTCGTATTCGCACCGTACCGCTCGTCGATTCCGAGATGCCACTTTGCATATTCGCCGAAGCTGTGCAGACGGATAAACTCATTCTCCTCGTCTGCTGAAGGCCGATGTGCGGTCCACGCGCCTTTGCCATCCGCAATAACATGTCCCTCATTGATGAGTTGCTTTGCGAACGCGAAGGCATCTGCGTTTAACTTGATGCTCCCGCGCGACTGAGCAAAAGCATCGCCGATCGAACAGAGAAGAACTCCAACTGCGGCGAAACTGACAAATGCAGGTTTGAAGATGGCAGACTTCATCAACTCGGCCGGAAACGTTTGCCTCAGACGCGGAAGTGGCAAACAGTATTCGCTCCAGCGGGCCGTAGCACAGCTTGGTAGTGCGCTTGAATGGGGTTCAAGAGGTCGCGGGTTCAAATCCCGCCGGCCCGATAACATTGAGTACCTGATTGCCCGTGTTTTACGTTTACGTGTTGCGCAGAAGTAAGACGAGTCGCCGCTACATCGGCTCGTGTGAGAATCCGTACGAACGTGTTCGGCGCCACAATCTGGGTCATTCCAAAGTCACCCGCCACGGCCTCTCATGGACTCTAGTTCACAGCGAGAGCTTTTTTAGTCGTGCCGATGCCACAAAAAAGGAGCGATATTACGAATCAGGTCGAGGTCGGGACGAACTCGATCGGTTAGATCGTAGTGCAGTCGCCGCGGCGACAGGTCGTGGGTTCAAATCCCACCAGCCCGATAAATCTTTGGCCACGGATCAACACAGATGAAACACAGACTGTTCCTGGTAAAGATAGAAAACTACCTGTGTAAATCTGTGTTCATCTGGGGCTGAATGTTAAGCGCTGGAATTGTCGGATTGCCGAACGTCGGGAAATCGACGCTTTTTAACGCTGTTACGCGTACGCACAAAGCTCCGGCGGAAAATTATCCATTCTGCACAATTGATCCGAACCTCGGGATCGTGACGGTGCCCGATCCGCGGCTGGAGAAAATCGCTGCAATTTCACATTCAAAAAAAATCACGCCCACGGCCATTGAATTCGTGGACATCGCTGGTCTGGTTAAGGGCGCGAGCGCGGGGGAAGGGCTCGGTAATCAATTCTTGCAGCACATTCGCGAAGTGGACGCCATTGTCCAGGTAGTGCGTTGTTTCGAAGACACCAATGTGCATCATGTCAGCGCGACAATTGATCCAGTTCGCGACATCGAAGTCATTAACACCGAGCTCGCGCTTGCAGATTTGGCATCTTTGCAGAAACGCCGCGACCGATTGCAGAAGCAACTGCACGCAGGTGACAAAACAGCGAAGATCGAAAACGCCGTCATCGAAAAACTATTGGAGCATCTCGATGCGGCAAAGCCGGCGATCACTGCGGAATTGAGCCCGGAAGAGAAAACAATCGTACGTGGATTTTTCCTGTTGACCTCGAAGCCAACGATCTTCGCGTGCAACGTCGCCGAAACGGATTTGGCCGCTGCAGCTGACGAAGTCAGCGGCCCCGGTTACAACGTCGCGACACGCGTCAAAGCAGTCGAGGATTACGCGCGACATCATTTTGCAACCGAGGCAATCGTGATCAGTGCGCAGCTTGAAAGCGAACTTGTCGATCTCGGTGAAGATGAAGCAGCACAATACCTGCGCGGTCTTGGCGTAGAAGATACCGGGGTGCACGCGCTCATTCGCGCCGTCTATCACCTGCTCGGTCTGCGCACATTTTTTACGACAAGTGAAAAAGAGACGCGTGCCTGGACCATTCACGAGGGCGACAAGGCACCCACCGCTGCCGGAACCATTCACTCGGATTTCGAGCGGGGTTTTATCGCGGCGGAAACAATCCATTACGATGATCTCGTTGAGCTCGGTTCTTTCGCGAAGGCTCGCGAAGCCGGCAAACTGCGGCTGGAAGGAAAAGACTACGTTGTGCGCGACGGCGACGTGATTCTTTTCCGGTTCAATGTGTGACCCAATACTGAACCACACTCATCTCAATCCTCTCTTTCACACGGAGAAGCGGACACGAAGCGCCTGGGGAGGAGTTCGTCGATTTATTCGCCGAAGTACAGAATTCGGCCGCAATTTTCGCAGCTTACCATTTCTTTTCCTGCTCTGACCTGCGAGGCGGTGGCGGTCGTCACTTTCATGTGGCAGCCGGTGCAAACGCCGTGCTCAATCGCAACGACAGCCGCATCGCCTTTGCTTTTGAAGAGACGTTCGAAGCGGCCAAGCAAATCCTCGTCGATCTTCTCCGCCAACTCGGAGCGCTCCCTCGTTAAGGCTTCGAACTGGGATTCCAAAGCTTTCGATTTTTCGTCGAGGTCAGCTGTTTGTCGGGCAATCGATTCTTGAGCCGCAGCTGCTTTCTTTTCTTCTTCAGCCAAATCCGCCTTGATCTTGTCGGCTAGCACCATGAGCTCCAACTCATCATCCTCAATCTTTCGAATCTCATTTTCATACCGATCGATCTCGTGCCCGATCGCTTGGAATTCGTCGTTCTTGCGCGTCTGATATTGCTGGGTCTTGAGACGTGAGACCGTCTCGGTGCGAGTTCCCACGTCCAGTTCGAGTTTCTTGCGATCCATTTCTACATGTCGCGCTCTTTGCTTAAGGGCTTCAACGCTGCCCCTGCTTGCCGCCAATTGCGCTTCCAAGCTCGTGCGCCGCAGCGGTATGGTCTCGATTTCGGTGCGAATCTGTCTGATCTTTTGTTCGCGATCTTGGAGAATAAGCAGTTGTTCCAATTCGGAATGCACGTGCGCTGAAGTTATTGACTCGGCGCAGCGCCGTCAATCACTGCCCGGTGGACTGAATTTGCTCAAACGCGCTGAGGACTTGCTCTGGCCGCGCGCGGACGGCGATGTTCTCGGCGAGATTCACCCAGCGAACGATGCCGTTGGAATCAATTAGAAACTCCGCGGGTCGCGCAATGTCCGCACCTTTCGGTCCCGCGCCGGGATGCAGCACATCGTAACGCCGAATAATTTGCGCTTTGGGATCGGAAAGCAGCGAGAACGTGTAGCCGAGCTTCTGCGATTGTCGGCGGTTGATCTCAGGTGGATCGACGCTGATGCCGACAACGCGAATGCCGCGCGCATCAAACTCCGGAAGCTTTTGCTGGAAACTCCGTAACTCGGAGTTGCATAGCGGTCACCAAAACCCCCGATAAAAAATTAGTGCGACCGCTTTCGAGCTGGAAAGCAAATCGCCCAAGCCAACCGGTTTTTCATTTTGATCAAGTAAAATGAAGTCCGGCACTTTTTGGCCAACGTGCGGCGCCTGAGCGGAGAGCGGAACCTGGTGGAGGACGTAAAAGATTTCGTAGCAGAAAAATGCGAAAAGAAACAGACCGATCGCCGTGAGGATCGACCCGAAGATCTTACCACGATAGAGTTTCGGCCGGCTAAAAGCGCGAAAAAGGCCGAAGATCAACAACGCAGTGCCGATTCCAAGAAGCAAAAGATTTGCCCATGGAAAATCGCGGGTGATTGGAAAACGGGCGAAGAATCCATAAGACAACAATCCAACGACGGTGACGACAAACCCAACCCAAATCAGCCAGTTCCATTTCCGTTTCATGCCGATCTTGGGGTGGCCATTCGTAAGATCCACCGGTAAAGCACGAACGCGGTAGCAGCGAACGCGACGCCGCCGATGAAAACCCCGGCCGTTTCAAACCCCGGACCCACCAGGGCAAGCGGCGCAGCTTTGCCGGAGAACACAACGATCGCAGAAAGAATGACGCCGATGATGCTCTCCCCCACGATCAAGCCCGACGCGAGAAGCACGCCAAGCTGTTTCGTCGCTTCGGGCTTTGGAGTGCTATTAGCGCGTTGGTCGAAGAACCAGCCAACAATCGCACCGACGACAATCATCAACGTACTTTGCGTCGGCAGATAAATTCCGAGGCCAACGGCCAACGGCGGAACGCGCATGTGCTTTGTCGTGCGCGCGAGGATTTCGTCCAACAAAATGATACCGATGCCGATCAATCCGCCGATTCGGATCAAGCTCCAATCGATGTCCGCGGCAATCACGCCTTGTGCCAGTGATGAGATCAGACCTGCCTGAGGCGCTGGTAATGGATGGGGACGCAGCTCGGCGCCCGGTGCACCGACGAAACCGTAAGCGTGATTCACAAGATCGAGCACCGGCGGAATTACAAACGCGCCGGCAATGACACCGATGACCAGCGCGACCTGTTGTTTCCACGGCGTCGCATCGACTAGTTGCCCAGTTTTCAGATCCTGAAGGTTGTTGTTCGCGATCGCGGCGACGTTGAAGATGACCGCAGTGGTAAAAAGTGCGAAGGCCATGAGTGATTTGCTTGCATCTGGTGACACGTAGGGTTTTACGCCAATCACGAGCAGCAAGGCAGCGCCGATCACCACCAGGATGCCAATACCGGACAACGGGCTGTTGGAGGAACCGATCAGACCCGCCATGTAACCGCAGACCGCTGAAACGAAGAAGCTCATCAACACGACATAGGTGACGCCGCCAATGATGAGCGTTGGGAGATGCGCACCGAGACCGCTCGTGTTGCCAAAATAACCGAGTAACCACCCGATCGGTAGCATACACACCAGGGTGACAAGACCGACAATGCCGATGGGAATGTCGCGCTCGGTGATTGGCAGCGTGTCGGCCTTACCGGCTTTGCGCGCGCGTGAGGCAGCCATCGCACTCGCCAGCCCGCTCGCAACCGGCTTTACCAATTTCAGCAGCGTCCAGATCGCCGAAACGCCAATCGCGCCAGCGCCGACGAAACGCACTTTCGTGCTCCAGGTCTTTTGCGCGAGTGTAGCGGCGGCTGTCGTGACATCGCCGGCGATTGCTGAAAAATGCGGGACACCCCAGCCCCAACCAATCAGTGCGCCAATCAACATCGCGATTCCAACCGAAAGGCCAACCAAATGTCCGATCGCTAACAGCGCGAATGATAGCGCGAAGTCATAGCCGCTGACTGCGCCGCGTCTTCCGATTCGAAAAGTTTGTGCGACGTCTGCTGCGAAAATTTGCGTACCGACGATCACCGCGAAGACGGCGGAGACGATCGAGCCCCACAAGACCGCGAGCAGACCAGCGCGGCCATGTTCGATATCGGAAGCGTGCGCGGAATCGCCGGTGGTGCCAACCTTGAGCACTTCAGCGCAGGCGACGCCTTCCGGATACGGCAAGTCCGAAGTCGTCACCAATGCGCGCCGCAGCGGGATTGAATACATGACACCAAGAATTCCGCCGAGCGCGCAGATCCAAAACGAGGTCCAGAACGGAAATTCCGTCCAATAACCGATCATGATCAAACCGGGCAATACAAAGATGATCGATGACAGCGTCCCCGCCGCGGACGCGACCGTTTGCACAATGTTGTTTTCTTGAATCGTCGCATCGCGGAAACCGCGGAGAATGGCCATTGAAATTACCGCAGCCGGAATCGACGTCGAAAACGTAAGGCCGGCCTTGAGACCGAAGTACACGTTGGCCGCGGTGAACACGAGCGTAATGATGATGCCAATGATCAGGCCGCGAATGGTGAGTTCGGCCGGCGTTCTCTCGCGCATCTGTTGGTTGGCGTTCACGACGCGACTTCCAATTTTAAATTACGTGGCCCGGCTTCCTGCCCGACCAATGCGAGCGGAGGATAGTGTGCGGTGGCCAAGGGGGTCAAGACATCTGCGCGCCTAACGATCGCGCAATCCCGGATTCAGAACATCTCCACAGGCGAGCGTTGGACACTTTGAGGAGTGGTTTGCTTCGCTCGTTCTTCGCCGAGAACGGCGACACGCAAGTCCCAGATTTCATTGTCGATCGTGCGAAATGCGACTTCGGAAAATTTATCCGGCGGCGAGAGGTTCTTCTTAAAGTTATCGATGTGTTGCTGCGCGCGTTCGATTTGACCGGAAGGCAATGTGGCAAGGATTCG
>DATLPS010000085.1:0-17438 GCA_035535575.1 Candidatus Limnocylindria bacterium
ACCGATTTTCCCGAACAAATGACGCATTCACGCTTTCCGCCCCTTTGATGTCAGCGCGCCTTCGAGAACAATCTTAAGAATCCCGGTGAAGCCTTCTCTCGGCATCATCCCAAGCTCCTCCATCTTCGCCGGATTCATGATCGATTGAACCATCGCTAGCAAAATTTCGATGATCAGTTTGGCCGGAACATCCTTGCGCACCATTCCGGCCCGTTGCCCCTCGACAAAAAATTTTCCGAAGTAGCGCTCAATTAGCGCGGCTCGACGGCGTTCGACTCGTTTGAAAACGTCCGGCGCCTTCTGGCGCATATCGCGTACGAACGGCGGCTTGATTTCGTCCAGTTCGCGTTGAGTCTCGGCCAACAACTCGCGCAAAATGGCCGGGAAATCATGCGGGTGCACGCGCGTAACTGCCTTTAGCGTCCGTTCAACGGCTGCTAATTTGTCAGCCAGCACAGCGTCTAGCAGATCGAACTTGCCCGGAAAATGGGCGTAGAGCGTTTTCTTGCTAATGCCCAGCTCCTCCGCCAGATCATCCATGGTCACACTGCGAAATCCGTGACTAAAAAAGTGAACCCGCGCAGCGTCGACAATTCGCTGCCGGTTCGGATCGCGGTTTCGACTTCGCGGCCACCGTTTGTGTGCCGGTTTCATTTCCGGGAGAGTCCTTATCACAGTGTGGAAACTAATCCAGTATATTTAGTTTCCATAGACGACTGCCGATATATGGATGTATCACTTTTCACCCAAGGCTGCCGTAAATTGAGATTGAAACTTGCCGTTCGCCGCGCACAGCGAAATTCTGTCAGAACATGAAAAAGACCCGATACCTAGATCATATCGACTTGCGCGTAAGCAATCTGAAACGCGCGCACAAGTTTTACAGCCGGCTGCTGCCGGCGCTTGGTTTCACCTGCGATCGCTCAGGCGGACGATGGGGAATTTTCTACGCTGCCGGCGGTGACAAACCGGAAGCATTTTTCGGCTTCACGCAGGATCGGCGGCACCAGTCCAACGGTACGCGAATCGCTTTTTGGGCCGAGAGCCGCAAAGAAGTTGATCGACTCGCACGACTCCTGCGCAAAATCGGCGCCAAAAATCTCGAAGGCCCGGAACTCTGTCACGGTTACAGCCGTGGTTATTACGCCTGCTTTTTCGAAGATCCCGACGGCAACAAGCTGGAAATTTGCTGCCGCGAAAATCCAATCATCGCTGGGTAGCAACTCCCGCACTCCAGCTTAGCTGTTAACCTTACAAGAGCTGCCGCTTTTTTGTTTGCTCCAGTACAAAAGCTCAATCGACAGGCCGATAAACAGCAGCAGCGTGGCAAAAAATGTGTTGCCGTAAAGCTGCGCGCCGCGCGGGAATATCAAGCCGAGGCCCAGCAACGTCAGCGCTGGCAAGCTCCACCACAGAATACCCAGGTGTTTCCCGGTGAGTACTCGTTGCGTCACTACCGCAAACGGCAGCATGAGCCAGGAGTAAAAATAGCCGAACGAAAGTGGCGTGACCATCAGTATCAGCAACAGCAGCAAAGCGAACTCGATCGGATTACTCTCGCCGTTTCGCATGCCGCGCTGTGGCATTACCGCGATAAATAACAGGCCCAATGCTAGTGCGATACAGACCACGACCGCGTTAACAGTAGAAAACTTCAGGTCCGCGAAGTTTACGTAAATCGGCATGTGCGGCGCGGACGCGGCATCGGCATCAACGTGGCGAAGCAAGCGATTGCTGACGCCAATGAGTGATTGATTTTTCCATGTGTAGCTGCGCATCGGGCGCTGTCCGACTTTCGTCTCGCTGTATTTCAACATTCCGGCGCTCCATTTCTCAACATCGTGCCATGCTCGTTCAAAACCTCTGAATGGCGCGGGTAAAATGAGAACTAGAAACAGCAATGTCACGACAAGACTGGCTGCTGCTGTCCAGTAACGGCGATAAAGCAGGTAAACGATCGCGAGGACCGGAAAAGCTTTAATGCCCGCGGCAATCGCAATTAGCCCGCCGGCGATGATTTCGCGTTTTGCACGCAGTGCAAGGAAGGCACCGAGCATCAGTGCGAGTAAGACAAGATTCGGTTGACCGAGATGGTAACTCGACCAGACGTAAACGATCACCAGCAGATTCGGAACCAGGTAAAGCCACAAGTTTCTTGCGCCGGTGGTTCCTCCCGCGAGAAGAGCACCCATACGGGCACTGTAAAACCAAGCGACCGAGTTGATCGCGACCAGGAGAAGAATTAATCCTCCCTGGCCGAGCAGGCTTGCGCCCGCGAGAAACAGCGCGCACGGCGGCGGATACATGAAATCGTACTTCCCGAAACGAAAGAAATAAATTTCATGGCCTGCGAGCACATGTTGGCCGGTGTCGTACCAAAGCTTGTAATCAAAAAGAGTGCGGCCGCGGAAGTAGCGCAGAAACGGCAGCACAGAAAACACGATCGCCGTTACTACAAAGACAATGAGCAATATGCGCAGCCCGGTCGGACTGTTGACTCGGCGATTCAGCACCCCAAGGGCCTTCGGCGCTGCGACTGAATCTTTCACGCTTTGCGCTCATCGGCGGCAATCGGCGGTCCCGCCTTGTGCCAGTCTGTGCTCTGCTCGTATGCGTGCGCGATTTGTAAGATCCGGGCTTCATCGAACGCTTTGCCTAACAACTGCAATCCGATCGGCAACCGATGTCCACCCATGTCAGCGAAACCGCACGGCACGGTGATTCCACAGATTCCCGCCAGATTAGCTGCGATTGTGAAGACATCGGCCAGGTACATTTGCAACGGGTCGGCGACGCGTTCGCCTAATTTGAACGCCGGCACTGGCGAGGTCGGCGAAATCACTGCATCGACGTTTTCGAAAGCTCTGGTGAAATCCTGGCGGATCAGCTCACGCACTTTTTGCGCGCGCAAATAATAGGCGTCGTAATAACCCGAACTCAAAACATAAGTGCCGAGAATAATGCGCCGTTTGACTTCCGGTCCGAAACCTTCCTCACGAGTGCGGCCATAAAGATCAAGCACGTCTTTGGGATTTTCTGCTCGATGTCCATATCGCACCCCATCAAAGCGCGCGAGGTTGGCCGAAGCTTCGGCTGTGGCCACAATGTAATAGACCGCGATGGCGTATTCAGTAGTTGGCAATGAGATCTCAACAATTTCCGCGCCCAACGAACTCATCTGTTTTACTGCGGCATCGATTGCAGCTTTCACCTGTGAATCAATTCCTTCGATCTGATATTCCTTGGGCAAACCCAACCGGACGCCGCTCAATCCCTCTCCAAGCCTTGCGGCGTAGTCGGGCACTGGCTCGTCAAGAGAAGTGCTGTCTTGCGAATCGTGACCTGCAATGGCGTTCATAATCAGGGCAGCGTCACGAACGGTTTTCGTCAAGGGGCCAACCTGATCGAGCGACGAAGCAAATGCGACCAGACCAAATCGCGAAACCCGGCCGTAAGTGGGTTTGACGCCGACAACGCCCGACAGCGCAGCCGGTTGCCGGATTGAGCCACCGGTGTCGGACCCCAGCGCACCAAAAGCTGTATCCGCGGCGACTGCTGCCGCCGAACCACCACTGGATCCACCTGGCACACGCGATAGGTCCCAAGGATTGCGCGTCACTTTCATCGCGGAATTTTCAGTGGACGAGCCCATCGCGAACTCGTCCAGGTTGGTTTTGCCAAATGGAATCGCACCCGCCGCGCGTAATTTCCGAATCACAGTGGCCTCGTAGATGGCACGATAATTCTGCAAAATCTTCGACGCACACGTACAGGGCTGACCCATGACGTTGATGATGTCTTTGATTGCGAGGGGCACGCCGCCCAGCGGAAGATCGACATTCGACTTCTCCGCCTCTTTGCCAGCCGCCTCGATGTCGAGCGATAGATAAGCGCCGATTTCTGGATCAAGCGCCTCAATTCGAGCTTGGAGCGCATCGATGACTTCTCGCGCGGACACCTCGCGACGACGCAACACCGACTGCAGGTCGGCGATGCTCAGCGCCGGCAGGTCTTTGTCTGTCATTCGACGACCTTCGGAACAATAAAAAGGCCGTTCGCGTGTCGGGGCGCGTTGCTCAGCGCTTGCTCCGCTGTGAAGCAGTCACGCGGTGCGTCCTCTCGAAAGACATTAAAAATCGGAAGCGTGTGTGCAGCTGCTTCCACATGGCTGACGTCGAGTTGACGAAGTTTTTCGACGTACTTGAGCACATCGTCCAACTGCTTCTGAAAAACTTTCGCCTCGGCTTCAGTCAGATTTATCCGCGCCAGCCCGGCAATGTAGGCGACATCGAGATCGGAACTTCTGGCCATGATTGTCGCTCAAGAATGCAGATGGCTGATTAGCCAGATGACAGCGACGGCGAGCGCCATCAAAAGAAAGAGAAAAATAATCCTGCCTTCCCGGCGCTCCTTGCGCAGCGAACGAGGTCTTCGGGTTGCATCGAGAGATTGGTTGGCATCGAATGCTACCGAGACCTGAAACCGGTTGTCGGTCTTATTACTTGCTGCGCCTCGTTGCTCTCCTCGCGCTGGCGATTTGTCCTGCGCGGTCGCACCTTTTGTAACCATGCGCTCGAGTTGTGCGAGCTTCTCACGCAGGTCGGCTTCTTGTCGTGCTATTTGTTGTTGCTTATGGCGAAGCGGCGGGGTCGATCTGCGCGAACGACGAAACATCGCCATCACTTACTCGCCATCCAAAAGAAAAGGGCAAGCGCGACAGCCCCAAAGAGGATTAGCGGCAAAGTGAGCGCGAGGCCGATTTGCAACCACTGACTAAACGAACGTCCGTCATTGCTTTCGTAAGCGTCTGGCGCGGCGTCAGGCAACGCTACCTCGCCACCGGTTGCGCCTGCTGCTTGCAATCGGCTGCGTTGCTCGCTGTACTCGGTGCGCGCGTCGTCCACCGTGCTCAAAGCCCGGCTTAGCTCCTTGTACAAATCTGAAGGATTCCAGGTTCTCGGGTCGATCGCTTCAATCAATTCCAAATGTTGAGTGAAACTTTCCCGAGTCGCCCTGATTTGCTCCAGTCGATTTTGTGTACTGTACGCTTCGCGCTCGAGCACAACCAGCGCGCGTGTGAGCTTATCGGCCATTTCGGTCCGGCCATTTTCCAATTCAGCCTGGCGGCGGCTTAGTTCTTCCAACTCACGCTTTTGCTTTTCAATCTGCTCCTGCTGGCGCTTAAGCTGGAGCAGTTGCTCCTGCGCTTTTTGCACGTGCGAGTCCAGATTCTCGGCAGAGACTGCTTCGTCGCCGCTCAACTCGAGCATTTGTTCAACCGGTCGAATTTTTTCTGCCATGACAAATCAATACGGCGTCCCCGTTCACCGCAGCGCATATTAAGTGGCTGATTTGAGAATTCCAGATATTTCCGTCAACAACGCGCAAAATATTTTCATCGAATCAGGAGTAATTGTTCAGCTTCAGCGCCCCGGCATCATCTCGAGAAGAAAACCCTTGAAATATTCTGTCTCAGGAATTGTAGGGAGAACCGGATGATCAGGTGCCTGCTCGAATCGGCGGACGCGTCGCGCGGAACGGCGGGCATCCACCAGCGCATCAGTGATCGTTTGCGAAAATGCGTCGTCGCTCACGTGATGCGAGCATGAAAAGGTCGCCAGCAAACCGTCTTTCGATAACAGCTTGAACGCGCGCATGTGTAATTCCCTATAGCCGCGCAATGCGTCGCGCAGTCCGCTCTTGGTTTTTGTAAACGATGGCGGATCAAGAATGATCAGGTCGTACTGCGCGTCCGCTTTTTCAGCTGCGCGAAGGAATTGAAATACGTCCTGCTCGACCCATCGGGTTTTCAGTCCATTGTGCGCGGCGTTTTCTTTTGCAGCGGCAATGTTCGCAGAATTTTCTTCAACTGCGGTCACATCCGCCGCGCCTGCGCGCGCACAGGTCAACGCAAATGCTCCCTGATTTGCAAAGCAATCCAGAACGCGCCGATCTCCCGCGTAGCCGGCCACGATTTCATAATTATGTTTCTGGTCGAGGTAGAATCCGGTCTTCTGACCGTGCAACAGATCAACTTCTAGCTTTACACCTTCGATTTCGATCGCGATTTGCGAAGGAGTTCCGCGCAAAACACCTGTACGTAATTCTAATCCCTCTGCGTTGCGCACCGGCGCATCGTTTCGTTCGATGATCACAACATCTCCGAACAGATCGACCATCGCCGCCGTGATCGAGTCCTTTCGAATATCCATCGCGAGCGTGAGGGTTTGCAAAACCAAATGATTGCCGTAGCGATCGATGATAACGCCAGGGACACCGTCACTCTCGCTCCACACAGCGCGGCGCAATTTTGCATCGACGTTTCGCCGGTCACGATACTCGGAAGCTTGCGCAATGCGGCGCCGAAAGAAATCGAGATCGAGGTCCTGCCGGCGCCGTGAGAAGCGGCGCGCTACGATTTGGGATTTCGAATTGTAAATGGCGCTCCCAATCAAACGGTCCTTGCCGTCCTTCAGTGAAATCACATCGCCATCGGTTGGATTGCCGAAAACTTTCAGGACTTCACTGGAAAATACCCAATCATGCCCATGTAAGATTCGCGCGCGCGGTTTGACAACAATTCCGGCCATAAAGGAAAGTCAACGCTCAACGTCGAACGTCCAACGCTCAACGAAGAGATGCTGAATTGAGCGTTGAAAGTTGAGCGTTGAGCGTTAAGCGTTGAGCGATGCAACCGGCACAATCGTTTGTCGACCTCTCCGGAATCAAAAAGCTGCGCAGCGGTAAAGTGCGCGAAGTCTTCGACCTCGGAGACACGCTGCTCTTTGTCGCCACGGATCGCATCTCGGCTTTTGACGTGATTCTGCCCGATCCCATTCCGCACAAGGGCGCGGTGCTTAACCAAATTTCGGCGTTCTGGTTCAAGCGCTTCAACGATATCGCGAATCACTTTATCACGGCCAATCCTGAAAAGTTCCCGAATGAGCTGCAGGCGTTCCGCGAGCAGCTTGCCGGTCGATCGATGATTGTAAAGAAAACGAAGCCGTTACCGGTGGAATGCGTCGTGCGCGGTTATCTCGCCGGGTCTGGTTGGAAAGAATATCAGCAATCGCAGAGCGTTTGCGGAATTGAGCTGCCGTCGGGCCTAAAGCTGGCATCGCCGTTACCGCAGCCAATCTTCACGCCGGCGACAAAAGCTGAAGAAGGTCATGATGAGAACATCGACATGAAACGATGCGCTCAGATCCTCGGCAAAGAACTCGCCGATCGCGTGAAAGCACTGAGTCTGGAAATTTATTCCCGCGGTCGCGATCACGCTGCGCAGCGGGGAATCATCGTCGCGGATACAAAATTTGAGTTTGGTATCGTGAATGGAGATTTGCTGTTGATCGACGAATGCCTCACGCCAGACTCTTCACGCTTTTGGCCAAAGGACCAGTATACAGTCGGACAGAGCCCACCCAGTTTCGACAAACAATTCGTGCGCGATTATCTGGAGACGCTGGATTGGGACAAGACTCCGCCCGCCCCACGTTTGCCGAAGGATGTTCTCGAGAAAACTTCTGCGAAATATCTCGAAGCATTTCGCCGGCTGACCGGGACCGAGATCGCGAACGCCTAGAACTGATCTCATTGATGGCGGTGTCATGTTGAGCGGAGCGAAACATCTCTGGAATATTCGGTGAGACGGTCGATCCAGAATTGATTCGAGATTCTTCGCTTCGCTCAGAATGACATTATGACTCGGCCAGACATATTGTTTATCATGACGGACCAGCAGCGGTTCGACACGATCGCCGCGCTCGGCAACTCGCACATCTATACGCCGAATCTCGATCGTCTGGTGCGAAGGGGAATTGCTTTTTCAAATGCATATGCCACGTGTCCGGTTTGCGTTGCCGCTCGCTACACAATTCGGACGGGCTGTGAGCCGGCAACGACGCGCGTCTTCAGTAACGCAAAGGCAAAACCCGTCGCGGGGCAGCCTTTACAGATGGAAGCGCGTTGCGGACCGTACCTCGGCCGAGTCATGTCGCACCTCGGGTATCGGACGTTTGGAATTGGAAAGTTCCATACGTATCCGTGGAATGAAAACTTAGGTTACGAAACACTGTGGCGCAGTGAAGAAACCTACCATCCGCCTAACCGCGAAGGTGATGACTACGGTTTCTGGCTCGCTCGGGAGCATCTGGAATTCGATTTCCTGGAACAACCAATGGGAGAACGCAGTGAGATGTATTACCTTCCTCAACGCAGTCCGCTTCCGGCCGAATTAGGCGCGGAGTGGTGGGCAGCCGATCGCGCCATCGAGGAGATTGCAAAACCAGATGATTCGCGCCCTTTCTTCGGGTTTGTGTCGTTTATGGGACCGCATCCGCCGCTGGCTCCGCCGATCCCTTTCAATCGAATGTATAATCCAGATCGAATGCCAGACCTGGTTCTCGGCAGCGTCGAGGAAGATCACCTGGATGAAGAGATTCCTTACATGCGACACGCAATCTGGGCGGACGCGATCAATCCAGAACTCGCGAAGATCGTCAAAGCTCGCTATTACGGCGAGATCACGTATCTGGATCATTGCGTTGGCCGAATCTTTGATGCAATCGAAGCGCGGCCGAACTCGGAGAACGTTCTAATCTGTTTTTTTTCCGACCACGGTGATCTTATGGGTGATCACCACGGCTGGCAGAAACAGAACTTCTTTGAGGCCGCCTGTCGTTTCCCCTTGCTTCTTAGCTGGCCGGCAACACTCCCAGCCGGAGTCATCCGCCCGGAATTGATCAGCCTGGCAGATCTTTTTGGAATTGCGACGGGGGCCGCTGGTGGCTGTGAACTGCGAGAAGGAATGGACGTTCTTAAGATGCTAGGAGGCAAATGCGCGCCGCATCAGCATCTTGTTGGCATGGTTGAAGTTCCTGGCTCACAGGATTTCAAAGTCATGGTTCTGACTGATGAGTGGAAATACATTTTCATGGCCAACGGCGGGCGCGAACAACTCTTCAATCTCAGACGCGATCCCAGTGAGTTGTCTAACTGCGTTAGTTCATCTTCTGGAATCAGAAATGACCTTTATGCTCTGGCTGTGAAAGCATGCTGTGTTCTTGGCGCAATGGACGCACTCGAGGGCGACAAACTTCGCTTATTTCCATTCCGCAAGCGGCCACTGAGGCGCATCTATCAATTTGACCGGTCGCAGGGTGTGCTTGGATTTCCCGATAAGCCAGAAGACGCGTTGCAGAGTTTTGACCGCGCCACCTTGAAACGAGTGAAGTGAGATGGAAGCGCTGTCGGATGATCGCGAAAATCTTGGCCTCGGCTTGAAGCCGGGCGACCCGCATTACCGCGCTTATATCGGACCTCCAGAAGATTACGATCTCATCGCGGCGATGACATTCAATCTTCTCACCACGTTAGGCCTTCGCCAGCATCACTCATTGCTCGATATCGGCTGCGGTTCGCTCCGGATCGGGCGTTTGTTAATTCCGTTCCTGAATCAGGATAAATACTTTGGCGTGGAGCCGAATGAATGGCTGGTCGACGAAGGAATCAAACGAGAACTCGGCGAACAATTGGTGCAAATAAAACGTCCGACGTTCTTCTTTACCGATTCACCCGAGACGGTTGTCGAGGCGAAAGTCTCATTCAATTTCGCATTGGCTCAGTCGATCTTCAGCCACTGTGGGCTGAATCTAATCAAAGGGTGGTTGTCCGCGGTTTCGCGGTCGCTCGCAGACGATGGCGTTTTCGTAGCCACATTTTTGCCTGGCGAAGAGGACACGACGCAGAAGGGCTGGGTGTATCCCGAATGTGTAAATTACCGGACGACGACGCTGGAAGGCGCAGCCGCAGAAGCCAATTTGCGATTTGAAATTCTAGATTGGAAACATCCCCGGCAGACGTGGGGCCTTTTTGCTGCGCCAAATTTTGATTCGAGTTGGTTCAAGAACAAGCCCCTTACCTGGAACACAAGACTCGAACAAATGGTGAGCCAAAAGAAAGCGTCGCGGCTGTGATCGCAATCGATTGAACGATGGAAGTCGTCGCTAACCACAACCTTTTTGCGACGCCGTTGAAGGTGGACGATATCGCCGACTGTTACTTTTACCACACGATGGAGGTCCCCGGTTATGGAGTCATCGAGGGCCGGGATTGGGATTTACGTGGCGGAGTGGATGAGTACCTCGGCAAAGTAGCTTTCGCCGGTCAGCGTGTTTTGGAAATTGGGCCTGCCAGCGGCTTTTTGACTTTCGAAATGGAAAAGCGCGGCGCCGATGTGATCTCAGTCGAAGTAACGCCAGAGCACGGCTGGGATTTTGTGCCGTACCCGGCCTCTAAGTTAGGAGAAGTGTTTGGGCCGCGGCGAATCGTGATGCAACGCTTGAAGAATTCCTATTGGTTCAGTCACGCGGCTCACCACTCCAAAGCGAAGGTATATTATGGGAACGTTTACAATTTGCCTGCCATCCTCGGACAATTCGACATTGCAGTGATGGGTTCCGTGTTGTTGCACTGCCGCGACCCGCTTCGGATCGTTGAGCAATGCGGAAAAATGGCGAAATCGCTCATCATCACTGATATGTTCCATCCGGATTTGGAAGGAGCGCCTCTCTGCCGTCTCGCGCCCACGCCGCAGAATTTCCTCTGGCACACCTGGTGGCATTTCAGCACGCAATTCTTCACTCAATTTCTGACGGTGATGGGATTCACAACGCAACCTTCAACTCACCAACAGTACCACCGCGGAAGAGCTTACACTCTGTTTACCATCGTCGGGCGGCGATAGCCAGGGCAACTTGGCGCTGGCGCAAAATATCAGAACCCATTTTACGGAGAAGAGAAGATTTACGCGCTGTACGAAGTTATTCGCCCGCAGGAATATCTCAAAAAGGCGAAATGCGATTGCGAGAAAATCCGACATGTCAAGGTTAACCCGGAGGAGGACCACGAATCAGCTTCGCTTGGAATTCATCGAACGAAATGATGTAATTCATTTTTGCAGTCTGCCCCTCGGTGAGTTGATGATGCTGATCCTCGATGTGTATTCGCAGCGAACGGTCCCCCCAGGCGAGTGAAGCGACGCAACTCCAATATCGAGGCGAATGTTCCACTATTAGCTCTCGCAGGGGGTCATTCGGGGCGAGTGAAGCGAAGGATGCGAGGTAGTATCCATTTTGTTGGAAATGTTTTTCTGGCCGCAGCAAAATCACGCTGCCTGGCGCTGGACGCAGATTCAATGAACCCAACGCTTGGATAACGTGGAGTGTTTTCCGTCCTGAATTGAGCAAGGCGCGAATACGCCCGAAACGTTGATTTTCCCACTGGGTGAAGACAGCGAGCCCAAATGCCACTAGGACCGTTGCGAATGCTCGAAATATTACGGGGGACTTCTTGCCTACCACGGCGCCAGCCGCCGCTCGAGTCGCTGACCATCGGACACGATCAGTGGCCGCCCCGCCGGTGATTGCTCGAGTCGTGGCACTAACCGCCTCACGTTGGGCCAGCAATGTAGAGGATTTAGAGATTAGCGTGATAACGTCCGACGCAAGCTTAGCAAAAATCATCGCCCACCCGAATAGCAAAATATTAAGGCGAGCGCCGCCGCGAGGAGAAATGAAGACAAGCGGAAGAGGTATGATGACAACCCAAAATGCCATCAATTGAAGCACGCGATCTCGACGCAGAAAAGCGTACGCGAACAGTAATGCCCATATTGCAAGCAGCATTCCTCCTGTATGTACATGATTTGGAACTCGGTAATAAAAAAGTTCGCTGACGAACTGCGCATTCGACTCGATAAATCGGCGCCAGGAATAATGAGGCCTATATAGTTCGAGGGCGGCAACAACCCACGAGGGGAGCCGGGACGGCTCCAGCCGGTGGTCGACGAACTCCGTGGTGAAATTTCCGGCAAAGCCTGGCCCGTAGATTTTGTTGTAACAATAAATTGCCGTAATCGCACCCGCAACCAAAGCAGGCAAAGCGTGATACAAAATCCAACGAAAGAACTTTGGCCGTCCCGCTTTATGAGGATATTTCAAGAGCTCGTAAATCAAAATGATCACCGGAAGCGTGACCGCCATCTCCTTGGCGTTCAACGCGCAGATATACAGAGCCAGAAATACGACGCACTGTGTCGGTCGAAGAAGGAGTCCTTTCTCACGGATATGAACATAGTAGGTCAGTGCCGCAAAGTAGAAGAATCCGCACAGAACGTCGTAAACGCCCGAACCATTAAATACCAGATTGGCCAGTCGAGCGTGATAGCAGAAAGCAAGAACTGCAAGAAATGCCACCGCGCGCGAAAATGCAAGAAGCCGGGCCAGGTGATAGACGATCGGGATTGAGGCGGCGAGAATACTAATCTGAACGACCCGATATGGCTGAGGATCTAACCGAAAAAAGTGATAGAGTGGCAGATAATATAGCGCGCCGCCCGGGCGACCAATGCCCTTCCAGAAGCATACATTTTCCCAGAGTGATTTTAACGTTCCGGCAGACCAATGAATATACAAATTCATCATTTCGTCCTCACTGAAGGCGCCGCCTACCGCTGGGAGAGCGAAGTGAAGGAAATACGCGACAAGGATAATGACACAAAGCACGTCAATTGCGTTGGATTGATTCACCCCGTCTGGCCGGGACTCGCTATCCGAGCTGGTCATGCTAAGCGCTGAAACGATAATATCGGAAGCGGCGCACGTGAAAAAGCGTTCCGCGTCACGCTGTCAAAAGCCTCTCCTTTTATCACGCTAAAATTCGGATCAATTTAAAAAGTCTCGGTCGTCATTTCCTGTTACAATGGGAAGGACACCTTCGAGAAGATCGTCGAGGCGGTTGGCAACGCACCACTGGCGGACCGGGAGATCATCGCGGAAGGCACGCTGGTCTGTCGTCTGGTGCCCACGCCACAGAAATTTCTCTAGGACACCTAGTGGCATTGCATCGCGCAATTTTTCACTCAATTTCTGGCGGTGATGGGATTCACTGCTTCGGAAATTTTCAAGCACGAACAGTATCACTGCGGAAGGGCGCATACGCTTTTTTTTACGATCGTCGGGCGGAAGCGATGAGGGCGGCGGCATGCTGGTGGGGTGTCAGAAGCTATCTGATGAATGTCATTCTGAGCGAAGCGAAACATAGCAACGCCGTTTATGAGATGGCGCTACGAAATCGATTCGCTAACGAGCGATTGCTCCTCTCTTAACTCAGCTACCGACGCGTCGATTTTCGCGCGGCTGAAGTCATTTATCTGAAGTCCCTGCACGATTTCCCATTTTCCGGCACGCACACGGACTGGGAACGAGGAAATCAATCCTTTCTCAACGTCATAGCTTCCGTCGGAACAAACCGCCACGCTGTGCCAATCATTGCCCGGCGTGTCGTTGGTGAGCGAACTGATCGTATCGACGATCGCGTTGGCGGCTGATCCGGCCGAAGAAAGTCCCCGTGCCTTGATCACAGCAGCACCGCGCTGTTGCACGGTGGCAATGAATTCTTCCTTCAGCCATTTCTCGTCTCCGATCACTTCGTTGGCAGGATGGCCGTCGATCCTCGCGTTGTAGAAATCTGGATATTGCGTCGAGGAGTGATTTCCCCAGATCGTCATGTTCGTGACCGAGTCAATCCCTACACCCGCCTTGCGCGCGAGCTGCGCGCGGGCGCGATTTTCGTCCAATCGCGTCATGGCAAACCAGCGGTCACGCGGAATTTCTTTCGCGTTGTTCATCGCGATCAGACAATTCGTGTTGCACGGATTTCCAATTACGAGCACGCGCACATCGGCCGCAGCGTTTTTTTGGATCGCCTGACCTTGCCCGACAAAAATCTTGCCGTTGATCCCGAGCAGCTGCTTCCTCTCCATGCCGGCTTTGCGCGGCACACTTCCCACCAGCAATGCCCAATTGATGTCGCGAAAGCCTTCATCCAGATCCGCGGTCGGTATGACAGATTCGAGCAGCGGAAAAGCGCAATCATCCAATTCCATGACCACGCCGTTGAGCGCATCGAGCATGGGAGGAATCTCAATCAGATGAAGTCTTAGCGGCTGATCGAGCCCGAACATCTGCCCAGAGGCAATGCGAAACAGAAGCGCGTAACCAATCTGCCCGGCCGCGCCCGTCACAGCGACTTTGATTGGAGTTTTCATGATGCAATTAGCCATAAACAACTTGCCGAGCAAAGCCGAAGCAGGAACACAGGCATCCCGTCCGCCAGTCGGACGGACTCGTCCCATAGCGAGTCTGTGCAGCCGGCAGGCGTCTCGCCTGCCGAAAGAGAAAACGTGTGGTAAATTAACCGCCGATGTATCCGACCAAATTAAACAAGATCATCAATCTCTTCGAATCGCTTCCGGAAGATGAGCGGCGCGAGACGCTCGTCTCTTACGCGGACAACGCGAAGAAGCAGGAGCCGCGCGAAAGCGAAAGGTTCGATCTTGTCGACGTACGAAAAGATGAGGAATGCACTGATACGGTCGGTGTTTATTTGCAGGTCGATGAACAGGGCAAGGCACACCTCCGCATGACGCTTGGCCCCGAAGTGCAAACGCTTACCCGCTCGATGACCGCGATTCTTTGCAAAGGCCTGGAGGGCTCGACCCCGCAGGAAATTCTCGATCTTCCGTGCGATTTCGTGACCCGCATCGTGGGTACGGAACTGGTGCGCATCCGGAGCCAGACGGTGTATTACGTGCTCACGCGCATCAAAAGTATCTGCAAAGTTTACCTCGATCGGCAGCGCATGGCAGAAGTGGCGTAGCGGAGGTTAGGCCAGGCTGCCAGCCTGCCGAGTCAGCCAAGCTGGCTGACATCCAGCCGCGATTCTCGCGTGACGTTCGCGTGATTTCGTTTACTGTCCGCGCTGGCGCAGATGCCGCGAAATAACGATCTCAAAAAAATCCTGCTGATCGGCTCAGGTCCAATCGTGATCGGGCAAGGTTGCGAATTTGATTATTCCGGCGTGCAAGCGTGCAAGGCGCTGCGAGAAGAACGGTATGAAGTCGTGCTAGTAAACTCCAATCCAGCCACAATCATGACCGATCCAGAATTCGCCGATCGCACCTACATCGAACCGATCACTGCTGAAGTGATCGAAGCGATCATGGAGCGCGAAAAACCGGACGCGATTTTGCCCACCCTTGGAGGACAGACGGCACTCAACGCCGCCATGGAATTGAACCGCAACGGCGCGCTGGCGCGGCACGGGGTGAAATTAATAGGAGCAAACGCCCAGGCCATCGCCAAAGGCGAAGACCGGCAGTTGTTCAAGGAAGCGATGTTGCGCATCGGACTCGAGGTGCCGCGCTCCGGCGTGGCGCGTTCTCTGGCGGACCTCGATCGGATCGTCGGCGAGATCGGCACATTTCCTCTCATCATTCGACCGGCATTTACTCTCGGCGGAACTGGCGGTGGTATCGCTTACAATCGCGAGGAGCTCGATGTGATCGCTGCACGAGGGCTCGATCTGTCCCCCGTTCACGAAGTGCTGATCGAAGAATCGCTGGTTGGCTGGAAAGAATTCGAGATGGAAGTGATGCGCGACCGCATGGACAACTGCGTGGTCGTCTGTTCCATCGAGAATTTCGATCCAATGGGCGTGCACACAGGGGACTCCATCACCGTTGCGCCGGTGCAAACGCTCACCGACAAGGAATACCAAATGATGCGCGACGCCGCGTTCGCGGTCATTCGCGAGATCGGCGTGGAAACCGGCGGATCGAACATTCAGTTTGCGGTTCATCCCGAGAATGGTCGCATGGTCGTGATCGAGATGAATCCGCGCGTCTCGCGTTCCAGCGCACTGGCATCGAAGGCAACGGGTTTTCCGATTGCGAAAATCGCGGCAAAACTCGCGGTCGGGTACACGCTGGACGAAATCAAAAACGACATCACACGCGAAACGCCGGCGTGCTTCGAGCCGACCATCGATTACTGCGTGGTGAAAGTGCCGCGCTTTACCTTCGAGAAGTTTCCGCAGGCGGAAGCAACGCTTACGACGCGAATGAAAAGCGTCGGGGAAGCAATGGCCATTGGACGCACGTTCAAGGAAGCACTGCAAAAAGCGCTCCGTAGTTTGGAGATCAAACGCTTCGGGTTGTTAGGCGACGGTGCGGACAAAGATATCGATCTCGAAACGCTGCGATTGAGACTAGCAACCCCGAACGCGGAACGAATTTTCTACATCGCGCAGGCATTTCAAAAAGGCGCGTCGATTGATGAGGTTTACGATCTGACAAAAATTGACAGGTGGTTTTTGCGGAACATCGCTGACCTCGTTACCGAAACGGGTTGTTTGAAGACGAAAACATTCTTGCGCGCGAAAAAGCTCGGTTTCTCGGACCGACAGTTGGCAGTTGCGCGAGGCGCTTCGGAAGAAACAATTCGATCGAAGAGAAAAGCTGAACACGTCGCACCGACGTACCGCCTCGTGGATACGTGTGCCGCGGAATTCGAAGCCTACACGCCGTACTACTACTCGACGTACGGCGACGAAAATGAGCGGCGCGAGAGCGACAAACGCAAGATCATGATTCTGGGCGGCGGACCGAACCGGATCGGCCAGGGAATTGAGTTCGACTATTGCTGTGTGCACGCCGCATTCGCGCTGCGCGAGCTCGGTTTTGAAACGATTATGGTCAACTCGAATCCGGAAACGGTCTCCACCGATTATGACACGAGCGACAAACTTTATTTTGAACCGCTCACTTTAGAGGATGTGCTCAACATTTATGATCAGGAAAAACCAGAGGGCGTGTTCGTCCAGTTTGGCGGTCAAACACCGCTAAATCTGGCGAGCGGATTGAGGGCGGCGGGAGTCCCGATTCTTGGAACACAACCGGAGAGCATCGAGATAGCAGAAGATAGACAGTTGTTCGCCACGATGCTCGACAAACTCGGCCTGCGGCAGACGCCGAATGGCTCGGCGGTGAGCAGCGAGGAAGCAGTCGCGATCGCACAGAAGATTGGTTACCCAGTGTTGGTACGGCCCAGTTTCGTGCTGGGTGGGCGCGCGATGGAGCTTGTTTACAATGAGGGAGACCTCACGCGCTACATGACAAGTGCAAGCGAAGTGACGCCTGATCGCCCGGTGCTCATCGATCGTTTTCTGGAAGACGCGATCGAAGTCGATGTCGATTGCATTTCCGACGGCGAGACGACCGTGATCGGCGCAATCATGGAGCACATCGAGGAAGCGGGCATCCACAGCGGCGACAGCGCCTGCGTGATTCCAACATTTTCATTGTCACCAAAAGTGCTTAATGAGATTTCCGCAGCAACGATAGCGATGGCGCGCGAGTTGAAGGTGCGCGGGCTGATGAACGTGCAATTCGCTGTCAAAGGCGACGACGTTTACGTCTTGGAAGTAAATCCGCGCGCGTCGCGCACGGTTCCCTTCGTCAGCAAGGCGATCGGGGTCCCGCTGGCGAAACTCGCCGCGAAGGTGATGGTAGGCAGATCATTGCGCGAACTTGGTTTCAC
>DATLPS010000086.1:0-77579 GCA_035535575.1 Candidatus Limnocylindria bacterium
GCACGCAAACGCGCATACTGCGCGGTTTCGCCGCTTGCAGCTTCTCACGAATGGCTGCCAGCGTATGACCGCTATCAAGAATATCATCCAGAATTAAAACATCGCGGCCGACTACATCAGGAAGCGCGACTTGCTTGAAAATCACCTCGCCGCTCGTTAGCGCTTTTCCGTGATAACTGACCACACTTAGGCAATCCAATTTCAATGGCAGCGGAATGCGCCGAAGCAGGTCAGCCATGAATATGACGCTTCCGGTCAATACTGCGATCACGGTCAATTCGCGGTCGCGATAATCGTTCGAAATCTGCGCCGCCATCTCATCGAGCCGCCGGCGAATCGCCAGCTCGTCAAACAACACGCGCTCCAGATCGCCTCGCATTAACTCATTAGGCCACTAGCGGACGCAGAGATCAACGCGCAGGTATTTGCCAGCGATGTTATTTTCGCACTGATCCTGTTCTTGTCATGTCGAGCGGAGTCGAGACATCTCTGATTGATCGAACCGCGGTAAAATGAAATAAGAGATTCCTCCACTTCGGTCGGAATGACAGAAGGCTGAAATGCGCAAAGTAAACATTAACGATACCAAGGAAGAGCCATGGCATTCACCGGGCGGAAAATATGCTGTGTACTTCAAAGGAATTTCTGAAGCGCTGGGGCGCGAGCCTGCCTCGCTTGATTTGTCCAAGCGTCATCCGTTCGATCTCGAATGGAATCGCGTGCCTCCGGGCAAACCAAATTTTCCTTACCACGCACACTCGGCCCAATGGGAACTGTATTTGGTCATTTCCGGAAAAGGCACCGTCCGCCATAAAGACGGCAGAACCGAAGTTTTGGCCGGCGATGCATTCATCTTCGGCCCCGATGAACCGCATCAATTGATTAACTCTGGTGATGAAGATTTTATCTTTTACGTCATCGCAGATAATCCGATCGGTGAATCGGCCTATTATCCCGACAGCGGGAAATGGAAAGTCAACAAATCATCGGCGGCAGATCGCGTCGTCATAAAGGGCCGGGAAACCGATTATTTCGCGGGCGAAGAATAGACTTCCTTCACCGTTCAGAACGCAGAGATCGCAGAGCCAACTTCTTGTGGTTTTCTCCGCGACCTCCGTGTGCTCTGCGGTTACATTTGCGGCATGAATTCGCGACAGAGCGCCAAAGAATTCCCGTACAAGACTTACCTCAACATTCTGCACGGACCGCTTGAAGTAATCGATGTGCAGAAACTGGCTGACGCCTGCTCCGATAAATGGTACAACCAAACGCTCTGCAGGGTGAACGATTCGGTCGTCAGGATGGCGGTGGTTCAGGGCGAATACCATTGGCACGAGCATAAGGACATCGATGAGTTCTTCTTCGTTCTGGACGGCCGTTTCCTGATCGATCTCGAAGATCGCGTCGTTGATCTGGCCCCGAAGCAGGGCTTTGTCGTGCCCAAAGGTGTGCGCCATCGCACACGCGCGCCTGAACGAAGCGTGATCTTAATGGTCGAGCGCGCGGATATTGTTCCGACTGGCGACTGAATACGGTCGAAGCAAGTGAAAATCATTTCGGGCGGGCAGACGGGCGTGGATCGCGCAGCGCTCGATGTCGCACTCAAGCATGGAATTGAATGCGGGGGGTGGTGTCCAGCCGGGCGCCTTGATGAATTCGGCAGGATTCCTGATCACTATCCGGTTCAGGAGCTGGCAGCCGGCGGTTTCATCGAGAGGACCTTGCAGGACGTGAAAGATTCTGATGGAAGTGTCATCATTTATCCCGGCAAATTAAGCGGGGGCACTGAGCAAACAGTCGGCTTTTGCATTGAGCTACAACGGCCGCACCAACTGATAGACGCTTGCAAGAATTCAGCGGAAAACGGCGCGAAATTGATTTCCGGTTTTGTCCGCAAGCACCAGATCGACGTCCTGAATGTGGCTGGTCCGCGCCAGAGCGAATGGGCCGAAGGCTACGACTACGCCGTTCGCGCGTTGGATGCCTTCCTCAAGTTGTAGCGGCGTTTGTGTCAAACGCCCAACTAGAGACAGGCGCTCGCCGCGGCGAGCGCCTCTACAACTTTATTCGTAGCGCAGCGCTTTGACCGCATCGAGGCGCGCGGCAAAATAAGCAGGGATCAGTGCGGCAAACGAACAGATGAAAAACGCGCTGATGCAGATAATCGCGACGTCTCGCGGGATCACCTCCGCCGGTATCGAGGAGAATTGGTAGACTTCGCGCGGGAATATCTCGATGTGTAACGTTGATGCCAGCCAGTGGCTGAATTCGTTCCGATAACGGATTAGCGTCATGCCCAGTCCGAGGCCGGTAACTGTTCCGAAAAGGCCGACGATTGTTCCCTGGCCAAGGAACACCCAAATGATTTGCGCGATGTTCGCTCCCAGCGCCTTCATAATCCCGATCTCGCGCCGCTTTTGAACGGTCACCGTGATCAGTGTGCTCATGATTCCAAACGCCGCGACGACCACGATAAAGAACAACAGGAAAAACATCACCGACCGTTCCAGGCGCACGGCCTCGAAATATTGATGATTCATGTCGATCCACGTCTGCGCGTATTGTGGCGGTTCAAGAAATTGTTGGATCGCCTGTTTTACGCGCTCCGCACCGTATGGGTTATCGGTCTTAACTGTGATGCCATGCAACGCATCCTCCAGGCCATATAACTCCTGTCCGACATAGATCGGCACAAGAAGATACTCGGAATCGTGCAGGTAGTGGCCCGTCTCAAAAATACCAGTAACGGTCAATTCTTTCGGGAGAATCACGTCTCGTAATTCATCGACCGCTTTCTTTTCTTCTTCGCCCCTGGCATTCTCCAGCTTC
This sequence comes from Candidatus Limnocylindria bacterium, assembly GCA_035535575.1. GTDB lineage: Bacteria > Verrucomicrobiota > Verrucomicrobiia > Chthoniobacterales > UBA10450 > Udaeobacter. The sequence goes on from DATLPS010000086.1 coordinate 2,830, forward strand.
TTAATGCTGTCGAGAATCTGACCCAAGTTGCCCGGCGAATAGACCGTGATCTTGTCGCCGACGCTCACCTGCAGTTTTCGCGCGAGCTCAATCCCGAGCACGGTGGATTCGCCTTCCAAATCGAGCTTGCCGTATTTGATGAATTTTCGCAGCGGAATCACTTTCTCTTCCTGCGCGGGATCTATGCCGCGTATGAGCGGTGCGAGCCGCCGGTTTTGATACTCCACGATCACCGGCCCCTGAATGTACGGGGCAGTCGCGACGACGCCCGGTGTGTTGTCGATCTTCGTTTCCAGTGTTCGCCAATCTCGTAAAACATCTTCCGAGCTCACGAGAATATGCGCATCGAAATCGATCACTTTTTGGCGCAGTTCGCGGTCAAAGCCGGTCATTACCGAAATCACAAGAATTAACACCGTCACGCCGAGCATCACGCCGAGCACGGAAATTAATGTGATAATCGACAGAAACGTTCGCTTCGGCTTCAAATACCGCAGCGCGAGGAAAACACTGAATGGAAGGTTCAATTTGGCGTTAGCGTGGCGGCAAACTCACTGCGGTTCAACCGCGCTTTATTTCAACGCGTGCGCCTTTAATTCTTCCAGCGTGACGAACTCTAGCGCCGAGGCATGGGTTGCTTCAAGGTCAATAGGAGCGGCCCGGTTGTGGTCCAGAGCGTCTTTCCAGCGCGTGACGCACACGCACCATTTGTCGCCCGGTTTGAGTCCGGGGAAGCCGAATTCCGGATGCGGCGTAACCAGATCGTTGCCGTCGAGCACAGAAAAATCCAGAAACTCCTGTGTGACTTGAACGCAGACGGTATGCTGGCCGACGTCTTCCGGGCCGGTTCGGCAAAAACCGTCGCGGTAGAATCCGGTTAGCGGGTCGCGACAACAACATTTCAATTCTGTCCCGAGAACATTCGTCGGCATAAAACAAAGTAAAGCGTTACTATTGGAGTTTACTGAAGGAGGAAACAATGCCAATCCGAGCCAAGTACGTTCACACAAATCTGATTGCCAGAGACTGGAAAAGACTGGTTCGATTCTACTGCGAGGTGTTCGGATGCGAACCCAAGGGTCCCGAACGCGATATGTCCGGCGCGTGGCTCGATAACGTGACTTCCCTTCCCAATGCGCATCTTACCGGCGTTCATTTGCGCCTGCCCGGCTATGGCGATGATGGCCCAACACTTGAGATTTTCGGCTACGATCAGTTGATCGAGAGCGACCTGCCGACAGCGAACAGATGCGGGTTCGCTCACATTGCGTTTGCGGTCGAGCACGTAGATCACGCGTTGCAGGCGCTCATAGCGGACGGCGGCAGCGAAGTGGGAAGCATCGCAACAACAAAGGTGGAGGGCGTCGGCACGCTTCGCGTTGTGTATGCGCGAGATCCGGAAGGGAATATTGTAGAGCTGCAGGAGTGGAGTTAACGCGCAGTAGCCCGGATCAAACCTCATCCTCTTTCTCTGCATTGTGTCCAGACGAATCGTTATCGCTTACTGGCTTATTCCGATCGAACCCGCGCGCAGCTTCTTTCAGGACATAATCAATGATCTCGCATCCCGGCACGATTCGCCCGTGTTCGAGCCGCACATGACGGTTCACGTCGGATCGGATCGCGTGGATGCGGCCGAAAAAGCGCTCTCAAAAGCGGCGCGCGAATGCCAACGAATCAAGCTCAAACCGATTGGGATCGGTCACTCTGACGATTTTATCAAAACGCTCTTTGTGCAATTCGCGCCGAATAGAAAATTGCGGCAGGTCCGTGAGATCATTCGCAACCCCGCGCAAGATGTGGCCCACTACGAGCTGAAACCGCACTTGAGTCTGCTTTACAAAAACATACCAGCTGCAGTACGATCCGAATTGGCACATTCGATTAAGCTCTCGTTTTCGGAAGTTACATTCGACGCGCTTAAAGCTGTCCTTTGCGTTTCACCGACCCAGAACCACGCCGACGTGGAAGCATGGCAGGTGATAGCAACCAGGGCGTTGTCTGCGTAGCGCACGCGTCTCGCTTGGCGTCTGACACAGACGCCCTACAGTTCGACGATGCGGTACGGCTTTCCGGTCCTTTGTAGCGCCGGCGCGGAGACATTATAAACGGGAATTCCGGTCGAAGTTTTGCCCTCGAGAATCCCGTTGTGAGCGTGACCGTGGAAAACAGCGGTCGCGCGGAATCGATTGATTGGCTCTTCGAGACGGCTCGAACCAAGAAAAGCAAAAATTTCAGGGTCCTCGCCCTGTAGCGTGTCGCGGATCGGGGAATAATGCAGCACCACGATCCGCCGTTCTGTTTGCAATTTCGTCAACGCCTGCTCCAGACGAACAGCGTGGCTAATGGATTCTTGCACGAATTGTTTAATGAGCGGCTCGCCCCAGGCGTTTAACATTCGCCGCCCGAAACCCCCGCCGAAACCACAGATTCCAGCAAAACCTACTCCCGCGATCTCGATGGCTTCACCGTTGAGCACAGTTACGCCTGCTTCATCGAGAACTTTGGAAACCAAATCTGGCTGTCCCGATTCAAAGTCGTGGTTGCCGAGCACTGCGATCGTCGGAATTCTTACTGCAGCGCGAATGTCTGCGACGAGTTCCTCGACTTCTTCGGGAAGTCCGTAATCGGTAAGATCGCCGCAGAGCAGCAGCATATCCGCGCTGTTTGAGATCTCGGCAAACGCTTCATGCAACATGCCGCGCGAATGCTTGGCGTAATGGAGATCCGCGGTCGCGGCGATCTGTAACGGTCGGTCAGCCATTTGTCTTAAAAAACGGAATCGCTCCTTCCAATGGACGTTTCGGAAGAACGTAGGGCTGTAGCCATGCACGCATGCGCCTCTTTGACTACGTTATTTTGAGTGATGACCGGGAAGAGAGCCACGAAGGCGAAAAGCAGCCCCAATAACTTTCACCTTAGATCAGTGACGGCATTGCAGGATGCGAATGTTCCCTTCCTAATCGGCGGCGCGTATGTCGTGGAGGTGTATGCAGGCGTTTCGCGCCGAACGAAAGACTTCGATCTATACGTCCGACCACATCATGTGGGAGCCGCCCTCGATGCGCTCGCCCGCGCCGGCTATAAGACAGAAGTGACATTTCCGCATTGGCTTGCCAAGGCCAGACACGGACGGGACTACGTTGATCTAATTTTTCGCGCCGGCAATGGCTTGTGCGAAGTCGATGACTCGTGGTTCGAGCGGGCGCATGGTGACGAGCTGCCAGGGTTGCCCGTGAAACTTTGTGCGCCTGAGGAAATGATCTGGATGAAAGCGTACATCATGGAGCGCGAACGGTTCGATGGCGCGGATATTGCGCATATTCTCGTAAGCTGCGCCGAGAAACTCGATTGGGAGCATCTGGTTCGGCGCTTCGGTCCCGATTGGCGTGTGCTGCTTAGTCATCTGGCGTTGTTCGGCTACATTTACCCGAGTGAGCAGGCGCGAATTCCAAAGGCCGTCATGGACGACTTGATCGGGCGCTTACGAAAGGAGGTGCCTGCTGACGGGGACAAGCGGCTCTGCCGCGGGACGTTGCTCTCACGCAAGCAATATTTGGTGGACGTGCAAAAGTGGGGATTTCAAGACGCTCGCCTTGAAAGACGTGTGCACATGGATTCCGAAGACATTGCGCAATGGACGAAGGCGATTCCGAAAGAGGAGAAAGCGCCGGGCGAGCCCGCATGATTTGTTAAAACATTACCCGCTTCAACGCGGCAAAGCCATTGGTGTCGGGGTCACCTCGACGGGAAGCGGAGGAGAAACCGCTGGCGACGGAGTTGCAGACGCAATAGCCAGCTTTGTTTTTGCTTCATCAAGAAGCTTTTCTTCCTCGGAGTAAATCTTTTCGTCATCAGCGGCTGCAATGTATTCCCTGGCTGGTTCGATCTGGCTTGTCTGAGCTAGGAGTAACGCGACGTAAACGGCTGCATGCGGATCATGCAACTGATCCGGTGGTAATTTCTCTATGATCGCAAGGGCATCTGAGTTTCTCCCAAGGCGCGAGAGCGAAAAGGCGTAAGTGACGGCGCAATTCACTTCGTTCGGGGCGCGATCGTACGCCTCCTTGGCGAGTTGATACGATCGCTCTGTATTCTGCCCAAGATTAAGGCCAAGCCGGGCCAGATCTGCTGTGATGGGCGCTTCGTTCGGGGAGCTCTCATGAAGCCGCTGGAGAACATCATAAAGCCTGGCTGTTTCATTCTTTGCGCGATACAGCCGGCGAAGCCACTCAAGCGCCTCCCGTCGCGTCGCGGGATTTTCTGTGACGAGCCACCAAAGTTCTTCCGATTCTTTTTCGAGTTTCCATTTGGAGGCGAGCCGCGCCAGCGTTAGTTGATGTTCGGGCTGTTCGCTGGCTAATTCTTCCGCCGATCGCCAGAGCGTTTCGAACTCGTCGCTAGCAGTCCCGCTGCTCCGGGAATGTGATTGTCGAGTGGCAATTGCCTGATATGCGAGACGAAGATATTCGGAGTCGCCCCACGTTCGGGTGCGCGTCCAATGCTTTAGATGCGACCAGTTTTTCGTGGTCGCATACGCGTTAGCCACTGCAACGTGTGTCGGCGTCGAACTTAGTTGTATTTCCGGCAACTTGTCGATCCACTTAACGGCATCTCCTGCGAGTCCGTTTTGATTCATCCAATCGATAAGAGATGCAAGATCCGACGGATCGCGCGCAGCAAATGGTTTCACCCGGTCAAGTAGCACGCGAAATTTTTTCTGATCGAGCTTCCAATAAAAGTTCAAACAGAGGAGATAATCGCCGAACGTGATCTCCGGCGACATTTGGAGTTGTTGCGCAAAATTATCCGCAGCGGTCAGGTCATTCCTTGCCACCGCGTCATTGAGCAAGGCCCGCAAGGCGCCAATTCGATAAGGAGCCGCGTTACTAAGTCGCTGGAGAGTATCGCGCGCCTTCCTATTCTTTTCTGGATCGCCAGAGTGAATTTGCAGCGCTGCGAGATTGAACTGGTAAAGGTCATTTGTGGGCTCTTTGTTTACCGCGGCCGCGAACTGTTCCTCTTGCTCGGCGAAATTTCCCTCCGCGCGAGCCAGCCATCCGGCAACCACGTGAAAAGCCGCACTGTCCCGGTTATTTAAAGGAACTCGATCGAGTGCTTCTCGCGCGAGATCGAGCTTTCCAAAGCGCAACGCCGCGGAAGCGAAATTGAGCTGGCTCTCCACGTCCTCCGGGAGGAGTCGCGCTATTTGCTCGCGCCACACCACGGCTTCTTCCAGGTTTTGTCGCTCTGCTGTCTCTGCTAAAATATAAAGGACCGGCAGAGAATCGGGATGTCGTTGCAGGAGCTCTTTCGCCGTCTGCGCCGCCCTGCTGAGTTTGCCCTCCTGTAGCAAGGCAATGGCTCGATGCAGTAAACGGGTTTGGTGCCAGTCGTCATATAATTTTGACCCGTACGTGAACAAAAGAACGCCGAGCAAGAGAGCGACTGCCGCTACGGCAACGGTTACGGCGAGTCGAGTCGGCCAGAACTTCCGTTGAAAGGAAGACTCTAGCCCGAGAAAAAACTGCCGAGCCCTTCCGTGGCCGGTAGATTTGATTCGTTCCGCCATTTCCTGTCCTGTTTGCAGCCCCCGTCTCCTTGGCCCTTGCAAGCGTGCTCGACCGCGCTACACCTGAGCGGCTATCTTCGGTTCTTGAACTGCCAGAGGTGCTTCAGTTGGGTGGAGAACCTGTTGCCTCAAACGTCGGCCCCAAACGTAACGTGCGAGAAGGACCTTAATTGTCGCGGTGAGCGGTACGGCAAGGAGTGGACCGATTACCCCGCCAATGATCAGACCCCAAGCAAAGATCGACACGATCACCGTCATCGGATGCAATCCGACATAATTTCCGACAATTCGCGGAGCGTAAAATATGCCCTCGAGATTTTGTACCAAGATGAAAATTCCGGTCACGATCATCGGATGTGTCCAATCGCCCCATTGGAAAGCTGCGATCAGAACGGCTGGCACCCAGCAGATGATTATCCCGATGTAGGGAATCATGGTCAGGACGACAACCAGCGCACCAATTACAGGCGCAAAATTGAGACCGGGGAAAATCGTCAAAGTCGTCCCGATCAGTATGCCATCCACCAGACAAACCAGTAGTTGGCCTCGAAAGTAAGCGGTGACGTAACGATTGATTTCTGATAGCACCTCCGCGACCTCATCTCTGAAAGGGGATTCACGCAACGGCAGGTAATCTTTCCAACGCTGTTGGATGCGCGGCTTTTCATTCAGCAGGAAAAACAGGTAGATCGGCACCAGGATGAGACTGAGCAGAAAACCTGTGATACCAAGAAATCCGCCGATGCTTTTCTTCAAAATATCCCAGAGCTTTTCCAGTAATGTCGGAAGCGCTTGCTCCAATTTCGGCATCTGTTTTTCTACATAAGTTTGAATGCGCTGGCGTTCAGCAGTCGTTAGCTTCGGTGGACTTGGTGCAATAACTTCCGTTGCTGGCGCAGTGGCTTGCGTCGCTGCGGTTGGAGTGGCAGTCGACTGCGCATGAGGGGAAGGTGAGCCAGCCGGACCGATCAGCCAGTTTGTAAAACTCGTGGATGCAGATTTTCCATGCGCTCCGCCAAACAATCCGAATGTCTGGTCGAATCGATAGATGAGGTCGACTGTGTAGTCTCGCGCTCGTTCCGTGTAGGCGGGAACCTGCCTGGCGAAATTCGCGCTCTGGATTGAGATCGTAGGGATGAGCCACGCAGCCAATCCTCCCAGTGCAAAAAAACCGATCGCGAAAACAAGAGCCACTGCTTTCGTTCGAGTGAGCGTCCCGCGAGACATTTTCGTCACGACTGGGTCGAGGAGATAAGTAAAGATCACAGCGATGGCCACCGGGATCAGGATTGGCTGGAGGAAACTGATGACGTTGGCGGCTGCCCAGATCACTGCGCCGACGATGATAACGAGAAGAACCACAAAGCAGGCAGTAAGCGTCGCCCACATCGTCTTGCGCTGCCAAGCCGTGGGATATTCCTTCATATCACGTTTTCGACGGTAAACATCCGACGTCTAGCATCCAACGTCGAATCATCGCCGTCGCGCGGATTGGATCTTGAGGTTCGCGTTTGATGTTTTGGTCGACGTTGGTCTAGCTCGCGCTCACTACGTCTGATTGGTTTTCGGCAAATCTTTGCTGATTCGCTTTTTCGTGCCTTCAACCTTTTCAGCAAGGTTTTTGTTTTTAGGGTCGAGTGTTAGCGCTTTTTGCCAGGCTTCCACTGCTTCCGGCATACGATTCAATTTCAAATAAGCGTTGCCGATATGTTCAAATACAACCGGGTCATCGTGCTCCGCCGTTTTTGCAGCGCGAAGCAGATCGGTTAGGGCGTGATCAAATTTGCCCTTTCGAAATTCCACCCATCCGAGGCTATCCAGATAGGAGGCATTGTTTGGTTCGCGCTCAAGCGCACGCCTGATCATGGTTTCAGCTTCATCAAGATTCATGTTGTGATCCGCCCACATATAACCCAGGTAGTTGCAAGCCTCGGCCGAATTTGCTGGGTCGAGCGTGATTGACTTGCGAAGCAAATCAGCCGCTTTGTCGTACAGACCAGCCTGCTCAGCCGCCGCTCCATAATTGAAGTAAAACTTGGCGTTTATCACATCATCGTCCTGATCGAGCTGCGCTTCGTGCAGTGCCTCTTCGAAAGTCGCCACCGCTTGCTGGCTCTGCTTCGCCTCTCGCTGAGAGATCGCCAGATAGTAAACAATCTCCGGCGCACCGGGAAACCGCCTGCGAGCTTCTGTCAGCAACTGCACCGCCCGACCTGCGTCTTTTAACGGCCCGACACGCAACTCCGCCAAGTGCAAATAGGTGCTGGGGTGATTTGGATTAATCAACAGGCTTTGCTCATAATTCGCCGCTACCTTTGCAAACGTCGCTTTCGCTTCGTCAATGCGGTTTGCGCGCTGCAGTGATCGCGCCTCCTCATCCAGTACCTGTGCCAGTAAATCGTAGGGTTGATACTTGTCAGGATGCTCCTTGATGATTTGCTCGAGCATCTCGACAGCTTTGCCGCGCTGATTCGTCAGAATAAAACCCGTCGCCAGTTTCTCTCGTGCATTCGCGTCGTCAGGTTCCAGTTCGAGAACGCGCAGATAAAGTGGGATCGCTTCCTTCAGTTGCTGCGATGCGGCGTAATAGTCTGCCACATCCTTGAGGATTGCGGGGTCGTCTCCCGCGTGTTCGGCTGCTCTTTTGAAAATCTCATTGACCTTTTTGAATTCGTCCGGTTTGGGCTGCGACTCAGATTTGAAAAGAATAGCCACATAAAGCTTTCCCAGGTGCATCCAGAAATTGGAATCGTTACTTCGAACTTTTGTGGCGCGGTCCAGCGCCTCGAGCGCCTTTTTCTCTTGTCCGGCTGCAACTTCGATTTCGACCAGACGCTGGTAACCTTCCACGTCTGCCGGATTCAGCGCGATGGCTCGGTTGGCATAATCGATCGCCTGATCTGTTTTCTTCAGGTACCTCGCGTAAATAAAGGCGAGTTGCTGATAAGGCTCGGCATTATTCGGGTTTGCCTTGATTGCGTCTTTCAACACGTCAATTGCCTGTGGAAAATCATCCTGCTGTATCAGCAAACCGGCCACGCGCGCGGCGAGTTGCGACTGGCCCGGATCGACGTTGAGCACCTTGCGATACGCGTCCAGCGCGAGATCCATCTCGCCATTTTCTTCGAACGCCATTCCTTCAAGAAAATGCGTGAGCCCGCCGGCCTTGCGTTCGCCTCCCGGACGCAATGCGAGGTCTGAAGCCGGTTTAGCATTGACCGAATCATCCTGCCGCGCGCCTTGTTTTCCCTGGTGCGAACGCAGAAGTTTTGGCGGCGAAGTTCTCGTGGTCGGATCGGCAAGTCCATTCGAGACCGTGAGAAAAATTAACGGCAAAAGAAAACGCTGAAGCGGCGTACCAGGCCACTTCTTCAGCTTCCTCATGATCGTAAGTTTAGCTTGCGGCGTGACCTCGGCAAACCGGCTACTTGCGGGGAGCGCACGCGCGTCGCCCTCTTCAACACTTGAGCCTCTACGAGGTTCGACCTTCGATGTTGCAGCGTTTGACGTTCCCGGCAGCGGCCCCGCTGCGCCTTACAGCTTGTATCGGAGCCGCTTCTTATGCCGATGCGCCTTCATGCGCTTTCGGCGCTTGTGCTTGGCAATTTTAGCTTTCCGTCTTTTCTTAAGAGAGCCCATTCAGATTTTCAGATGCGCGAATCGCGATTGAACCATCTAATCTATCGCATTGCAACTTAGTTTCCGTGTCGTGGTAGGCGTCATTGGCCGGGCCCTTCTGGCTTCTGTGCAACAATAATCATGCTCTTCCACAGGAAAGGTATTCTACTCGCTCCGATGAAGCGAACGATGCGGAACCCGCCTTCGTTCAATAGATGGGAGAGAGTTTTGCGCGACCAGACCTTGATGTGACCGCCGTCCCACAAAGGCGTGAGATGCGAGTCCCATTTGTTGCTGATCGCGAGAACAAGATTCTTCAGGTAACCGTGATAAGGCGTGCTGATGATGAGGTGTCCACCGGGACGAAGCAGCTGCTTCGCGAAACGCAGCAGGTTCCGAGGTCTGATAAGGTGTTCGATCACCTCGGTAGCGATAGCCACATCAAAGCTCTCGCTGCCAACCGCGGTCGGCTCGTCATCTACTCCGATTTGGTGAAACACTAGCTCGGGCGCCGAACTCTGTGCGAACCGAACGCCATCGGCGCTCGGCTCGCAACCAACCACCTGATATCCTCGGCTGGCAAGCTCGCGGCATAGCGCGCCATTACCGCACCCGATATCGACGACACGGCGTGCACGTAACTCCGCACAAAGACTGATGATATGCGGCCAGAGATATTTTTCCGTATGCGGCGCCTCCGCGGAACCGTAGTGATACTCCGCCAAATTCCCGCGCGATTCTGCGTCCATCTGCACTAAGGAGACACAAGATTAGCGACCGCTGGCGAGAGCGCGCGTGGTTGAGGATTGAGTGATCCCACGATACCAATAGTGTCGTAGGCGTTTCCAACTGTCACTGCGGCGACTGTGACCTTGGGAGGGATGAATGGTTTCGCGCGTCGCATGAGGTCTAACGAGAATTGGACCGAAAAATTCTGTCTAATCCGATCACTTCTTCAGCATTGCATCGCGTTTCACCTTGAATTCGCTGCTGGCTTTCCACTCTGGAAATTTATCGCCGTTGGTGACTTGATAGCCGACTTCGAAGAGAAGTTGAATATCCTGCACCGCGCCGGAGAGATCCCAGTTGGGATCAACTTCATCGGACGGCTGATGATAATGTTTCGCGACAAATTCGTCGCGCTTCTGCTTTCCGTACTCCGGCGGTTTGCCAATGATCTCAATGCCGCGGGCTGCGTGCAACACGGGGACACCGGCCTTTGCGAATTCAAAACTATCGACCCGGTAGAAGCCGCCTTTTTCCGGTTCGCTGCTCGGTTTCATCACGCGGCCCTGCCGCGCAGCCGCCTCGCCCAATAAGTCATCCAAGGTTGAATTGCGGTTGGTGAGATCTTCGAGGTCGTGGGTTTTCCCCCAGGGATTGATACCGTCGATGTTGATGTCGGCGAGCGACTTCTCCAGCGGATACAGCGGGTGCTCCGCGTAATATTTCGCGCCGAGCAATCCAGCTTCTTCGGCTGTAGTGTCCATGAACAACACCGACCGTTTTGGCGGCGGATTTAGTTTTTTAAACGCCGCGGCGAGCTCAATAACCGACGCAACGCCCGACGCGTTATCGATTGCACCATTGAAAATCTGATCGCCCTGCAATTCGGGATGCCGCCCGAGATGGTCCCAGTGCGCTGTGTAAATGACGTATTCGTCGCGCAATTTGGGATCGTCGCCTTCGAGTTTGCCGATGACATTGTGCGATTTGAACGCGCGAATCTGCTGTTTGATGTCAATGTTCGCTTTGGCATTCAACCTCACCGGTCGGAATTCTTTCGTGATCGCAGGTTTCTTCAGCGCGTCGAAATCCTGCCCGGAATCGGCGACTAATTTTTTCGCAACATCGAGCGTGACCCATGAACGCGCCGAGACCGCGTCCATGTTCTTGTTTGGATTATCAAGCTCGAAGTTTTCTTTGCCCCAGCTCGATCTGACCACCTGCCACGGATAAGCCGCCGGTTCCGTTTCGTGAATGATGATCGCTGCCGCCGCGCCTTTTTGCGCTGCGATTTCGTATTTATAGGTCCAGCGGCCATAGTACGTCATCGCTTTTCCCTTAAACATTTTGTCGTCGAGTTTTGCTGGATCTTTTGGATCGGGAACCGGCGGATCACCGATCAGCATCAGCAATGTCTTGCCGCGCACATCGACATCTTTGTAATCGTCCCAGCTGTATTGCGGCGCGACGATTCCGTATCCGACAAAGACCACGTCTGATTTGTCGATCTTGATCTCCGGTTGAAGACGCGCCGAGGAAGCGACGAAATCATCCGGATATTTGAGGTCAATCGTTTTGTCGCCAATCATGAACGACATTCGTGGTTCGCTTTTGATCCCAGCCAGCGGAACTTCCTGCATATATGTGCCGTCGGGATTTCCCGGCCTTAATCCGATCTGTTTGAACTGATCGGCGATATACTTGACCGAAAGTTCTTCGCCTTTTGTTCCGGGCGCCCGCCCTTCGAATTCATCCGATGCGAGAACCTTGATGTGCGAGAGCAAACCGTCGGGCGTGATTGCCTCCAGCGCCGGCTGCAAACGCAACGCCAGTTCATCGGCTGCGAAAAGCGAAGTCGCACTGAAGCAAAGGATTACAGCGAATCGCCGTGCCATTCTCCTCATACCCAGACGTTGTAGCGGCGTTTGTGTCAAACGCCGAACACATTAACGGCATTTGGATGGGCGCTCGTCGCGGGCGAGTGCCTCTACAACTATCTGCCTTCCTATGATGGCCCGGCTGGCGCTTTCTTTTTCTCCTCTGGGCCAATGCCGATCTTTTTCAGGAATGGCTGAACCGATTGTTTGCGCCCAAGGAATTTCTCGACGGAAACGTTTACATCACGAGAATCTCCCGGCTCGTAAATTTCACGGCGCAATTTCATGCCGGCTTGTTTATCGAGGTAGCCGTCCTTCGCTTTCTCAAAAACGGTCGCCATGTCGGCGGCGATCGCATCAGCCCAGGCATAGCCGTAGTAGCCAGCGTCATAACCGTTCAGATGCCCAAAGTAGGAGACGAACGTCGTGCTCGGATCGATTGGCAGAAAGACTTTTTCAAGGGTCGGATTCGAGATTGCCACGCAATCGTAACTCGCATCTTCCGGGTGCTGATCGTGCAGAGCGAGGTCGAGCGACGCAAATGCGAACTGACGCCGATAAAGAACACCGGCGTTTGCCAGCTTTGTGTCATTCATTTTCTTCACGATTTCCGCCGGAATCTTTTTTGATGAATCCCGGTAATCAGCCGCAAACGTGTCGAGCACCTTCTTATCCCAAACCCAATTTTGTAACATCTGCGACGGCGCTTCGACGAAATCACCCGGGACATGCGTTCCGGCGAAGCGCCCGTACTTCGCGCGAGTAACAATCGAATGCAGAGCATGCCCGAATTCGTGGAACAAAGTCTCTACATCCTGGTGTGTCAGCAACGAGGGCTTATCGCCGGTCGCAGGCGGGAAATTGCAAAGTAATGCGACCGTGGGGCGCTGATATTTTCCATCGGGCAATAATTTGCCGCTGATAATGTCGAACTGCGCGAAGTGATTAAATTTTCCTTCACGCGGGAACATGTCGAGGTAGAACATGCCGAGCGGTTCGCCAGTGGCGGAATCGGTCACCAAATAAAGCTGGAGATCATCGATCCATTTGTAAGGGGCAGCGATCTTTTCGAACTTCAGACCGAAAATGTTCTGGTAAATGTTAAACATTCCGTCGAGCGCCTTTTGGAATGGGAAATACACTCGCAACGCTTCCTTATCGATAGCGTATTTTTGTTTGTTGCGCTGGTTGCTGTAGTAGCGCCAGTCCCATACCTTGATCGGGGCGTTTGGATCGTTCGTCTCAGCGGCTTTCAGTTTCTGTAACTCCGCGAGTTCACTATCGAATTTCGGCTGACTGCCGGTGACCAAATCATTGATGTATTTTTCCGCATTCGCTCCGGTCTTCGCCATTTTGACTTCGGTCTGGTAGTCGTCCCACGATTTGTAACCGAGTCGCAGCGCGATTTTGTTGCGGAGCGTGAGCAATTGATTCAGAACAGGAATGTTTGTGTCTTTGGCGAGGGTCTCGCGAATGACATAAAGCTGCTTGCGTGTCGCTTCGCTCTTTGCGTTTTCCTCTACCGTGTTGAATTGCCAGGTGACATTTGCCATCACTGTGTAGACATCATCTCCCGTTTTGATGCCCGGCGAGGCGAAGAAACTGTCGGGAAGGCCATCAAGATCGGCTTTTGTGAACATGACGGGCGCAGTGGCCTTCACGACGTTGCTGTCGAAGTCAGTCCCGAGTTTGGACAATTCCTTGCGCAGTTGTTCGACTTCCTTCCGCTGGTCGGGCGGTAACTCCAGGCCGGCACGCCGATAGTCGCGCAATGTTTCTCTTAGCAGCTTCTCGTCTTCGCCCGTGAGTTTCGGATGCGTATCCGCGAAAGCTTTGATCGCCTTGTAAACGTCCTCGCGATAATCAATCCCAACTGCCCAGTCTTGGAAAGCCTTTACCGCGTTCTCCCCCGCGCTGCGCATTGCGGGGTTGGTGTTTGTCTCCTTAATAATCGTAGCCTTGTTTGCGGCAAGTCCTGCCTGATAGGTGGCATCGTCCAGCGCGACCACGGTGCTTTTGAAAGTGACTTTGCTGAGATCCTGGCTTCCGATCTGATCCAGCGCCGCATTCGCCTTCGCGATTGCATGCTTCATCGAACCCTCGACTGCTTGCGGCGTCTGCTCCCAATCGGGAATGGTTAGTACCGCGTTTGCCTTCGCCGCAGCGGCCCGAAAATCATCGACAGTCTTTTCGGCGGCTGAAGAATTTGATCTCGCAGCGAGAAGGATGAGCAACACGCAAAGGAACGGGGATTTTATGAAACGGTTCGACATAAGGGTGGAAAAGCTGAAGTGGGCCACAGATTTACACAGATTTCCACAAACAGCAGAAGGAATTTTGATGAATCTCTGTTTCATCTGTGTTCATCTTTTACGACCTACGCTCCCGAACCTGCCACGATGATCCAAAAATTCTTTGTCGCTTTTATCCCAATCTTTGTTGCGATCGACCCAATCGGACTTGTCGCGATATTCATGGGTCTCGCCACGAATGCTTCGCACGAACAGCAGCGACGCCAGGGTTTCATCGGAATTATCACCGCGCTTTGTATAGCCGTCGGGTTTATTTTTCTCGGTGAGCTTATTTTTGATGCGCTTGGAATCACGGATGCAGACTTTCAAGTTGCAGGCGGACTGATTCTCCTCGGACTTGCTGGGCGCGAGTTGCTCAATGTCGGACCGTCCGGTCATGAAGGCAGCGACGACTTCGGAGTCGTGCCGCTTGGTATGCCATTAATCGCCGGGCCGGCGTTGTTAACGGCACTCCTAATTCTCGTCGATACGGTAGGCCTGGTGTTCACGCTCGTCGCGCTGTTGGCCAATCTCGGTTTGGTTGCGTTGGCGTTCTGGAATGCAGACTGGTGCACGCGTTTGCTAGGCAGGCAAGGATTACGCGCCATATCGAAAATTGTCGCACTACTTCTTGCGGCGATCGCGGTCAGCCTCATCCGGCGCGGTTGGCAAGGAGCCTGACCGGTGGAGGCCGGCCCAGTCTTTTGGGAAAAGCGCTGGACTTCGACTGCGTCCCAGTCTCTCCAACTTCTACGGTTTGGCGCTCCGTTATAGACCTGTGTCGAAACGGCCGCCGGTGGCAATATGCCGTCGCACGCTAGGCCAGAATTCTTTCAGTTCCGCAGTCTGGTCACCGTGCTGATAACGCCAATTCAACTCAACTTCGATTGCCTTGGCCTCATCCTGGGCAGGCATCGGTTGCCCATGATAGATATAGGCAGGCACGCCTTCCCGAGTCTGAGTTAGCGTAGTCATCCCGTAGAGCTCGAGACGACGCTGCTGCAGTTGGGCAGTCGTCCAATTCCGATACGCAGGGCTACGGTGACCCCACACCTCGGCCGTGGTGGAATAACGCGAGTACGTGTAACCGGTCGTAACGGCTGGCGGTGCGTACTGCTCCGCGCAGCCAAGAAGGCTGGCGGCCAATCCTGCTAGAAATAATTGTTTCATACGCTGATGTTTGTGATCTGCCCTATTGAACCACAGAAATTGCTCGCAGTCGCGCCTTTATTTGCGCTTCACGCTGCAATATTCTAAATTCAGCGTGCTTAAATCCACAAGACGCAGCCAGATCGATTCAGACTTATACACGTCCGGAGATTCTTGACACGCCGGCGCCTCTTTTTACTATCCTCGCTCCCATGAGATTTCCATTACCGCTCACAGCGAAAATCGCGGCCTACGTGATCGGGCATAAGCTGCGTGGTACGAAGAAATTCGCCACCGTGCTTCAGCTCGAGCCGTTGCACACATGCAACCTAACATGCACGGGTTGCGGGCGGATTAGAGAGTATTCCACGTCGCTCAAGGACATGATGAGCCTCGAGGACTGCCTGGGGGCGGCAAAGGAATGCAGCGCGCCAATGGTCTCAATTTGCGGCGGCGAGCCGCTCATCTATCCGCACATCGAGGCGTTGGTGGAAGGATTGCTCGCGCAGAGGCGAATCGTTTACATCTGCACCAATGCCATGTTCATGCGCAAGAAAATGCGCGAATGGTTGGCGTCCGAATACCGGAAAGGCGATGCCAAAAAGCGGGCGGAGTTGGAAGAGAAGATCAAGGTCCTACAGTCGAAAAATCTGATCTCGGAAAAAGACGCTGCCGAGGTTCGGAAAGGCCCGAAAGATCCAGCGAAGCCGACGATTCCGCCGAGCAAATGGATGTATTGGAACGTGCACCTCGACGGTCTTGAGCGAACGCACGACCTGATCGTGGAGCGCGAGGGCGTGTTCAAGGAATGCGTTCTCGCCATCAAAATGGCGAAGGTGCTCGGATACCAGATCGCGACCAACACGACGGTCTATAAGGAAACCGATATGCAGGAGATCGAATGGATGTTCGATTATCTTTCCGATCTTGGCGTTGATGGCCATACCATCACTCCCGGTTACGATTATGACGCCGCCAAGAAAGACATGATCAAACGGCTCAGTTTGCGCCCGGAAAACTTCTTTCTTACGCGCGCCATGACGGTTCAGAAGTTCCGAAAAGTCGAGGAATGGATGAAACGGTACACATTTCTCGGAACGCCAGTGTATTTTGAGTTTCTGGCGGGCAAACGTGATTTGACGTGTTCAGCCTGGGCTATTCCGACTCGCAACATCCGCGGCTGGAAGGGACCCTGTTATTTGATGACGGACGGGCATTACTCAAGCTACGCCGAGCTGCTGGAGAAAACTGAATGGGACCGATATGGCGTTGTAAACGGCGTTGCTCGCGACAGCCGCTGCGAAAACTGCATGGTGCATTGCGGCTACGAACCGACGGCAACGTTGGGACTACAAGCCCAGCGCGGTGACACTTGGAAAACGATCAAATTCAACTTTGGTGCGAAGCCCAAACCTGCTGGCCGAGGCAGTGAGGTGCTCGCTTTTAACGGTGTGAGTTCAGGAAACGGTCACATTACCGGCAAGCGGGCAGAACCAACTGCGCAAGCCTCGTAAGAGACCCAGATGCCGGAATCGTCCAGAGAGCTGATAGTACTGCCGAGCGCGCGACCGGAAATATCCGAAGCCTACTCGGCGGCGGACGAAGAGATTTCGCAGGCGATCACGCGCGCACAAGAGAACCTGCTGCGGCAGCAAAAACCCGATGGCCATTGGTGCGGCGAGCTGATTGTCGATAGCACGCTCTGCTCGGATTACATCGTTTTCATGCACTGGTGCGGCGAAGTGGACGCTCAATTGCAGCGTCGCTGCGTCCGTCACATTCTCAAACGCCAACTGACCGACGGTGGCTGGAACATTTATCATGGCGGCCCAAGCGAAATTAACGCATCGGTTAAAGCGTACTTTGCGCTGAAACTCGCCGGTTGCTCGGTGGACGCGCCGTTCATGCGCGAGGCGCGTGCCAATATCATGCGTCGCGGAGGCATTCCGCAGATGAACACGTTTAGTAAGCTTTATCTGGCGCTTCTCGGTCAGTTCCCGTGGAAATATTTGCCCGCGATTCCAGTGGAGATGGTTTTCTTGCCGAGCTGGGCGCCATTTCACATTTATAAAATGTCGTCATGGAGCCGCGCCATGCTCGTGCCGCTGGCCATCATCAATCATTTTAAACCGACGCGGATTTTGCCGGGTGAAAAGCAATTGCACGAGCTCTACCCCCTCGGCACCGAGCAAAGCGATTTGCGGTTGCCGCGGAGCGAGAAGTTCTGGACCTGGCGCAATTTCTTTCTGCGAGTAGACGACGTTTTCAAATTCATGCGGCCGCTTCGGATTTTGCCGCTGCGGCGGCGCGCCCTCGAAGCAGCGGAGCGGTGGATGCTTGAACGCATTGGTGAAGGCAGCGACGGCCTCGCGGCCGTGTATCCAGCGATGCTGAATTGCCTGATTGCTTTACGCGTGCTCGGCTATACCAAAGCAAATCCGGTTTACGCCAAGGCGGAAAAAGATTTCGCAGGCCTGTTTGTTGATGACCCGGAAGATTTTCGCGTTCAACCCTGTCTGTCTCCAGTTTGGGACAGTGCCATTAGCGTCATCTCGTTGGCGGAGTCTGGCGTCTCGCCCGAGCATCCCGCGTTGCAGAAATCTGCGGATTGGTTGATCGACAAGGAAGTTCGCATCCGTGGTGACTGGGCGGTAAACAATCCATATCCGGAAGCCAGCGGCTGGGCGTTCGAGTACAACAATATTTATTATCCAGACACCGACGACACAGCGATGGTGTTAATGGCGTTGCGACTGGTTCAACCAAAAGATCGTCAGTCGCTCAACGAACTCTTTCGTCGGGCGCTTGGCTGGCAGTTGAGCTTCCAATGTCGCGATGGCGGCTGGGGAGCTTTTGATAAAGATGTCACCACGCCATGGCTGGAAGACATGCCGTTTGCCGATCACAATGCGATTCTGGACCCCACCTGCAGCGATCTGACCGCGCGCACGCTTGAGCTGCTTGGTTACATTGGATTCGATCGCAATGCCAGGTGCGTCCGCGAGGCCATTCGGTATCTGATCGATACTCAAGATGACGACGGCTCGTGGTATGGCCGCTGGGGAGTAAATTACATTTACGGCACGTGGCAGGTGCTGCGAGGCCTGCGCGCAATCGGCGAAGATATGACTCAGGACTGGATATTGCGCGGCCGTGATTGGCTTGAGAGCTGTCAAAACAACGACGGCGGGTGGGGCGAGACCTGCGGGACTTACGAGAATCCATCGACCAAAGGCATAGGCGAGAGCACTGCATCACAAACATCGTGGGCGATCATGGGAATTTGTGCATGCGGCGATCTCGATCGGCCAAGCATTCAGCGAGGATTGCGCTATCTGCTTCGATCGCAAAAGTCCGACGGCTCTTGGGACGAAGACCAAATTACAGGCACGGGATTTCCGCGCACCTTCTATTTGAAGTACGACATGTATCGCCAGAATTTTCCGCTACTGGCGCTCGCAACTTACGTGAACTACAGCAACGATCTGGGCACGCGCGCAGGCTTTTATCGCTGCGACACGTAGAGCGCGACCGCTGAGCGCGCCGCATCGATTCCGGTGCTAAAAATAAAACCTGCCCTACCACGTAGTTCGATCTAACTATAAAGACTATGGCTTACGAACTACCTAAATTACCTTACGGGTACGATGCTTTGGAACCGCATATCGATGCGCGCACGATGGAAATCCATTACACCAAGCATCACCAGGCATACATCGACAACGTCAACAAGGCGATCAAAGGCAAAGCCGATCTGGAAAAGAAATCGGTGGAGGATTTGATCAGCGATCTCAAATCGGTACCGGAAGATATTCGCACAGTCGTGCGCAACAATGGCGGCGGCCACGCTAATCACTCCTTCTTTTGGAAAATCATGGGGCCTAATGCTGGCGGGGAACCGAAGGGCAAACTCGCCGACGACATCAAATCGACTTTCGGCAGCTTTGATGATTTCAAAGAGAAATTTGCCGCTGCCGGGGTAGGCCGATTTGGCAGTGGCTGGGCATGGCTGATCAAAAATAAGAACGGAAAGCTCGAAGTCATTTCGACGCCAAATCAAGACAGCCCGCTGATGGATGGCAACACGCCGATTCTTGGCGTCGATGTCTGGGAGCACGCCTACTATCTCAAATACCAAAATCGGCGAGCCGATTACCTTAAGGCTTGGTGGAACGTGGTGAATTGGGACGCGGTCGCAAAGAACTACTGATTGGCGCCTGGCGCGTTCTCGTGTAGCGGCGGTCTGCGACCGCCGCTAAACTTGTACGGATTCGGCGCAGGCGCCGTGCCGCTACAGATATGGCTTACATAAACGAAAACTATCTGAAGCTTCAGTCCGGATATCTGTTTCCGGAAGTCGCTCGCCGCGTCCGGGAATTTTGCGAAGCGAATCCGAAAGAGGCAAAGCGGTTGATTCGATGTGGGATCGGTGATGTGACCGAGGCGCTCCCGCGCGCGGCAGTGGAAGCAATGAAACAGGCTATGGAGGAGCTCGGCCATCGCGAGACATTTCATGGCTATGGTCCGGAACAGGGTTACGAATTTCTAAGATCGGCAGTCGCGCAGAATGATTATCGCGACCGCAACATCGAGATTGCCGACGACGAAATTTTCATCTCCGACGGATCAAAATGCGATTGCGGGTACTTTCTTGACATTCTCGGCGACCAAAACAAAGTCGCCGTCCCCGACCCGGTTTATCCAGTCTATGTGGATACAAACGTGATGGCTGGCCATGCGGGCCATAGCAGGAAGGACGGCAGCTATGAAGGCATTCTTTATTTGCCCTGCACCGCGGAAAATAACTTTGTGCCCGATCCGCCACGGGAACACGTGGATCTGGTTTATCTTTGTTTTCCTAACAATCCAACCGGCGCAGTGGCGTCGCGCGCGCAGTTGTCGCGCTGGGTCGATTATGCGCGCGAGCACGATGCTCTTTTGCTCTTTGATGCTGCTTACGAAGCGTACATTTCGGAAGCGGACATTCCGCATTCAATTTTCGAATTGCCGGGCGCGCGCGAGTGCGCGGTTGAATTCCGCAGTTTTTCGAAGAACGGAGGTTTCACGGGCGTGCGCTGCGGGTTTACTGTGATGCCGAAGTCCGTGCTCGGTCGAACGGAGAACGGCCGGCGATTACCGCTCCATCCACTTTGGCAGCGGCGTTGGAGCACCAAATCCAACAGCGTGAGTTATCCCGTGCAACGAGGTGCCGAAGCCTTGTATTCACCAGAAGGTCGGAAGCAAGTGCGCGTTCTCATCGGCCATTACATGGGAAACGCAAAACTCCTTCGCGACGCTGCGGCCGATGCTGGGCTACAGGCTTTTGGCGGCGTGAACGCGCCATACATCTGGGTGAAAACATTGGAGGGCCTGACGAGCTGGCAGATGTTCGACCGAATGCTGCGCGAGCTGAATATGGTCATAACCCCGGGTGCTGGCTTTGGCGCGCTAGGGGAAGGCTACTTTCGTATTTCGGCGTTCAACAGCCGAAACAACGCGGAGGAAGTAGCGCATCGTCTGAGGATGCTGAATTGATGTCGCATGCTGTAGCGTGCGCTGTCTCAGCGCACAGCTCTCCGGCTACAAACTCTTGTCCATACCGCGGAGGCGCGTAGAATGCGCAGAATTTTTTCGGGGATATCACGCGTGCCGGATCGAAAACAAAATCTGCCGCAACTTTATCGTTTTTGCTTCTTGATGTTGGGCGATCCACGCAAAGCGCAGGAAGTCTTTCACACGACATTGCACGAGGCGGCTTTGCGCGCCGCCCAGGGAGAACTGCCAAAGGAGCCCTTTTGGCTTTTCCGAGATGCGCGCTGGCGCTGTCTGGAAGCAAGCAAAACAGACCTGCAACCAGAGGCGATCGAACTCGACGAGCATGATCTGACTCCGGAGGCCGCGTCGCAGATTGAACATCTTCAGCCCACGCAATTGGCAATTTGGATCTCCAACGCGCCCGATCCTCAGCGGAGCGCGCTGGCACTCTTTTACCTCGGCGAATTCGATTACCGCGAAATTCTCGACCTCGCCGAACTCAAACTGAGCGCGCTCTCGCGGTATCTGTCGCAGGGGCGGCGGCAGTTGCAGGCGTGGCTGGACGCAAAGCATCCTGAACCGCGACAGGTATGAAAAAGCTGGCGTTATTGCGACGACGACGCGCTCTTTTGAATTGCGCACCAATTAGCCGGGACCAGCTGTTCGATCGTTCCATGCGCTCGGCCGTATCTCGTGCAGCTGGCTCCATTGAATTTGTCAATCAACAGAATTTTGATCGCGCTCTCGCCGAGCTGGTTCGGCTCATTCCCATTCCACCGGAAACGGCCGAATGGTTTTCGGAAAAAGACCTCGGCGTTGGTTCAAAGTGGACTTGGAAAAAGATGGTGCGCAATCCCGCCGTGCTTGCGATCAGCATCGCGGTCGTGGTGATCGCCGGAGTATCCGTGTTCGATGTGCTCGGTCGTTTAAATGATTTTTCGGGATCTGCGACCGCTCGGAAATTATTGACTGTGGCTGCCTCGACGCGAGCCGTTGTGCTCGATCCGGTAAACACTGAAGCGGGTACACTTAGCGATCTGTTTTTTATGAAACACGGCCTGGAACATTACGACGTCCCAGCAGAGTTCGCCGATTTTCAGACGATCGGTTGTCGGGTCTTCGACGACGAGGAGTCTCGTCGTGTTGCCCAGATCTGGCTTGCCGAGAACCGGATGCAGCTATTTCTCTTTCCGGCAGAGCGGGATCCGAAAACTGGCGCGGTGTTGCGGTTTCCCGGGTGGCGCTACGTTCACCAGGAAGGCTGGGTCGGTGCGGTGACAGAACACAGTGGGGTGTGCTTCATGGCGGCATTGCGGGGACAGGAGAAGGACTTGGAGCCTTATATTTCCAAGCCAACAGGTAAATAGACTGCGATCTACATCCCTGTGCGCGTTGACACCGAATGTGAGGCATTCAACTTTCTTTCCTTCGCGCCAGGGTAGCTCAGTGGCAGAGCAGGGGACTCATAAGCCCTTGGTCGGGAGTTCGAATCTCCCCCCTGGCATTTCTTGATTGCGGATTGAGATTGCGGATTGCGGATTGATTGAGCGTTGGACGTTGGACCTTCGGCGTTGGACGTTTTCTCCTCGGCAATGGATCAGGAAAACGTCTTTCAAAAGCTTTTCGCCCGCGGGAATTCCTACTGGCTGACGCGGTTCGTCATTCTGCGGCTGCTGGGTTTCGTTTATGCTGTGGCGTTCTTGGTTGCTGCGCAGCAGCTCGTCCCATTAGTTGGAGAGCATGGCTTAACACCGGCGAACGATTTTCTCGCAAACATTCAAACGCAACTCGGCTCGCGAACTGCCGGAATGCTGCGAGTGCCGACGCTTTTTTGGTTCGGCATTTCCGACAACGCACTGTCGATCTTCTCATGGATTGGGTTCGCTTTATCGCTGGTTGTTCTTGCCGGCTACACCAACGCACTTTTGCTGGCAGCACTTTGGGCGATGTACATGTCCATCGTTCACGTGGGGCAGATTTGGTACGGATATGGCTGGGAGATTCAACTGCTTGAGACCGGCTTCTTAGCTATCTTTCTCTGCCCGTTAATCGATGGTCGGCCGTTTCCAAAATGCAGGCCTCCCATCCTGGTTTTCTGGCTGTTTCGGTGGCTCGGCTTTCGGATCATGCTTGGCGCCGGTCTGATTAAGCTCCGCGGCGACCCGTGCTGGCGCGATCTCACCTGCCTTTCCTATCATTACGAAACGCAGCCGATACCCAGCCCGATCAGTCGTTATCTTCACTTTGCGCCGCTTTGGTTCCACAAACTTGAGACCGCGTGGAATCACTTCATCGAACTGGTCGTGCCCTGGTTTTCGTTTGGACCGCGACAGGCGAGACACATCGCCGGCATCTTACTCGTCACTTTCCAAATATTTCTCATCATCAGCGGCAATCTTTCGTTCCTCAATTACCTCACGATCATTCCGTTTCTCGCGTGCTTTGACGACACCTTCCTGCGGCATTTGTTGCCGAGGGCAATAGTTCAGCGCGCCGAACGAGCGGCTGAAGAATCGGAGCCGTCGCGCATCAATAACACGATCGCATTCGCTCTATCGATTGTTGTTGTCTACCTGAGCGTCGCGCCAGTGTTGAACCTTGTTTCTGGCCGGCAGCTGATGAACTACTCCTATGATCCGTTCGACCTCGTGAATACTTATGGGGCATTCGGCAGTGTCGGGCGCGAACGCGATGAAATTATATTTGAGGGAACTGGCGACACGCTAATTACCGGCGATACGCAATGGAAGGAATACGAGTTTAAAGCCAAACCCGGCGATCCGAATCGCAGGCCGCCGTTCGTCGCGCCTTATCAACCGCGGATCGACTGGCAAATCTGGTTCGCCGCAATGGCGTCACCTGCGGATTATCCATGGACGCTGCAGTTCGTTTGGAAACTTCTACATAACGATCGCGGCACACTCTCGCTGCTGGCGAACAATCCTTTTCCAAACGCACCGCCTCATTACGTTCGGGCGCGACTCTATCGTTATCGATTCGCGCCGATTGGCGGTAAACCGTGGTGGAAACGCGAACGAGTCGGCGAATGGTTGCCGGCCCTCGATGTAAACGATCCGCAGTTCCGGCGCTTGCTCGAAGCGATGGATTGGGTCGATTGAAGATCCATAATCGCAAAGGAGATCCGGGTTATGAAGTCTGCTCGGGTGATCAGGTCAAACTTTTTGGAGCGCATCGCTGATCCCGCATCGCAATTTTACCCAGATTCTTTGTCGTACCGAAATGGCGAGATCACGAAAGGCGAGCTAGTCGCACGGCTGCCGCACGTTGCCGTAGTTGGTGATAGCGTGTGCATGGATATCTACATCTCGTCGCCGTCGAGCACGTTATGGCGCGCGCATTCTCGCCGCGGAACGAGCTGGTTTCTCGATAATAGTGCTGGGCACCAGGGCATTCGCAGCGTTTCCAAAAGACTGGAAGAGATCACACCCTTTGTTGCGATCCAACATGCCGGCATCGGCGCGCTCGTCGATCATGAAGAGTGCCAATTAGGTTTTTTCCGCCGCGTTCTCGGGACGCGGAGTTTTTCCGGACAAATCACTCAGCTGCTGCGAGCACCCGTTTTCCTGATCTGATTTTGATTTCACTCGGGCACAACAACGTCGATTGGGCATGGCGATGTCCGTCTGATGAATTGAATACGCCGGAGCGCCGCTTGCGCTATCAATGCCAACAGTTCCGACAAAATTACGCGCGTGAGCTGCGCCGCCTGCTTGGCCGCGCGCGAGGTGAGAAACATCGCGTGGCCGTCGTCATTTTCGGACTAATAAATTTCGAATCGTATTTCGAAGGTCGCGAGGTGGCCGAACGTCGCCGGCAATCAGACAGACTCTTATATCCATACCTGGAAAGGACCTACAAATACTTCATCTCTTTTCATCCAGCTTACCGGCGCAGTTTGATCCGTCTGGCTTCAATGGTGAACGAAGATCTGCGCGGGATGGTGGCGGATCTGAATCGCGAATTTAAGGACACTGGAAATATCCAATTGCGATATTCCCGCGCACTAGCGGCAGCAGACCTTGGCCGCGCGGAATTACTCCATCCGATCGACGGATGGCATGCGTCGGCCGAAGGCCACAATGTTCTGGCTGAGGCGGTATTCAGCGCGCTTGCGCCGAGTTTGGAATTTATTGGAATCAATTGATGCAAGAGGGGCGGTGTCCAATCCGCGCTTTTTGGGACGGCGGACTAGCCGCGTTCGCTAAGGCTACGGCGGCCCCGGGAGACCGCCGTTGTTTGATTGCAAATCGCCACGTTGTTTCAGCCGCTCGATCGTCTCACGCATCATGCGGTAGCCAAAATGGCCCTGCCGAACGCGCAACAACTCCGATCCGTGCCATTTTTGCTGGATAGCCTCGACATGCTCGGGCCTTGCGATTGAATCGAAATCGCCCGCGATAAATAACACGCGGCCTGCGTCGCACAGGGGGTGATTGTGCATCGGTGAGCTGAGATGAAGATGACGGGCGACGAGAGCCGGCTCAATGTCCGCCCGATACAGTTCGCGACGAATAAACCGTGCCGCAGGGCTCGCCCAGATCGCGTGCTCGACGTTCGTGATCGGCGCCATAAGCGCGACAAAACGAAAATCGTGTTCGAGCATGGCGAGAAGAGCGCCGATCCACCCGCCATAGCTGGTGCCGAGCACACCGAACTGTTGACAGCCGCGTTCGCGCAAAGTTGCCATCAGTTGCCGCAGCTCGATTACACCCTGGCGCAGCCCCTCGGCGTTGCGGATAAGATCGGCCGTGATCGCGAGTTCACCATTCCAGTAACCGCGCGGGACACGTGAATAATGATACGGCAGATGCACGAAGCATGCGTTCCAACCAAGTTTATTGAACTCCGCCGCGTAACGCCGGTACCCGATGTGACTCGCGGACATAAGTGCATGCAACATCAGGACCGTCGGCGCTTCCCAGCCGCGCGCGCACAGGAAGAAATCAGCACGTGCCGTATTATTGGCAGTAAAATTTGTGCTAATCGGGCTGGCCCATGTGATTGTCGCGCATTGCCCGTCGACTAGAGGCGCAATTCCCGGATCGCTCGGTACAGCGTAAAAATCCTCAGCGGTCAGCTTCTCGCATGCGGTTACATACTGCTCCATTTCGAAACGACTGCGCGCGTGCAAGTGATGACGCGATTGAAGAAAATTCATCGATGCGCACATGAGCGAATCGATCGTTGCGGCGGCCGCGCGGCGCATTCTGTCTTTCGGAGCGGAGCGAAGCGCAGTCGAGGAATCGCGTGATGTTGCTGTTCGATTGTGCAACGGGATCCCTCGAGTTCGCTCGGGATGAAGAACGACTTTACTCATCCGCTCTTGTGGCGAATGCGGCAAATCATCCTCGCTGAGCCGAAACTTCGCGCGCAATTCGGCATATAGATTTCTGAACGCGGCCGCCAGTTCGTGATCGATCTGCTCACGCACCCCAGATTTTTGCAAGGTCGGACAGGCTGAGACTGGATTGCCGAACGCGATCCAAATAGGTGTTCGCCTCAACGGCAGCCAGCGCCTCTTTAAATAGAGGCGATCGCTGCCCACGATCACGCACGGCACAATTGGAGCTCCAGCGATGTGGGCAAGCGTCGCTGCGCCAGGCCGAAGCGGCGCGCCTTCGAGCATTGATTTTGCGCCATCGCGAATCCCGCCCTCGGGAAAAAGTCCAATAACGCGTCCGTTTTTCAGCCTCTCGATTGCTGTGCGAATCGTTTTGCGATCAGCACGATCTCGGTCGGCGGGGAACGCATCGACTGCGCGTAAAAGAAACCGCAGTAGCGGGAATCGAAAAAATTCTGCCATCGCCATCCAGTCGATTTTTGTTTCAACGACTGACGAAATGATGAATGGATCAAAATGGCTGATGTGATTTGCTGCCAGCAAAAATCCACCGTTTCGATTCGCGTTTTCACGGCCGAGGACTTGAACACGTCCGACACAGCCAAACAGCACTTTCATCAGCAGCGCCGCAGCGCGATTTGCGAATGAGTGGAAGTGCGACCGCATCCGATGACGATAGCTGAGTTCTTGAATTGATCACAGAGCAGGAGTCAAATAAACTGACGTTCACTGGGCCAAAGCCTAAGGGGCTGGCGTCACGCGAGAGGACGCGGACCCCTTTCCCACTCGCGAACATTTTCAGGCTGATTCCTTTTATGAACGTGGTATCATGGTTGGCGGTTCCGCGAGTTTTTGGGTCACAGCTATGAAACCGAGGAGTCCTTCCACGGGAGGCAAGGGACGATTCCCGCAGACGGACTATTTTTTCCATTCCGGTTTTGGCCAATGGCACGGTGGGTATTTCTCGCCTTACGATGGAGAGGATAGGTCGGGTTTCAGGAATTTTTATAATCTAGGACGCGAATACCGGCTTGAGGCGGCACGGGAACGGGCGAAGGAGATGGCGGTGTTTGCGCTGATTGTTTTGACCTCCGCGTGGCCGGTGCTCTACATGGTGGTCACGGTGGTGAAATTGCTGAGCAAAGGCCGTCCGTAGCTCGCTCTCTGATTACGGCCGGATTCCGATCTCCGCGACTGATATGCCCGATGAACACCGAAACGCTAGTGCGGTTTGGGCCAGAGAAATTCTTCGCGATATTCTGGCGTCTGTTCCGGCGCGAAGCCGTGGCGAGTCGTATTTTCGGTTACCACGCGCGGGACGAGAAAGTGCAGGAGATAATCTTCGCCACCGGCCTTGGTACCGCCGCCGCTCATTTTGAATCCGCCAAAGGGATGACGTCCAACAATCGCGCCGGTGCACGAACGATTGATATAGACATTTCCCGCCTCCAATTGGGCTTTAACGCGCTCAATGTTCTCAGGGCTGCGCGAGATAAATCCGGCGGTTAACGCGTAATCCGTGCCGTTCGCTACTTCGAGCGCTTCGTCGAGATCGCGCACTTTTAACACGCTCAGCACCGGGCCAAAAATTTCTTCGCGCGCGATGCGCATGTTTGGTTTTACATCGGTGAAAATTGTCAGCGGAATGAAATAACCCTGTGGTGGCAAATCCTTGGTTTGATAGGCGAGCGTCGCCTCGCTTTTGCCAACCTCGATGTAATCGAGAATGCGCCGGTAAGCCGCCTCATCGATCACCGGCCCAACCATAATCCCCGGTTCGTCAGGATTACCAATGCGTAGACTCGCTGTGGCCGGAATCAAGCGTTCCATCACGCGATCGTAATTTTCCTCAAGAAGAATCAGACGCGACAGCGCAGAACACTTCTGTCCCTGATAACCGAACGCGGAATAGATGGAATAGCCAACCGCTTCACCAACATCGGCGTCGGAGTCCACGATCACCGCATTTTTGCCACCCATCTCGCAAATGACCCGCTTCAGCTCGCGCTGACCGGGTCGAGTGATGCCAGCGGATTCCCAAATTTTTAATCCCACTTCGCGCGATCCAGTGAAGGCGATCAAATCCACATCTTTGTGATCGACGAGGTGGGCTCCGATCACAGATCCGTGCCCCGACAGAAAATTCAAAACACCCGGTGGAACACCCGCTTCCTCAAAAACCTGCATCAGCATGGCGCCGCACACGATGGATTGCTCGGACGGTTTCATGATCACGGTGTTACCCGTTACAACTCCGGCCGAGGCCATTCCGCACAGGATGGCGATGGGAAAATTCCAAGGCGCAATGACGAACGCGACGCCGCGAGGCCAGTAGTGGTGGTAGCTTTCCTCGCCGGGAACCCGCTGTGTAAGCTTTGGGCGCCCGAGGCGGCGCATCTGCTCCGCGTAAAAACGGCAAAAATCAATTGCCTCGCGGATATCGGCATCGGCTTCGTTCCACGGTTTGCCTACTTCAAAGACTTCAACCGCCGAGAGTTCGTATCGGCGCCGTTCCATGACATCCGCGGCGCGTTCGAGCAAGCGCGCGCGTTCTTCGACCGGTGTCCGACTCCAATTCCCAAATGCCGCATGCGCTGCTTTGACGGCCCGTTCGGCTTCGGGAATTCCCGCTTCCGATCCATAACCGACAATTTCGTTCGGAGCACTGGGATTCACCGAAGGTGTCAGCTGATCGGTCCACACCTTTTCGCCGCCGATGACGAGCGGATATTTTTCGCCAAACCGTTGGCGCACTTCCCGCAGAGCGCTGCGCATTTTCTCCTGGCTGTCTTTATAAACGAAATTCACAAGCGGTGAGTTTCGGTAGACATCGTCCAAGACGGTGTCAACCGAACCGCTATTTTGGCGATGCTGATTTTGCGTAGTGATCGTGCTTTGTGATTTCATCGGTTTAGCTCCGTTTGATTTTATTAACTCTCTTGGGTCGCGCAGCAATTCTTTCGCTGCGACATTTTCGGCAAATTTGGCGCGCAAAAATCCTTCATTCGACGTGTTCTCGAGCAGGCGTCGGACTAGATAGGCCATGCCGGGAAGCAGTTCGCCGACCGGACAATATTCGCGGACACGATAGCCCATTTCCATGAGTGCCCGCTTGATTGGGCCAGCCATGCCGTAGAGCAGTTGAAACTCGAAACGGCTGCGGTCGATCCCGAGCTTGTCCGCGAGCGCCTGTGCGTGCGCGATGCTGCGAATGTTGTGTGATCCGAAGGCAGCCGTGACGATCGGCTCATTTTCCAAAAGCAATCTCGTGAGGGTCTCGAAATTCGCGTCGCTCTGCGGCTTCTGAAAATAAACGGGACAAGCCCAGCCGTTCTGGAGCGATTTTGTCGTTTCGTAATCCCAATATGCGCCCTTGACTAGTCGGACCGCGAAGCGCGTGCCTCGCTTGCGGCCCCACTCGATCAGGTCGCGCAAATCGGCTTCCGAATCTCGCAAATACGCTTGAATGACGATCCCAACATGGGGCCAATCTTTAAACTCGTCCTCCGTCAGAATAGTTTTGAACAGCTCAAGAGTAGTATTTTTGTGCGCATAACTTTCCATGTCGAAATTGATAAACGCCCCGAGCTCTCGAGCGCGGCGGAGAAGCGGGCGCAGCTTCGGTGCGAGATGCGCAAATGCATCGGCCGGGCTGGCCGGATTCATTTGCGAATACAACGCAGAAAGCTTGACCGACAGATTTACAACCGGAAAAAGTTTCGAATTTTTGCCCAGCGGATCGGTCCAGCTTTTTGTTTCCTGCGCGAGTTTTTCCAGCAAGTCCAGATAACGCGCCGCATATTTATCCGCGTCCGCTTCGCTTACGACGGCTTCTCCTAAAAGATCGACTGTAAAGCCAATTTTCTGCGCGCGGCGCTTGCGCAATGTCGCCATTACATCGTCCGGATTTCTTCCGGCAATAAACTGACGTGCCATTCCGGAAACGTTCCAACGCAGGATTGGCCCGCTCACCCACGGGACAATGCGTGCCAGCCGAACACCGGTGTTAACAAGCGGCCCGAAACCATTATCGGAGAAATATTCGTTGAGATGCTCAATAATTTCGCCGGAGCCGCGCAGCGAGGGCAAGACATCGACGAAGCGAAACAGTTGCACCTTAAACTGCTCGTCTCGCATGGAGAGCGCCATCAACCGCTGATACAATCCAGCCTTGCTGAAAAGCGGCTCTGGATGCTTATCGACCAGGTCGAAGATGCGGCTGCCGCGCCGCTCGACTTCGCTCTGGAGCGCCTTCATTTACGAAGCTAGTCCGCCCCTATGCGTTAGGCAAAATGGAACCAGCAGTCTTTCGTGGCGGAAAATATTTTGCCAGCCGGCACGATCAATTTGCCGCCTGTCTCCGAAATAAGAATGAAACTGCTGCACGCGATTTGAAGAGCAAATCGAACGGGATTTGCCTGGCAGAATTCGGAGGCCCAGGGCTCTGAGCTGTCAGGCAGTCTCTTTGTACTGATTGATCCGGCGCAAAAACTCCGTAGCAAACAAGCGAGATGGTCCAAGAGCGCCATGAATTTGCGAGCGATAACGTCGCACCGATTTGCCCTGAGGCCTCGGCCGCATTGCAGAAAGCCAACGCGCATTACGCGCCATCCTATGGCGAGGACCGTTGGACTGCGCGCGTGTGCGATCGAGTCCGTGAAATCTTCGAGACCGACTGCGATGTTTATTTTGTTTTCACCGGCACAGCGGCGAACGCGCTGGCGCTTGCGCAGCTGTGCAAGTCGTTCCAGAGCGTCATCTGTCATCCGCATTCTCACATTCAGACCGACGAATGCGGCGCGCCTGAATTTTTCACCGGAGGATCAAAACTGCTTTTGGTCGGGGGCGCCGATGGCTCGCCGCAGCGAGTCCGTCCGATGGCGGACAAGATTGACACCGGCCAGGTGGAAGCGCTGCTGGCGCGTCAGAACGAGTTGCATTCGCATAAGCTGGGCGCGATCAGCATTACGCAAGCGACGGAGTTCGGAACAGTTTACACGCGTGACGAAATTGCGGCCATCGCTGACCTGGGGCGGGCGCACCAACTGTCTCTCCACATGGACGGCGCTCGTTTCGCCAATGCAATCGCATCGCTGCACTGCGCGTCCAAAGCGATCACGTGGGAGGCTGGGGTTGATGTTCTTTGTTTTGGAGGAACAAAAAACGGAGCGGCTGTCGGCGAGTTGGTGATTTTTTTCAATAAGAAGATCTCACACGAATTTGATTATCGAGCGAAACAAGCCGGGCAGCTCGGATCGAAAATGCGTTTTCTCGCTGCGCAGTGGCTGGGGCTTTTGACCGGAGACGCCTGGCTACGGAACGCACAGCATGCCAATCGGGCGGCGCGCGAACTTGCGAGCCGTCTGCAAAAGGAAGCAGGAATCGAGAGCGTATTTCCAGTCGAGGCAAACGCAGTGTTTGTGTCGATGGATGAGCGACTCGCCAGCGGTCTCCACGCTCGTGGCTGGCGTTTTAATAAATTTATTGAGCCCGACATTTATCGTCTGATGTGTTCGTGGTCTACGACCGGGGAGGATATTTTAAGTCTGCTAGCTGATATTGTGGCGATTAAATGATTGAACAGATCGCCGTGGAGGCGCATCTGTAACACGAGATGAATATAATGGAACGCCCTTTGCTTGTTGCGGCGGCCTTGCTTGCTGGGTGCGGAACGACCCGCAACGTTGCGGTGACTTCTTACCATGTGACACGCGACGTCGCTGTTGGGTCGTATCGTGTCGCTACTGCGCCGGTGCATTACGCCTTAAAGGGCCGCGGTGAACCGAAGATGGTCGGTACCACAGAGGCAACGTCATCGGATGTCATCGAGCCAGGTCAGCCAGTTTCAACGTCGCAAGCGGCCTCCGTGCCGCAGCGCCGCTCGAAGGTTCAAACAGAAAGCAGTCAAAGCTCGGCCAGAACAGCTCCGCAGGTCGCTCGCAGGGAAACAACACAGCAAAATCAAAAACCATCATCGCCAGCACAGGCTTCATATCCTCAGACGCAATTTCCGACTGCGAAAGCCGTGCCGGACAAGCCTGGCTACGTGTTCAGTCCGTTTGATACCAGCGGAAGGTACGTCGATGTGAGCGGTTATGCGTCCGGAACCAAAGTAAAAGATCCGTGGACGGATAAGATTTTCGTTGTTCCATAAGTTGCAGCGCGGCCAGCGGTCGCGCCCTACCATTGCCGTGAGGTTGGGCGAATGTTACCTACTAACATGAGAGTACCATCGCAATTTGCGGCTTGGTGGGTGCTTTGCTGGTTAACTTTTGCCACTGTGCCGCACGGTCTCGGCCAAGCGTATCAAGGAAAACAACTCGTCAAAGCGGAGCTCCTGGCCGACACGAGCGCGATTGTCCCCGGAAAGCCATTTACTATCGGCTTGCTGCTGCGAATGGCTCCGCGCTGGCATACTTACTGGAAATTTTCTGGTGATGCCGGTCTCCCCACAGAATTGAAATGGAAGCTGCCATCGGGCTGGAAAATCGGTGAGATTCAATGGCCGATTCCGCTGAAAACGATCGATCCCGGCGATATTGAGACTTACGGCTACGAAAATGAAGTCCTGCTCATGCAGGAAATCACGCCGCCGCCGAAGATTGACGACTCATCTGTCAGATTTTCTGCAGACGCAAGTTGGCTGGTCTGTGAGAAGATCTGCATTCCTGGGAGTGAAACGTTGCAGCTGGAGTTGCCAATGTCGACAATCAGCCAGCCCGCGAACACGGAAGTTTTTGCGCGTTATCGCCGTTTGTTGCCGCAAAAGTGGCCGGGAGCGAACACGGTGACTGCCAATTGGAGCCGCGCTGGCTCCGATCTTCGCCTGAAAGTCACGAGCGAAACGCTGGGAAGTTATCCCGCAGTCGATTTTTTTCCGTTGCCGGAGCAAAGCACCGTCGTCGGCCATCCAACGATGGAAACACGGAACAAAAATGAAATTGTTTTGCGGATTCCGATTGAGTCGTCAGCAAACAGCGTGTCAGCCATGGCGGGCCTTGTCGTTTTTTCCCAGCAGCCAAACGGTGATGATCGCGCGGCGTGGCAGATTACAACTCCATCGATTGTTTCGGCGGCTCGTCCGCCGCCCGTGCGAGGGATCTTCACTTTTCTGCTCTTCGGTTTTCTCGGCGGCATGATCTTGAATCTGATGCCGTGCGTGTTGCCGGTCATCTCGCTCAAGATTTTCGGATTCATTCAACAAGCGGGCCAAAGTCGGCAGAAAATTTTACGCAGCGGCATCGCTTTCACGGTTGGGATCTTCGCGTGGTTCATTGCGCTCGCGCTGCTCCTGATCGCTCTCAAGGCCACGGGGCGCGACGTCACCTGGGGTGGGTTTCAATTCACCAACGCCTATTTCGTCCTCGTGCTGAGCGTAATTGTCCTCGTATTCGCCTTGAATCTCTTTGGTGTGTTCGAAATTTCTTTGCCGCAAAGTATGACGCGCGGTCTGCTTTCGACGACCGAGCGCAAAGACGATCTTGGCTCATTCTTTCAGGGTGTATTTGCAACCGTGCTAGCCACGCCGTGCACTGCGCCGTTTCTCGGCACGGCGCTGGGCTTCGCTTTTTCGCAGTCGCCAGTGGTCATTTTGGCGATGTTCGTGGCAATCGCCGCCGGCATGAGCGCGCCGTATTTCCTGTTGAGCGCTCAACCCGCCTGGCTGCGGTTTCTGCCACGGCCCGGCCCGTGGATGACGCATATGAAGCAATTCATGGGTTTTCTGCTGCTGGCGACGCTGCTATTTCTCCTCTACGTGCTTGGCGCACAGCGCGGTCTGGAAGGAGCGATCTGGGCCAGCTGTTTCCTGCTGGTAATCAGTGTCGCGTGCTGGATGAAAGGCGCGTTCGTTGTGCCTACAGCATCAGCCGCGAAGCGAGGTGTAGCGGTCGTGCTCATGCTCATGCTCGTACTCATGAGCGGCATTTATTTCATTGGAGACAAATTTCACTCCGCGAATATTGCTTCCGCGGACTCGCGGCTTCGAGGCGACTGGCAGGCGTTCACGCCCGAGCGCTTGCAAGCAGAACTGGAGCAAGGCCATCCCGTGTTTGTCGATTTCACCGCCGCATGGTGCCTTACCTGCAAATTCAACGAGGCCAATGTTCTCGAAAGTCATGACGTGCGAGATGCATTTCAACGTCGCGGTATCGTGAAACTGAAGGCCGACTGGACCAATGGCGATCCGGTCATCACGAAATTGTTGCAGCAATTTGGTCGCCCGGGCGTTCCGCTCTACGTGCTCTACCCCGGAAAAATCGGAGAGCCAATCGTCTTTCCGGAACTGCTGACGAAAAGTATGGTCTTGGAGAAACTCGACAGCGCCACGCACAAAGTCGCTTCGGAATAGATGTTTTGTACGCCCCGTTGCAAATGCGCCAGCGTGGAAAGTATGGCCTATCTGGCCGATAAGTTTCGTCGAATGCAAGCTGCGTCATTTGAAATTTCTGGGGGCGGCTGTGAATGTCTTACTCGCCAGAAAATTGAACCATCTCAGAAACTATGCTTTCTAATCAATCTATGAACATGAAAATCACATTAGCCGTTTTTACATCATTAATTGCTACCGCCGTCTTTGCCCTCGATCCGCCTGCTGTGGGCAGCGCAGCGCCGGATTTTTCGGTCCCGGACGCGAAGGGCACAACGCATTCGCTTTCGCAATACAAGGGTAAATATGTCGTGCTCGAATGGTTTAATCCGGAATGCCCGTTCGTGAAAAAGCACTACGGCAGCGGCAACATGCAAAAGTTGCAGGATCAATATACGAGCAAGGGAGTTGTCTGGCTGACCATCGATTCGAATGCCCCCGGCACCGAAGGCAGTATCACGCCGGAACAGGCGCAAAAGATCAGTGAGTCATGGAAGACCCATCAGACCGCGGTGCTGCTCGATCCGGAAGGCAAAGCGGGACGTGCTTTCGGCGCGAAGAACACGCCTCATATGGTGGTGATTAATCCCGAAGGGAAAATCGCCTATGAAGGTGCAATCGACAGCAAAGCATCGCCAAATCCCGCGGATATTCCCAGTTCTACGAACTACGTTAAGGCGGCCTTAGATGAATCGTTGGCGGGCAAATCTGTCACCACGCCACAAACCAAGCCTTACGGTTGCTCCGTCAAATACAAATCATCGTAAAGCTGTAGCGGGTGTGTAGCTTGCAAAAGCGTTTGTAAGCGGCGGTCGAACACGACCGCCGCTTTTGTTTACATTGGTCGATCGTGAGCATTTGCGGCGGATCCAAAACATTCGCGGGTAGGAACGAAAACGTCCTGGTCCTGCTACTCTGTCTGGTTGCGGCTCTTCGCGTATTGATTTTCTCGGCGGCTTTTCCGTTCTTTAGCAACATTGATGAAGACCTGCATTTCGACCTGATCACGCAGTATTCGCGTGGACATCTGCCTCGTGCTTTCGAACCACTCAAGGAAGAGAGTCTCAACTGGATCGTTCCGTACGCCTCACCAGAGTTCTTGTTCACAGCAGATCAATTTCCGGGCGCAAAATTCCCGCCGCCGTTATGGAAGACGTCTGCCCCCGAAGTTGAGCCGGAGATTGCGGCGACAAGAGCGGCGTGGAGCAGCGAAATTAATTTCGAATCCTCTCAGCCGCCACTTTATTACATAATTGCGAGTCTTTGGTGGTGGGTTGGAAAGCACATCGGACTCACTGGAATCCAGTCCTTGTGCTGGATTCGCTTCTTGAATCTTCCGCTGATCGCGATTGTGGTTTGGTTGGGCTACGTAGCCGCGCGCATCGTGGCACCGGACCGCGTCGATCTGCGCATTGGCGTGCCGCTGCTGCTGGCTTTCATTCCTCAGAATGTGTTTTACGCGATGAACAACGACGTTCTATCGCCCGTCTGCTTTGGCGCGTTGTTTGTGTGCGTCCTGCAATGGTTGCGAACGAACGCGCCCAGTTTCTTGCTAGGAGCGTCCACAGGTTTGACGATCGCAGCCACATACCTGACGAAGCTCTCCAACTTGCCGCTTATCGCCGTCGTGCTCGCGGTAATCACTGCAAGACTACTGCTGATTATCCGGCGAGCGCCCCGCACCGGACTGTCTGCACTTGCTGCGCTCGTTGCCCTTGCGGCGATCCCAATTGGATGTTGGACGATTTGGCTGAAATTTCAGTTCGGCGATATCACCGGTTCAACGGCGAAAATTGCCTTGCTCGGTTGGACACGGAAATCGCTCGCTGAATGGTGGGACCATCCGATATTCACACTGCAAGGATTTTGGGTTTTCTGGAGAGACCTCGTTGCGAGTTTCTGGCGAGGAGAGGTCAAATGGCAGGGACAGATATTAGCTTGGCCGGTGGCGGACAGATTCTATGCGATCTCCTCCCTGGTATTGCTTCTCATAGCACTGGTTGGATTGCGAAAAAACAGCGGCCTCTCCACGTTTCAACGGCAAGCAATCGGCATTGCCGCGTTGAGCTTTGTCGTATCGGTTGGATTTATGGCGTTGCTTTCAATCCAGTTCGACTTTGGCAATTGCATTAATCCCTCACTGGCGCATCCCTATTTCACGTCGGGTCGATTGCTGACCGGCGCGCTCATTCCGTTCTCCCTATTTTATGTGTATGGGGTCGCTTACTTCTTTCGGCGGATCAATTCTGCTGTCGCGCTGACCGTCCTCGGCGTAATCGTAGTGTTTGTCACGACCTCAGAGATTGTTAACAGTTCCGTGGTGTTCGCGAGCACGCACAATTGGTTTCATCGGTAGCCACATTGCCCACAACCTACTGAGGGAAGGACTTCAACTCGGGCTACCAGTTCGGCTTTGCCTGAGTGAGAGCCGGAACAGAAAGCGCAAGACAGGCATCGGCATCAGTCGACTCATGAACATTACAAACTTCATTGCAAATCCCGGAATTACGAGCGGCCGGTCTGCTTCCAGCGCGGCGAGCGCATCGCGCACGACTTTTTCGACCGGAACGACAACGAATTTCGGGCCGAGCTTGGGCTGAACGCCCTGGCGTTTGGCGACTTCTTGAAATTCCGTTTGCACAGGACCGGGGCACAGAGCGCATACACTCACGCCTGTTCCCAGGAGTTCCGCTCGAAGGGCTTCAGAGAAACTGGTCACATAAGCTTTGGTTGCGGCGTAAACGGCGTCGCCAGGGATGGGGAGAAAACCAGCCACAGAACTGACATTTAGAACGGCGCCGCGCCGTTTCGCGATCATCTGCGGAAGCAAATGGCGGGTGAGTAGAGTAAGCGCCATCACGTTTACGAACAGCATTTGCTGGTTGCGAGTTGGATCGCTCGTTGAGAAGAGCCCAGCGTCGCCGAGTCCGGCGTTATTGATCAGAATATCCACAGCAATCTTGTCCCGCGTGAGCGACTCGATCAGTGACTCGATCTGCGCTTTGTCGCCAAGATCCACGCTGCGAACGTAGACATCCAGATTTGGATTCCGGTTCTGCAATTCGTCACGCAACTGGATTAAACGTTCACTCCGTCTTGCGACGAGAACAACTGATCGCGTACGGTTTGCAAGTTGCCGAGCAAATTCGAGCCCAATCCCGGCGGAAGCGCCTGTGATCAGCGCGTTAGAACCATCGATCTTCACGTGAGCTGTAGTCGAGGGCGTTGACCTCGATCTT
Source organism: Candidatus Limnocylindria bacterium (assembly GCA_035535575.1). Classification (GTDB taxonomy): domain Bacteria; phylum Verrucomicrobiota; class Verrucomicrobiia; order Chthoniobacterales; family UBA10450; genus Udaeobacter. The sequence goes on from DATLPS010000086.1 coordinate 40,567, forward strand.
GGCTGACAGGTCCACCTGTTTGGCTGCCGCGGTCATCGCCCGTGGCTACAGCACCCCTGTTGTGTTGGACGTGCAAAGTTTCTAATTCTTGGTTTGTGAGGGTACGCCAGTGTCCGCGCGGGAGATCGCCAAGCCGAAGATTTCCGATTCGAACACGGACGAGATGTTTTACGCGACACCCGACAGCTTCGAACATGCGGCGAATCTGCCGATTGATTCCCTGACGCAACACAACGCGCAAGTGAGTCGGCGAGACGGAGTGAAGTCGCACGATTTTGGCTCGCTGCCCGTCCAGAAAAATTCCGCGGAGCAATTTCGGCGCAAGCGCCGGGTCCCACTGTCGGTCCAGCGTCACCTCATATTCCTTGTCGATTTTGTAACGCGGGTGAGTGAGCCGCTGTGCCAGTTCGCCATCATTTGTTAGAAGAAGCAGACCTTCAGTTTGCGCGTCCAGACGCCCGATGTTGAAGAGCTTGGAAAATTTTTGCGGAAGCAGATCAAATACAGTATCGCGCGCGTGCCGATCTTTTCGGGTCGAAACAAACCCGGCAGGTTTGTTCAGCACGATCGTGAGTCCCGGAGCGGTTCGAACGAGCTTGCCGGCCACCTTGACGTGATCACGCGGGCCCGGCTGTGCGCTGAAGTCTGTGCAAACTTTACCGTTAATGGTAACGCGACCCGCCGCTATCAACTCATCACAATGTCGCCGCGAGCCAACGCCAGCAGCGGCGAGGAAACGGTTCAAGCGCACAATCGTGATTCGTAATTCGTTAAATCGTGAATCGTCGCGCCGATTTAACGATATATCGATTCAACGATTTACGACTTACACATCCGGCTTCGTCTTCGGCAGGCCAATGACTTTACTGTCTTTTTTCCATTGGCCGCGCTTCTTGAGAAGCTCGACGCGCTCGAAGCGTTTCAGCACATTGCGCCTGGCGGCGATGGTGCTCGCCCCTTTTAAGCTGCGATGTTGCGACATAGGTCCACTTGAAAGGTTACAAAGATTACAACGGAAAAATGAGTCAGGATATTAAGCCGCCTGCCGCATTTTTCAAATGCACATTGCCGGTCACTAGCTTCCCGAATGTGCTTCATAGTTGGTTACTAAGCACTACGTATGTTCCCGAGCTCGTGATCTGGTGATAAACATGAAAGCGGCTGGTCAATAGCTGTTTCCAGTAATCCGCTCGGCTTTGCTCCACAATGAGATAAACGGCATCGCGATCGGCCCATTTCTCCAACACCGCCTCTTCGTTGACGAAAATATCTCTCGACGGTCTGCCGATCGGCGCCGCTTTTTGGCGGTTTTGATTAACAAAGAGAAACTTTCGGTTCAGATAAAAAATAAGGCTGCTGCCGTCGTCGAGCGGCCCTTCAAAGATCGCTTCGCCGCCTGCGTCCAGACGCGGATTCACAAAGCGCGCTATATCGGCGAGTGAAAAAAAAGGAGAGGTTCGTGCGACCCCCTCCATCATGCTAAGCCCACTTGGAACCATGGCTGCAGCCAACGCAACAGCAGCGAGTTTCTCCCGCCGGTTGAAAATAAAATAGAGCGCCACTAGTGAGAGAAGGACGAGAGAAACACCGGTAGTCGCGAGCACCGGTCGAATTACAAGCCAAACTGACATCGGCATCTCGTGCAACGCTCGCCATGCGGTCCAGCGTGCGTCCATCACCCCCCAATGGCCGTTCGAAGGGCGCGCGGCCCTGACAAGAAAAAATGCCGCTAGCGCGCTCATCAATCCAACGAGCCCCACTGCGATTGCACCCGCGGCGCGCAGCTTCTGCGGCGTTCGATCCCATACCATCGCTGCCCAGAGCGCGGCTGCGCCCCACATAGTCATCGAATAATAATCCTGCCGTTGGCCCAAAAAGAGCAGCGGGACAAAAACAACGGCCATCCAGCAGAGCGGCAATGCATCGGCGAAATTGATGTCATGCGGCCGCGCCACGCGGCGCCAGGCGAAAATTACGCCGGAAAGCAGTGCGATGGACCACGGAAACCACCAGGCCAAATGCATGAGCAGAAATTGGTACGCAGGCATACCCTTGTAATCATGCGTCTCGTCGGTAAGCCCGCGCAGATGACCCAACCATTCCGAGCTGAACAAATAGCGAAAATAGCCCGGGAAATGCCACTCTGCCCAAAGATGCCACGGAGCGACAATCAAAAGAAACATTGCCAGATATTCCCACCTGAAAAGCGCGCGATACCGAAGCCGTGCCTCGCGATGGAACAGTGAGACCAAAACAAGGATCGCCGCCGGATAAACGACACCGAGCAAACCTTTGGTCAAGCATGCGAAGGCGCAGCAAATCCAAAACCCGGCGAACCAGGCACGCCGATACCGCCGCCGCTGATAACCGCAGACTCCGCACAAAATCGCGCCCGCGATGAGTGCGCTCACGAGCGGTTCTGGCATGACGATGCGCGCGAGCAGAAATGTGCCGCAGAAGCTAAGATAAATCAGGGCGGCAATGAAGCCACGCCAGTAATCCACAAGCTTTTCTCCAATCAGAAAAATCAGAGCAACCAAGGCGACAACTGCAAGCGCGACCGGGAGGCGAGCAGCTGCAGCGTTTATCCCGAAGAGCTTGAAAGAGACGATAATGAGCCAGTAAAGCAGTGGCGGTTTTTGCAGGCGCGGGATGCCGTCATTGGTTGGCAAAAGCCATTGATGGCTTTCGACCATCTCGCGGGCGGCTCCTGCATATTGTCCTTCGGTCTGGCTGTACAGATCGCCGCTGCCGATCGTCGCGACGTGCAACAACGCCGCTAACCCAATGAGAATCGCAAACAATGCATGACGCGTTGGCGGCGGAGGCAGTGCCGGCGGCTCAAGCAAAGTTTCTTCAAGGCTTAAAGTTCGGGTGGCTGCGGTCATTCAATGCATTTTTCGCCGACTACAATTCCGATTTAACATTCGCCTTTCGGATACTGCGCGGAATCTGCCTTTCGATATTGTTGCCAGTGTTCGGGCAAACGCAGCAGTTTGCCCGACGGCATTTCGACCAGTGCGAGCATCTGACGGGATTCGGCAATCAAGATGTTGTCCTTTGGCCGTGAGATCCGAAATCCGCACCAGAACCTCGCGCGCTGCAGCTGATCGAGCCAGCCCTCAATCACCAGCCGATCTCCGAGTTTGGCTGGGCGGCGATAATCAATCTCGGTGCGCACCACCACGGGATATGTTTGCGTTTCGGCCATCTCCGCGAGTCGGAGGCCGAGTTCCTCGGCCAGATGTGTGCGTGCGACTTCAATGAAACGCAGATAGGCGATGTTAGAAACGACGCCTCCGCAATCGGTATCAAAAAACATCACCTGCACGTCTGTGCGGATTCGCGGTGGTGTCATGGCGTGATATTAAACGTTACGGCTATCGGACAACATCGACCGCACAGCGTCGACCACTTCGTCGGTGTTGACCGCCTTCATGCAGCGGAAATCAATTGGGCATTCGCGCAGAAAACAGGGGCTACATTCAACATGATGTCGCAGGATAATGTGACTATTGCCGAGCGGTCCAGTCAGGCGCGGCTCAGTGGAACCGAAAATTGCAACCACCGGCACGCCGAGCAATGCAGCCAGATGCATGGTACCGGTATCGTTGGTAAGCACTAGACGGCATTCCCGCAGTTCGTCGATAAGTTGCTCGAGTGTGGTACAGCCAATCCGATTCACGCAATGATCGGCGATGGCAGCCGCGATTTGATCGCCTATTGCCTTGTCGTTCTTCGTTCCGAATAAGATCCATTGCGTCGGCAATTGCGCCGTAATCCTTGCGGCAAGCTCCGCGAATCGCTCCGGGAGCCATCGTTTGGCTGGGCCGTATTCTGCGCCCGCACAAAGGCCGATTTTTATCCGTTCATGCGCGGCCGCAATTTGGACGTTTGAGACTGGCTGTTGGATTGCCCGCTCGGGAAAGCTTTCAGAGGTGGATGTTTCCGCTCCGCATTCGCGCGCGATCCGAAGAAACCGAAGCGAATGGTGTTCTGGCGGACGCGCCTTTCGCGACTCGCGCACCGTTTGGTTCAGCAGCCAACTCCTCCAGTGCCCGCGATAGCTGACCCTGCGTGGAATCCCGCTCAGCCACGATTCAAGCGCAACCCGCAGCGAATTTGGAAAGAGAATCGCAACATCGAACGCCGGTTGTCGCTTAAGCAAAGACACAACCCGAAGAAGCGAACCGTTGCGCAACGGAATAATCGCATCCACTTCAGGAATAATCTTCCACACCGGAGCGATCTTCTCCGGCGCGGCGATTGTGATGTGAGCATCGGGACGCGCATTCTTGATCGCGCGGACTGCCGGCACACTCATCACCGCGTCGCCTAACCAGTTGCTTGAACGAATCAAAATCCGAAATGGCTTTAGATCACGCGCTGAAATTCCCGGCGGCAGGTGGACGCCCCGTTTATACCGCGCGAGAAGGAAATTCGGCTGGGGCGTTTTCCACCGATTATGCACCCAAAACCAGTCGTCCGGTGCGACGCGAATCTGTTTCTCGATCACCTCGTTTATTCTCGACGTAATGTCTGCAACGGAAGTGCCGGGCTGGTCGAAGCGCTCGGTGAACACCATGCGCCAGCGTGCTGGACCGGTCGTGTAAACTCCAGCGGCGATGAGCGCCGCTCGGGTCCGCTTCGCAAGCAAACCAGGCAGAGGCGAAGTCGACGCCAGTCTTCCGAAAAATGGCGTCCAAAGTCCGTGGTCGCCAGCGTGTTGGTCGGACAAAACACCGACGCCGCCGCCGGAGCGCAGCAAGTCGATCACCGGCTGAAATCCGGCTTGGCGGTCGAATAATTCCAAGCCAGTTTGGCTGCGCGTCCGGCGCACGTGCTCGTCAATGAAACGATTGCCAAGTTTCTGATAAACACTCGCATTTCGCACGTACCCAACAAATTTCGGCATCAATTGCGCGAATAATTCCCACGTCCCGAGATGACTCAACACGAGCACTACAGGAACGCCTGCACGAAATTCGCGGTCCATGGCCTCGATATTTTCAACTTTGACTCGACGGAGGATTTGCTCCGGCGGCATTTGGGTGAGTTTGGCGCTGCAAAGCAGGTTAGCGCCCAGCCGTTGGAAATGGCGGCGGACGAGGCGACGCAATTCGACCGGCGAGCTTTGGTCGCCAAGGGCAATCGCGACGTTGCGTTCTGCCAGTCGCCGATATTTCCCTGAAATGAGCCACGCGCAAAAGCCAAGGAATTGGCCAGCAGCATACAGAAAGCGTAATGGCAGCGCGGCGGCGATGGCCGACCCCGCGCGATAAAGTAGATAGACGACAAACTCGAGCATTGCGGAACCGGTCGTATCGCCGTGATGGCGCGGCAGGGTAGATTTGCCTGCAGCTTGCTTCAACCAATATAATGTGTGTGGTGTCTCCATCGCCTTTCCAGTCTTCCGATGCTGATTTCGCGCGAGTTGTTTCGCGCAAATTCGAGCATGGCCGATTTCTCATTGTCGGAGCCAATCCTCAGAAACTGGCGTCGCAATTTGCCCAAATGGAAAGAGAAGCTGAGTCGCGGTCTTGTGACGATCTTGTTTCAAATGTCGATCAAGGCGCAGGAACAGCCCGCTTCGAAACCGCGATTTGGTTCTATCCTTCGGGCAGAAAGGACGACGATCGCGTAGCGGAAGCGCTCTCAGGCTGTGCAGACACGATTGTCTTGATGCCTGGCCCCGGCGCTGACGCTTCCAAGCGGCGTCCGCAGCTTGTTGAGTGTTTTGGTCGCCTTGGATTTCTGCCCGATTACCAAGGCGACCTCATTGAACTGGATCCGGGGGCCGTGTGCCTTCGGCGCTTCCCGCGGGAAGCAGCTGGCACCGGTGTGGCCGCTGTGGAGATGGCTTTTGCCAGACTCAATAACGAGTTGGGTGCTTTGCGGCGAACACTTGAAATCCGCGGCTCCGAATTGGAAGGAGCACAGTGTCATATCGCTTCACTCGAGGAGAAACTGCTTAAGCTGAAAGAATACCGGCGCGAACTAAGGTTACTAAAAGAGCAGAAACAAAAGCTCCGCAAATCCGCCGAACGAAGGATCGGTCAAATATTCCTCGCGCCCTATCGGCTGCCAGAAAAACTGGCGAAAACGACCTGGAAAAAGTTTCATCGAGAGAAGCAAACCCCCAGGGAATCTAGCGCGCGAAGCGAATACCAGAAGTGGCTCGAGCAACACCGTGCGAATGCGCAGGATTTCAAGCGGATGCGGGATGAAGCCCGCGCGTTTGCCTCGCGGCCGTTGATCAGTGTTATTACGCCAATTTTTGATACGCCTGTTCAACACCTTGAGGAAGCCGTTGAATCAGTGCTCGCACAAGCGTACGACAACTGGGAGCTTGTGCTCGTCGACGATGGATCGACGGTTACCGAACTGCTCGGAATGCTGCCTCGCGTGACCGCGCGCGACCAGCGAATCACATCGGCAAAGCTCGGAAAGCATGAAGGCATCTCCGCCGCGTCCAACCACGGGCTTTCACTTGCCCGTGGGGAGTGGATCACTTTTCTTGATCATGATGACCTTCTCGAGCCCGATGCGCTTTTCCACGTCGTAAAACTTTTACAGAAGCACCCCGAAGCCGATCTGATTTATTCCGACGAAGACAAGCTCGGCGATAATGGTTTTGAAGCACCTGTGTTTAAGCCAGATTGGTCCCCCGATTTTTTTCTGTCCTGTAATTACCTGGGTCACCTAACCGCCGTGCGGCGCGATATTGTGCAAGAAGCCGGCGGGTTTCGTTCACAATTCGACAGCGCACAGGATTACGATTTCTTCTTTCGCGTCGTCGAGCAGACCAACCGAATTCATCACATTCCGCATGTGCTATATCACTGGCGACGAAGTGAAAGTTCCAGCGCGATCAGTATCCGGCAAAAGCCGGGACAGCTGGAAGCCTCACGACTTGCAATTCAAGATCACCTGAAGCGACGCGGCGAGCCGGCCCATGTTGCTGTGGATTGGCGCACCCACGCATTCTGTGTCAGACGCGAGCTGTTCGAGACGAGAAAAATTTCGATTATCATTCAGAGTCACCACGGCCGGAAATCGCTCGAGCGATGCGTCGAAAGCGTGACGAGCAAAACCACGTATCCGAATTACGAAATTATCATCGTTCACGGTGATGAATTCACCGACGCTGCCGCGCAGTTCGCATATCCTTTGCTTCATTTCTCCGGGCCGGGCAATGTCTCCGCAGCCAAAAATTTCGCCGTGAATCAAACTCATAGTCCGTGGCTTCTCTTTTTGGATGATGCCATCGAAGTAATCGAACCGGACTGGCTCACGATCATGGCTGAGCATGTCCAGCGGCCGGAAATAGGCGCGGTAGGTGCACAGCTGTTAAACTCGAGGGGCGGGCTTGAGCAGGCGGGAATCGTTGTCGGCGTTAACAAGACTGCACAACCGGCTTGTCGCGGTTTGCGCGCAGACGAACCGGGTGCTAATCGCCAGCTGCAAGTGACGCGCAATTGTAGCGCCGTGTCGAGCGCGTGCATGCTCACGCGCCGCGATATTTTTCAGCAGGCGGCAGGATTCGACGAAAACCTGTCAGGCGCGCTGGCCGACGTCGACCTTTGTCTGAAAATCAGGCGTGCAGGTTATCTGATTGTTTACACTCCGTTTGTAAAACTTTATTGGCGTGACACAGAGCCTGACAAAGTCGACATGGCTGGGCAGGCGATTATGGAGCAGCGTTGGGCTGACGTGCTGCAGGGCGATCCTTATTACAATCCAAATCTTTCTCGCGAACGCGCCGATTTCTCGCTAGGCAAGTAGAGCGTAACTGAATTCAAACATGACGAAGCGCGAGGAAAATCTGTGGCAAGGCATAGACACCAGTGCTCGAGGCGCGCTAACTACGCGTGACTATCGCGCCACATCTTTCGCTAAAGAGTTTTCGGAAAGGGGGTTGGACGGCGGCGAATTGTTGGCCGCGGACCGTAACCAGCGCGACGTTAAGCAAGCCTGGATCCCAGGCGTGGAGGTTTTTGCCCGAAAAATTCACGCGCAGCGTCACCGCGGATTATTTGGCGAATTTGTGCGGCGAGACGAAGGGATTCTTGGGCGCATTGGCCTGTGGCCGAAGCAGTGGTCGGCTGCGCGCATGTTTGCAAACACGGCAAAAGGTTTCCATGTACATCCGCCGCGTGTTCCAAAAGATGGCGTTGCGGCGGTTTGGTTGCATCGTGTTTTTGTCGATGAACCGGAGAATTACTCACTACGCCGTTACGATGACGAGCAGTGGGACGTGATGTTCTTTTTGCAGGGGCGCGTTGAGATAATCTTATGCGACATCCGCGCAGGGTTTCCGCGCCGAGTAATGCGATTTTTTGTGGATGGGGATAATCATCGTAGCGACAACAACATCGGCATCGTCATTCCACCAGGCGTGGCGCACGCGATTCGTGCTGAAGGCGCAGAGGACGTGGTCATGGTATATGGAACAACCACAGTTTTCCGTCCCGAATTCGAAGGGCGCATCGCAAGCGAAGTGGAATCTACGGAGTTGCCCGAAGCGTGGCGGGATTTCCTGAAGACGTGAACAGAGGTAGGATCGGCGTACTGCGCCGACCGGACGGCGCAGCGCGGCGTCCCTACCAGTATGAAGCGAAGCTTCGATCCGGCCGTGTTAGAAATGATGGATCGGCCGCAGCCGGTTTCGGCTGAGTTAGAACGCGATCTGGAACGGCTTCGGCAACTCAACCGCTGGTTCGGCAGCTATCGTCTTGTTTTGCGCTTTGTGAGCCGCTGGATTCAGCCGGGTACTCGTGCCCGAATCCTCGATCTCGCCACCGGTTCCGGCGACATTCCGCGATTGATTGCTGATTACGCTCGCGAAATTCGCGCCAAGGTCGAGATCGACGCGTTAGATCGACAGGCTGCGACACTGGAAATTGCCCGGAAATTGAGCATTACCTATCCTGAAATTCACTACCGAGAAGCCGACATTCTCGAATGGAATTCCGCGGAACCATACGACGTCACGCTCTGTACGCTTGCACTTCATCATTTCAGCGATGAAGAGGCCGTGACTCTGTTGCGACGTTGTCGCGAGTCGTCTCGCAGATTTGTTTTGGTATCAGACTTGCGGCGGGGAGTTCTCCTCCAGGGTGGCGTTTATCTTTTGACCGCGCTGATTTTTCGCGAATCGATGACCCGCTATGACGCTCGCCTATCTGCTGCGCGTGCATTTTCATTTACGGAAATGCGCGATCTCGCGCTACGCGCCGGCTGGAAGGACTTTGGCCGCAAGAAATTTCGATTCGCGCGGCAGGCGATTTGGCTTGAAAAGGTTCCGCGGACGTTGATGCCTTTGCATGAAAATCTTAAGCACGGTTGCTGAAGCGCAATCGCTGTCGCGCCAAAGGCGACGGGTGTTGGTGCCCACGATGGGAGCGCTGCACAAGGCACATGCGGAGTTGATCCGCGTGGCTCGCGAGGCGGCCGGGCAAGATGGGGAAGTGGTGGTTACTGTCTTTGTAAACCCGTTACAGTTTGAACCGGGAAGCGATTACGAGCGATACCCGCGCCTCGAAGAAGCTGATGAGGAATTTTGTGAAAACGCCGGTGTCGATCTGTTGTTCCGACCCAGTGTTGCCGAAATGTATGCTGACGATCGTTCGGTATTCGTCGGAGAATCTTCACTTTCGAAGACCTTGGAGGGCAAGTCGCGCCCCGGCCATTTTCGCGGGGTTTGCACAGTTGTCGCGAAGTTGTTCAATATTCTTGCATCGGGCGCGGCGGTGTTTGGCGAGAAGGATTTTCAGCAGCTCGCGATTGTTCGCCGCATGGTGCGCGATCTCAATTTCAAGACCGACATTATTGCCGTGCCTACAGTGCGCGAAGCGGACGGCCTCGCATGCAGTTCGCGTAATCAGTATTTGAATTTGGAAGAACGGAAGCAGGCAACAGTCTTACACAAAGCATTACGTGCTGTGGCAAGTGCGAGCGAAAAATCCGCCGGAGATGTAATCGCTCTCGCGCGTAAGGTGATCAACGAAGCGCCACTGGCGCGGATCGATTATGTTGAGCTTGTCGATGCGGGAACTTTGAGCCCGGTTGAAATGGCGGGACCGAACTCGGTGCTCCTGTTGGCGGTGTTTTTCGGCAAAACTCGTTTGATTGACAATATCCAGTTGGAATGAAGGAATACGATTTCGTGGTAATCGGCAGCGGTATTGCCGGTCTCAGTTTTGCATTGAAAGCGGCAAAGCACGGATCGGTAGCTGTGATCACGAAACGCAAAGGCTCTGATACAAACACCGCTTGGGCGCAGGGCGGAATCGCCTGCGTGACCAGCGATGAAGATTCGTTTGAGCTGCACGTGCGCGATACGTTAGGTGCCGGTGCCGGTTTGTGTGACGAAGCGGTGGTGCGCACGATTGTGACCGAAGGTCCCCAGCGCATCCGCGAATTGATGGAGCTTGGATTGCAATTCGATGAGCGCGAAGTCTCCGGACATCGCGAGCTTGATCTGGCCAAAGAGGGCGGCCACTCCAAGCGCCGGGTCTTGCATGTACGAGACGTAACCGGAAAGGAGATCGAGGAGACTTTGCTCCGCGAGCTGGGCCGACAATCACACGTCCAGCTATTGGAAAATCACATGGCGGTGGACTTAATCACCGCGGCCAAGCTCGGCTTCGCGGCAGAGGATCGCTGTCTTGGTGTCTATGTTCTGGATGAAAAAACTGGTGAGGTGGCAACTATCCGGGCAGATCAAATCGTGCTTGCGACCGGTGGTTGCGGGAAAGTTTATTTGTATACGACGAATCCAGACATCGCGACTGGAGACGGCGTAGCGATGGCGTGGCGCGCAGGAGTGGAGATCGCGAACATGGAATTTATCCAATTTCATCCCACGTGTTTGTTTCATGCGGAGGCGAAATCATTTCTCATTTCAGAAGCAGTGCGCGGCGAAGGCGGCATTTTGCGCAACAATCGTGGCGAAGATTTTATGAAGCGCTACGATTCGCGCGGTTCACTTGCCCCACGTGACATCGTGGCGCGCGCAATCGACGCCGAGATCAAGCGCTCGGGCGCGAAATGCGTTCTTTTGGATATCACACACAAGTCGCCGGAATTTATTCGGGAGCGATTCCCGCATATTTACCAAACATGCCTACGATTCGGGATCGACATGTTGAAGCAGGCCATCCCCGTTGTGCCAGCAGCGCATTATCAATGCGGGGGAGTTAAAACCGACACCAATGGCGCGACGAGTTTGTCCGGGCTATATGCGATTGGTGAGGTCGCGTGTACCGGTCTGCATGGAGCCAACCGGCTTGCCAGCAATTCACTACTGGAGGGCTTGGTAGTGGCGCATCGCGCCGCGACGACCGCTACGCAGACACGATCGGCTCGAAAACAACAAATCCCGTTGCCCGAATGGCAATCGGGAAATGTGCAGGACGTCGATGAACTAGTCGTGATTTATCACAATTGGGACGAGATCAGGCGCTTGATGTGGGATTACGTAGGAATTGTGCGCACCGATAAGCGGCTCCAGCGCGCCAGCGCGCGGCTGCGAAATCTCCAGCGGGAAATCCGCGAATTCTATTGGAATTTCAAAGTATCAGTTGACCTGCTGGAGTTGCGCAATCTAGCAGCGGTAGCCGCCTTGATTGTCGATTCAGCGCTGTGCCGGAAAGAGAGCCGTGGCCTTCATTACACGCTCGATTATCCACAGACGGACGAGCAACAATTCAAGCACGATACGCTACTCAGCCGCGGGTGAGCCAGGTTCAGGGTCAGGGGCATCACGCCGGAATCTCCCTTGAACGCTTTGGGGCCAGCACGGGCGTGTCCTTGGGAAAATTCGGCTTGCCTTGGAGCGTGTGATCGGATAGAAGGTGGCGGCGTTTGTAATGAGGAGACTTCTTGCGGCTTGTTTGAGTCTAGGGATTGCTACCGCGGCGAAAGCCGACGAACAATCTACTTCCCCGTACGCGACGGCGGCAGACTTTGCGAAGTACGCCATGAAACTGCGGGAGCAGGCGTTGCTCAAAGTTGAACCGCAAGTTTTCATTCCCACCAGTTCCCGTCCGGCCATCCAGCGTTACCCGTGGAAAACGAACATTGTTACCACGGTGTTTTGGGTTGGAGAACAAGCCGGAGGCAATAATCCGGTCCCCAACTATAAGAGCGCTTGGGACTTTAATTGGACGACGAATTACGGGGGATACGATAACCCGGACGTGAGCGCGCGGCGCAATTACATTCCTGTGGCGTTTATTCCGCGCCAGAATCCCTTCTACTGCGCACTGCCGTACAACGATGTGACGCATGGCCAGTTTAAACCGGAAGCGCCGCTGGTGATTCCTTGGTTCAAACAAGAGTACAGCGGGCCGGGACAGTCGGTGTGCCGAAATCATTGGTTGGCGATTCGCAAAGGGAATCGCACTTGTTATGCGCAATGGGAAGATTGCGGCCCATTTCGCACCGACCACTTTCAGTATGTGTTTGGAAATGAGCGCCCCAAGCCGAATCTTAATCATGGTGCCGGGCTGGATGTTTCGCCGGCTGTGCGCGACTACCTGGGCCTGGCGCCGACTGACGTGACCGATTGGCAATTTGTTGAAGTACGTGATGTAACTCCCGGGCCGTGGCGAAGTTACGGCGAAAATAATCACTTCGTCATTGCGCGTAATAGAAGCGAGCAGCGGGTGGCTGAGCGAAACGTTAGCGCCGCGAAGAAGTAGGACGGATTCTGATTCCGGCGTTCTCCTATCTGCTTGGAGAAGACGGCGGGGAGGGAGCGAGCGAAGGAGACGGTGACGGAACAGTTTGCGTCGGTGCATTTCCGCCAGGCGATGGACTTGGACGCGAAGCTTTCGGCATCGCCATGCGAATCAGCTCCGATACGGTGACGAATTTGAAGCCCTTGGCCTGGAGCGCGTCAAGAGTAGAGGGCATCGCTTCGATGGTTCCCGGGTGAATATCGTGGGACAACACGATCGAGCCTGGCTGCGTCTCTTTAAGAATACGATTGCGGACTACAGCTGGGCCGGGCCGTTTCCAATCATACGGATCAACGTCCCAAAGAATGATCTGATATCCGAATTCATCATGGATCCAGTGTTTTTCGCGTGCCGTAATCGACCCATAGGGCGGTCGCATTAACATGGGACGCTGCCCGGTGGAGCTTTTGATTGCATCATCGGTTCGCTGCAATTGGCTGCGAACACCTTGGTCTGACATTTTGCCGAAGTTAGGATGCGACCAGCTATGATTGCCAATTTCATGCCCCTCCCGGGCAGCTCGCGCGACAATCTCAGGGTGTTCCGCGACGTTTTCGCCGATGACGAAGAACGTTGCCTTTATATGATGCGCTGCCAACAGGTCGAGCAATTTTGGGGTAAGCGTCGCGCTTGGTCCATCGTCAAAAGTCATGGCGACGTAAGGTCCATCGACATGCACGGAATTAAACGTAATGCTCGGATCTTCTGCCGTGCCCTGGGTTTTTTGCGCTGCATCGCGCGTCGCCGGCGTCGGGTCAGCTCCTGCTGCAACCCCTGCTGCAACCGCGACTGTGACTGACGCAAAGCAAATGAACAGCAAACGGTAAACAGACATGAGCACGAAAGTGGCACACTCGGCGCGTGTGTCTAGCAGAGGCCGTCAGTTACGTGCAACACGCAGCCAGCCAGGACGGCAGAGAAATAATTGCGCGAATTTTTACCCTACGATGCAAATCGATCCGAGATGTTTGGGGCGATGCGCGTGTTAACTTTTTCGCAGTTTTTCGAGTTCGGCGATGAATGCCTCTGGACCACCAGGGAAGTAACCGTCGTACTCCCAGAGCTTCTGGCCGTCGCTATTGACCACGATGATCGTAGGAAAACCGACAACCTCGTAATGCTGCGCCAGTTCCCGGTTCTGTTTTCTCACGTCGACACTCTGGGCCTTGGCACGAGGAAAATCGAGTTCTACGAGCACCAGGTTATTGCGTGCATAATCTTTAAACGGCGGTTGCGACAGAACATCTCGATCGAATTTAATACACCAACCACACCAGTCTGAGCCGGTGAAATTGAGCAGAAGGATTTTGTGAGTCGCCTTGGCCTCTTCCTGTGCTTTCTTGTAATCACTTAACCAGGCAGATTCGGCGCGAGCGACTTGCCCGGAGAAGAAAACAGAGGCCGCAAGTACGAAAAAAATCAGACGATACGTTTTCACGTCACCATCTTCCATGTAATTGGAGTCCGGCGCAAGAGCGGTTACAGTGCACCGCCGCGCGGCAATCACTCTTTTACCAAGCCGCAAACAGCCCGGCGCAACAACGCCGGGCCATCAACGGATAAAGAAGATCTAACGCAGATGTTTCGAGACGAGCTTTGTCATCTCGAACATGCTCACCTGGCTCTTACCATTAAATACCGGCCTTAGTGAGTCGTCGGCGTTGATCATGGTTCTTTTCTTTTTATCCTGGCAACCGTTCCTCTTGATGTAGTTCCAGAGCTTCTTTGTCAGCTCGGAGCGTGGTAGCGGCTGCGACCCAACGACGGCAGCGAGCTTGTCATCAGGTTGGACCGGTCTCATGAAGGCGGGATTCGGTTTGCGCTTGGAAGTTTTCTTTTTGGTTTTCGGCATAGAGGCTGACTAACGTTTCGCTTGCAAGAGAGCAAGACTAAAATTGTGTGCTCCCAAATTTTTATTGTCCCCCATTCCGGCGTACGGCGAGAACCGTCATGTCGTCCGGTGAAGTCTTTACAGCCGTATCCGGGGCTGTATGCACTAAAACTGCCTTGAGCAATGCCTCGGCGCTGGGCGCGGAGCGACCCATCATTTTCTCGAGCTGCTGGGGATTCAAACGACGCCGATCGTCTTTTGCCCAGCGAAACAAGCCGTCTGTGTAAAGAAGAAAAGCATCTCCTGGCTGAAGATCGATCGCAGTTTCGGCAAATTCCGGTTGGTCGATTACGCCCAGCGGAGGCGCAACCGAGGCAATCGATTCTGTCGTGCCGTTGCGGCGTACCACCAAAAGCGGGGGGTGACCTGCGCCCACGAGGCTGGCGCTGCCGGTCGCAGGGTCCAGCGCCACACACATTGCCGTCATAAAAGAGCGTGCGCGAAAAATGCTGCGAAAGTCATGATTCACGGCTTCCATCACGCTGGCAGGCGTATCCTGCTCTACATTGCCATGATGGAAGAGAAGTTTTGCCAGTGTAGTAAGCAACGCCGCAGCGGCCCCGTGACCAGTGCCATCTGCGATCCAGAACAAAATCCGGCCGTCTTTCATTCGCAGCCAGCCATAGATATCGCCGCCCACCTGGATGACTGGGCGATAACACGTTGCAACCTCCCACCCGGGCAGCGCCAGCGGTTTTTGCGGAATCAACGATTGCTGCGTTAAACGCGCAGCTGCCAGATCGCGTTCAAGATCGCGCCGCCATTTTTCCAATTCATCATTCTGCCGCTCCAATTGGCGGCGCATGGAGCGGAGGCGAAGCTGGGTCTCGATTCTAGCTCGCAACACTGCGGCGTTGACTGGCTTTGTTACAAAATCATCGGCGCCAGCCTGGAGGCAAGACACCTCGCTTTCTTCACTTCCGTGAGCAGTCAACAGAATGGTGGGAATTTGTGAGACTGCCGAATGCCCATCCGAGCGCAGGCGTGTTAGCACCTCGGCGCCGTTTATTCCGGGCATATCGAAATCAAGCAGGAGGAGTGAAGGCGGCTTGGGGTGAACCGCCTTCAAGGCTTCGGAGCCATCGTTGCACACGCGACACTTGTAACCAGCAGCAGTGAGCAACTTCGCCAGGACGCGACGACTGATAGGGTCATCGTCTACCACCAAAATTTCTGCACGGGAATTATCAGACATCTCTCTTCTTGAGATTCGGATGACACGCGTGCCGTCATTGTATTTATCCGCCGTTTCTCAAGAGATGCGCAAAGAGCCGCAGAAAAAAGTGATTTAATAATTGGCAACGAATCGGACTCCGGATACGCTTGCAAACAGTTTTCACATTTTATGAAGTTTTCATTGTCGCTTGCGCTCTTTGCGGCCTTCTTGCTCGCCTCATGCTCCGAAGAACCGCCACCGCCAACTACACGCCATAACCCAGCGAGGTATCCTGCCCAGACCGCCGAATACCCGCCGCCGCAACAGCCATTCAATCCAAACGGCCCGGTTCAACCGACCGGTACGCCACCGACGGAGAGCGTCCCTCCACCATCAACACCTCCTCCGACGGCTGCCCCGACAAAGGTCGCGAAGGGAGATTATCCGTACGGAATCCCTGTCCCTGGCAAACCGCACCTCGTGGAGAGTCCCTATTCTCCTGGCAAATACATCGATGTCGAGGGATTCCCTCCGGGGACTGAAGTGAAGGATCCTTATACAGACAAGATCTTTCTTGTGCCGTAACAGCGATGAAATTTGTCCTGTTGCGTTGATGCTGGATCCTGCATACCGGATGCTGGATTAACGCAGTTCGGTTTTTTCATCAAGCATGCAGCAGTAAGCATCCAGTATTGTTCCCTTTCGTTTTCTATGGAGTTACGGGTAAAACGAGCGCCTCGAATTGACATCGAGATTAGTGTGCCGGGCGATAAAAGCATTTCGCACCGCGCGGTGATCGTCGCCGCGTTGTCGAACGGCGTGTGCACACTGCGCGGGTTTCTGCCAAGCGAGGATTGCATGCACACCGTGAACGCAATGCGTGCCCTGGGGGTAAGGATCGAGCAGCCTGAGCCAGCTACGCTAATTGTTCACGGGAAAAAGCGGCTCCTGACTGCCCCCAAAGAGGAAATCAACTGCGGCAACTCAGGCACGACCATGCGGCTTCTCGCTGGTCTGCTGGCTGGCCAAACATTTGAAAGCCGCCTGGTCGGCGATGCAGGACTGGCGCGACGCCCTATGGACCGGATCATTGCGCCGCTTTGTGAGATGGGCGCCAGCATTGTTGCCGAAGGTCCGGACGAAACACCGCCGCTGCGCATCCGCGGCGGTTCGCTGCGTGGGATTCATTATCGCCCGCCTGTGGCAAGTGCACAGGTGAAAGGCGCGCTGCTATTGGCCGGTCTTTTTGCCAGGGGCAAGAGTACCGTCGAGGAGCTGTTACCGACGCGAAATCATATGGAAAAAATTTTCAATTATTTCCTGGTGCGAACCGCGATCGAAGGCGACGGCAGTGTCACTGTATTCGGCGACCAGGTTCCGGAGTCACGTGACTTCGACATTCCCGGCGACATTTCATCGGCGGCTTTTTGGCTGGTTGCCGCCGCGGCACAGCGGAGAGGGCATCTGCTCATCCGCGATGTTGGGCTGAATGACACACGAACCAAGTTGCTTGCTGTTCTGCTCCGCATGGGTGCCCAGGTGCGCGAGGCTGTGGAGGATGTCGATCAGCTTGAACCGCGCGGCATTGTCGAGGTCACTGGTTTCCCGCTAAAAGGAACCGTAATTCAGGGTAGGGAGGTGCCGCAGCTTATTGACGAATTGCCGATCTTATCCGTGGCAGGCGCCTTGGCCAACGGCAAGACAACTGTTCGGGATGCAGAAGAATTACGTGTAAAAGAAACTGATCGGATCGCGGCAATCGCGCATAATTTGCGCACCATGGGCGCCCATGTGGCCGAACTGAGTGATGGGCTCGAAATTCATGGACCGGCCCCGCTGCGCGGTGCGCGCGTGGCAAGCTTCGGCGATCACCGCATTGCTATGGCGTTTGCCATCGCCGGCCTTTTCGCTGATGGCGAAACGATTGTCCAGGATGCTGAATGTGTTCGTGAGTCTTATCCAGGATTCGAAGCAGTGCTTGAAGAGTTCACGAATCCGAAACGGATGCAGGTGAGCACCCCGGTGATCGGCTCCCTTACCCCCACTACCGCAGAGGAAAGCTGACGTGCCAGGAGCCGAGCTCCGGCATGCCTGTCATCACGGCGGATTGCATTGCCGCGGAATGCGCGACTAAACTCATCCCCGTTCGTATGCACTCTGCTCCGCGAGGTTTTCATCGGATAGTCGCGATCGATGGCCCTGCTGCCTCTGGAAAAAGTAGTGTCGCGCGAGAGCTTGCCCGGCGGCTTCGGTTTGTCTACGTCAACTCGGGCGGCATTTACAGAGCGATTACCTGGCACCTCCTCGAAGAAAGAATCGGTGCGGAAGATATCGAGCGCGTCGCTCAGGCTCTTGAGTCAAAGGCGATCACAAGCTGCCTTTACGACGGCGAGTCGCACACTCTGATCGATAATGTCGATCCCACAGAACATTTGCGTGAGGATCGTGTGAACGAAAGTGTTTCCCGCATTAGCAGGCTGCCGGTGGTTCGCGAAATTGTTGCGCGGAAACTTCATGACCATGCGCGCAGCGACGATTTGGTCGTGGAAGGGCGAGACATTGGTTCGGTCGTTTTCCCGGACACACCTTACAAATTTTATGTTGATGCTTCTCCTGAAGTGCGTCTGCAACGTCGTGCTGCACAGGGCGAACACGATGAAATCGCTTTGCGCGATCATGCCGATTTTTCACGGCCCGTTTCACCGCTCGTCATCGCGAAAGACGCACACGTCATCGACACGTCGCGCCTGACCGTCGAAAAAGTTGTCCGCGAGATTCTCGCCCGGCTTAAAGAAGCAGGTTTTCAGTTTTGCTAAGACCGATCGGCAAGCCAGGAAATTGGTTCCGTGTTAAGATGAATTTCTATTACTGGCTTGGCTATCATTTTTCTCGTCTCGTCGGCCGATTATTTTTCAGATTCCGCGTAATTCATCGGGAGCGGATGATTCAGGACGGGCCGGCGATTCTTGCGATGAATCACGAAAGCTACCTCGATCCGCTGCTTGCGGGGACTACATGCGATCGAGCGATTTACTTTTTGGCCCGGCGAACGTTGTTGGACGCGCCGCTTCTCGGCTGGCTTTTGCCGAAACTGAATGTGATCCCAGTTAATCAGGAAGGCGTGGATCGCAGCGCTATCAAGGCTTTGATCCGTACTTTAAAGGCCGGGAACGCCGTGCTGGTTTTCCCCGAAGGCTCGCGCACTCTCGACGGTAACTTGCAGCCGGCCGAGCCGGGATTGGGATTGGTGATTGCAAAAACGCTCGCGCCGGTCGTGCCGATGCGAATCTTTGGCGCCCACCAAGCCTTGCCGCGCGGCGGTGGCGGTTTGCACCTTGTGCCGATTACCATCGTGATCGGAGAACCGATTTTTTTTAATGCAGCCGATCTTGGGCCGACGGGAAAAAATCTCTATCAGGGATTAAGCGAACGCGTTATGGATGCAATTGCGACGCTGCGCCTGGAGTGACGAGGGCGGAGTGCTTTGGATTGAAATGACTGAGGAGCATAGGCTCGAGACTAAGGCGACCCGGTCGAGCCGATTCAGCATTCCAGGAACCAACGTCGCTGCGTTGCGCGCGCTAAACTGCCACCGATCGTATGGCGTGAATGCGCCACACCGTTCTGCCGAAAGATATCAGGCCTCGCAGGTCCCCAAAAGCGAGGTTATCGTGATGCTCAACATTATTGGAGCGCTCGCGTTATTAGCTTTGTTCGCCAATAGCGAGCGTTTTCGGCGTGATGATCTTGAGAAGGTTGAGGTGAGACTGGCAACTTCCCCAATACCACAGCCGCGTTAAGTTTCGTTTGACTACATGGCCTTCCGTCGAGGCGGCGATTAGTTCGCCAACTCCGTCTCCTACGCCGCAGTAAACCCGAGGCGCTAGTTATCAGCCCTGTCAAAATCGGCTGGCGACTCCCCACGTTGCCCTGCGAGAACCCGAGCGTATTGCAGTGTGTCGATAGAATCGACGTTCTTGTCGTGCCGGATCGCCTTGATCCTCGGAAATCGCAGCGCCAGCCCGCTGGGGTGACGCGTACTTGGCTGGATTGAATTGAAGGCTACCTCGAGCACGACATCCGGCTTCACTTTACGATAGCGGCCGTGATCGGCGATCGTGTTCTGCTTGAAGTGCTCGGTTAACTCAGCAATCTCCGCGTCCGTCAATCCGCTATAGGCTTTGCCAATCGGCAAAAGTTCGCCAGTCGCTTCATCGCGGATCGCAAATGTGTAATCGCTCAAGACATTGTTGCGCTTGCCATGGCCAAGCTCAACGGCGACAACCACAACGTCCAGCGTCGCGAGCTCTTTCTTCAGTTTAAACCAAAACATTCCGCGGGTCCCGGGCAGATAAAAGCTCTCCGGGTCTTTGATCATTAGACCTTCGTTGAAGCGCCGGCGGGCCTGCTGAAACATTTGTTCAATCTCAGCGGCGGAACGCGCTGAGGTTGCTTTTGCAATTTGAAATTGCGACGGCATTCGCACGCGGCCGAGATGTCTTCGCCGTTCGCGCAACGGAGTTGTTAACAACGGCTGCCCGTTCAGCCAAAGAAGATCAAACGCAACAAACGCGACCGGCACGTCTGCTGCTGCACGCGCGAATAAATCCTCACCGTCGCTCTTACGGCCGAGCCGCCTTTGCAGATCGAAGAAGGTAAGCCTACGACCTTCCTCGAACGCCATGATTTCACCATCGATAATCAGTTCTTCACGAAAATTGCGGGCTTGATCGGCTAATTCGGGAAATTGCCCGGTGATGCGCCGCAAATCGCGAGAAAAAATTTCAACCCGTTCTGCGCTGCGATGAAGCTGCGCGCGGATACCATCGAATTTGTCCTCTACATAGATAGTGGCGCGTGTGGGATTCCCGTCGGCGTCTGCCGAGTCGACAAACCGTTCCCACACAGCTTCCGCGGTCGGCTGAGGAGTAGCAAGCATGCATTTGATGGGATGAAAGATCGACAGCTCTGCGCGATGCAGTTCGTTCCGCGAAGCGATCACTGCCGTCTGACCGATGTCGCCTAGCAACATGTTGGCCTCCCTTACCTGCTCGAGCGGAACGTCGAATGCCCTTGCAATCCCTTCCTCGACCAAACCCTCGCGCAGTCCAATGCGCAGGTCGCCAGTCAAAATCTTAACGACGTACTGACCTTCACGCGGTGATAACATCGCGAATCGATTTTTCAGCAACTCCACCTTCGCTCCTAGGCCGCGCGCACGATGGAGATTTTCGAACAGCTCGCGCGATTCGCGGATGCTGAAGGGCTGCGGCGCCGTCCGCCCATCGAGAACTTCAAATGCACTTTTGCCGGCATCGCCGTGGGCGCAGGCGATTCGATGAAGGTCGGCGTCGCCAATTTCGGTGGCAGCTTGCAATACCCGGAAGATTGCCGCCCAACCAACTTGCAGTGTGCGCAAATCGCTTTGGGCAAATACTCTTCCAGTGAAGTAGAGGGTCGCGGCGGGAAGTTGGTCGCTGGTCAGGTCGCGAAGGTAATCGGCAAGGAGGCCAATTTTCTCGAGCTTCGATGGCGTCGCAGCGATGGCTTCGCCAACATTCGCAAACACGAGAAATTCGGATTGAATATCGGACGGCTCTTGGCGAAATGAACTTTCACTTGACTCGGCCGTACGCGAGAATCCCGCAGACGGACGGACAGGCCGTGCGTCACCCGCAGCAGGTAGCTGCAATTCCATTTGGTTTTCCTCGCTCACTGCCCACGCTTCGACGCCGCGCGCGCGGAGATCGCGGGCGAAGGCAGCAGCGAAACCGTGGAGAGTAAGCACTCGCCGTGGCTGCACCAGTTCAACGTAGCGGACCAAATCATCATAATCCGCGTGGTCCGAGAGAGGAAACGCTGCGTCGACTTGGTAGCGATAGACGGCATTTGGATCGACCGCCCAGCCGCTGATTATCGCCACACGTTTGCGTGGGATTCTTTCCAGTATCTGCGAGCGATTCGCACTAGGTGGGCAGATGAGGACTTTTCCTGCAACATCATTCGGGTTGTAACGCACGTATTTGCAAAACGATTGACCGAACTGCTCGTAGATCCGGGTTATTTGGTAGACGGAGCCGTGCAGCATGGGCGTCAGGCGCGCCCCATCAAGCGAACACAGTATTTCCTGTGCTTTGCCTAACGAATAGCCCAAGAGCACCGGCACGTGGTCAGCCTCGATTGCTTCGCGGCAGAATGCGACGATTTGCTCAACAACTTGATCCGTTGATGGAAATCGATACCGCGGCAGACCAAATGTCGTCTCCATGATAAGCGTATCAGCCTGTCGCCACTGAGCCTCTTCAGCGGATTTCCCGGGACGCAGTTTGAAATCTCCCGTGTAAAGAAGTGTCTCGCCACCCGCAAAGATGAAACACTGCGCCGAACCGAAGATGTGCCCGGCGGGCAGTAACATCAGATGGATGCCATGGACCGTCCGTTCTTCACCAAACGGCAGAACGTGTTCGGTGCGATCACCCGGCAGCCGGCTTTGAAGCAAACGGGCTGTCCGCTCCGAAATGATAATCTCCTCGTGAGGCGCTATGTGGTCGCTGTGCGCATGCGAAATGAAAGCGAACCGCTTTGCGTCCCAAGGATCCAGCCACAAGTGCTGTTCCGGCAGATAAACGCCGCGGTTGTAACGAACTTCAATCATTGACAAGAAATTTACTTTCGGATTGGCGTACGCAAAACTGTGGTTCCGTGACACGTGTACGATGCATGGGACTTATGCTTTGCCCGTTGACACGCAATTCGAAACCCGGCTTTATTAGCCAAATGAGGTTTGCCGTCGCACCTTGGTTTTTGATGTTCCTCACACTGGGGGTTTCCAGCCAAGGCGCGCGGGAAGAACCCAGGATCGTGGAAAAGGTGACGCCGCTCCCGGTCGCGTTAGACAAAGATTTCGAGTTTCGAAAAACGAAACTTTTCTTTTTGAGTGAGAAAGCACCGAAAGCAAGTGACAAGGCGCGGCAGACAACGAGCACGAGCACGTTTGGCTCGAAGTCGACTTCGCCAAGCCAGAAAGTGGCGACGCTCCAGGACGCGCCCATTACTTTTGAGCGCCAATACCGGATGTTCGGCGCTGTGACGTTGCTTGACCAACGCCAGCGGCTCGGCAATTACTTCGATTTTTTTTGGCGGGCGAAGCGGCCTTCCGATGTCACAGTACGATTAGAGTATCGTCAGGAAAAATTGCACGAGCACGTCCAGGCACAGGAGATTACCTACCGAAACGCGCATGGCACGCATAAGACGGAATTCAAGGTCATCGGGGACGATTACTTGGACGATGGCCAGGTTATTGCGTGGCGCTGTCTGTTAATCTCAAACGGCCGGATCGTGGCGGAAAATCGCTCGTTCATGTGGGAGTAAGATTGGGCAGCAGTGGGCGGCCGCTTTCTTGTACGTGCGCGGGCGTCGCACAGCGACGTTTGCATCGATGCGACCCTTGGTCGCGCGCATTTCGAATCAATTTCTGAAACCTTCTCGAGTCCTGTGAGGTTTGACAGCATGCCTTATGGGCTGGTATCCTTTAAGGAGCTAACCGTGGATTCATCTATTCAAGTAGGGGTCAGAGGCCCGACCGTATGGGTGAAAGTCGAGGGCAAAGGTAGCTTTCTCAACAGCGGCAACCTGAAGGAGTTTGCGCGCGAGATGTTAGACCGCGGCTATCGCGAGTTTGTGGTGGATTTAGCAGATTGCGCCATGATGGATTCCACATTCATGGGAACGATGGCTAGCGTGGCGCTGCGGTTGAAGGAACTTGGCCGTGGTCACTTGCACATTATTCACTGTGGAAATCGCAGCCAAGAGCTCCTCTCTGGACTCGGACTCGATCAGATATTTGATATTCATGGTAACGGAGCGCGCGCACCTGAATGCGGGGCGCTCGAGCGAGCTCCCGGAGCCAGGTCGCCAGAGGCCCGAAAACAGGAGCAGGCAGAAACGATGCTGGAAGCGCACGAGGCACTTTGCGAAGCGGCACCGGAAAATATCTTTCGATTTAAGGACGTTCTCGATTTCTTAAGACAAGACCTTCATCGCGAGACGCCTTCGAAGTAAGCTGGCCCTTGCATGATGTGGCCGACTCTTCTCCTCGGACTGCTTGTTGCGTCTGTTGCCGGGTGGATTGTTACTTTCTATTTCCAGACGCAGAGGATTCGCAGGTTAGAACGGTCCCATGAGGAGATTCAAGTAGAGGAGACCCTCGTCTTCGATTTCTTGCACGGTCTTGGCGAAGCCTTCCGAGAGACGATTCGACCCCAGGAACTTCATCGGCTCATTGTCGAAGGCGCTACGCGTGTTCTCGATGCGCAAGGCGGCGCGCTTTATGTCACTGATCGCACGGGCGGGAAGCTCACGCCGGCTTTTATCTCCAAAGGCTGTCCGCCGCTCGTCGATATTCCGACGAATATCTTGCAACAGGCAGCCTCCAATCCCATTGCCCTCGAAACTTTTCTACGGCTGCACACAATTGCCCCGGCCGAAGGACTGATCGGACGCGTGTGGCAGACAGGACAGTCTGTGTGTTTGAACGAGTTTTCGGATGTGCCCGAGTTGGCGAAATTGCGCGGCAGCGCATTTGGCAGTGGCTCAATCATCGCGGCGGCGCTTCGGTATGGAAATCAGGATCTGGGGGTGTTGGCGCTCGCCAATGGCCCGATGGGTGCGCCGTTTTCGCAAGGGGAGTTTGTCGTTTTTAAATCGATCGCTGAGCAGTCTGCGTTTGCGCTCTACAACGCCATCATTTATTCGATGGCCAACGAAAAAAAGCGACTCGATCACGATCTCGAGATTGCCCGGGACATTCAGCGGATTTTGCTGCCTTCGGAAGCGCCTGCCATCAATGGATTTCAGATCAGTGGGATCAATGTGCCAGCTCGCCAGGTAAGCGGCGACTACTTCGATTACATCCACGTGGACAACGAGCGATTGGGCGTGGCAATTGCAGACGTCTCAGGCAAAGGTGTCCCGGCATCGCTCATCATGGCAATTTGCCGCAGTGTTTTGCGCGCCGAGGCGGCTCGGAATCCCTCTCCGGCAGATGTTTTACGAAAGGTGAATCGTCAGCTTTACCCTGACATCAAGGAAGACATGTTCATTAGTATGGCGTATCTCATCCTGGATCATCAGCGCAATGGCATTACTCTCGCGCGCGCGG
Source organism: Candidatus Limnocylindria bacterium (assembly GCA_035535575.1). Classification (GTDB taxonomy): domain Bacteria; phylum Verrucomicrobiota; class Verrucomicrobiia; order Chthoniobacterales; family UBA10450; genus Udaeobacter. The sequence continues at coordinate 65,523 of DATLPS010000086.1, forward strand.
GACACGACGCGCCGTTACTATATCAATCGAAGTCGAAAACTGTTACGCCCGTAAAACCGCCGGGAATGGTTGTGGGAATTGACAGTGGCAGCGTGTTTGATAGGCTTACCGTTGACTTCGCCGTGCCGCTCGAGCGCGATGATTGCCTCATTCTCTACACCGATGGCGTGACCGAAACGTTAAATCCTGAGGGCGACGAATTCGGCCTCGATCGTATGATGCAATCCGTACGCGCCAGCGTAAACGATGGCGCGCAGGCGATTGTAACGAAAATCATCGGAGACGTGCGCGACTTTACCGGCTCGGCACCTCAAAACGACGACATAACCTTGATTGCTATCCGCAAAACATGAAAAAAATCCCTGCTTCTGAACAAAACGAACGAATGAAGGCATCGGCTTCATCTACGCAGGCAACTGTCACCGACCAAATCGACACGGAAGATGCCATGGCCGGCTTGCAAGCCGATCTCGATCGGTTTCGCGATCTCGCGTTGCGCAGCCAGGCTGATTTCGAGAATTACAAAAAGCGTTCCGCGCGCGAAAAGGAAGAGGCGATCAAGTACGCCAACAAATCGTTACTCGAGCGATTGGTAGCAATTATCGATAACTTCGAGCTTGGTCTCGCAGCCGCAAAAGAGCAGGGCGAGCAGTCCCCGATTTATTCCGGTATGATTCTCGTCCAAAAACAACTCAACGATTTGCTCGCGGAAAATGGGCTGCAGCCGATCGAGGCCGAAGGCAAAACCTTCGACCCAAACGTACACGAAGCGATTGCACATGAGCCGAGCGATCAATTTCCCGAAGGCACTGTGCTGCGCCAGACTCGCCGCGGTTATCGATTCAAAGACCGATTGCTTCGGCCTGCGAAAGTGGTTGTTTCGAGTGGGCCAGCAAAGAAGTAAGCTGCTTGCTTGCTGTGCCTCTCAGTCACATAGGTCCCGCAGGTTACCGGCCAGATGGCAACTGACAAACGCGATTACTACGACGTGCTGGGCGTTGATCGAGACGCCGCCGACGAGGATGTGAAACGCGCCTATCGCAAGCTCGCAGTCAAGTTTCATCCGGACAAGAATCCAGACGACCCGCACGCCGAGGAAAAGTTCAAGGAATTAGGCGAAGCGTACGACGTCCTGATGGACCCCGACAAACGTGCTGCCTACGACCGTTTTGGGCATGCGGCATTCGCCTCGGGTGGCGCTGGATTCGGCCGCGGCGCTTTCCACGACCCGTTCGAGATTTTCCGCGAAGTGTTCGGGGGAGGGGGCTTTGGCGGCGGCATTTTTGAGACGTTCTTCGGCGGCGGCGGTGGTGCGCGTGCAGAGGATCGGCGTCGGGGATCAGATTTGCGCTACGACATGCAAATCAAGCTCGAAGAGGCAGCTTTTGGCGCGGAAAAGCAGATCGAGATCGAGAAACTGAATACTTGCGAGAAATGCGGGGGCAGCGGCGCCGAACCCGGTTCGCGCAGGATCAGCTGTCCAACCTGCGGCGGCCGTGGTCAGGTCGTCAGTTCGCGTGGATTTTTTCATATTTCGCAGACATGTCCGCGCTGTCACGGTGCCGGTGAGATAATTGAAAAGCCGTGTGAAAAATGCCGCGGCGACGGACGTGTGGAAAAACTAAGCCGGGTGAAGCTGCAAATTCCCGCTGGAATCAGAGAAGGTACCCGGCTGCGTTCCTTAGGCGATGGCGAGGCTGGAATCGGCGGCGCTCCGCCGGGGGATCTTTACGTGGTGATTCATATTAAGGAGCACAAGATCTTTCAACGCGAAGGTGACGATCTGTATTGCGAGGTGCCAATCCCATTTTCCGTTGCCGCGTTGGGCGGCGAAATTGATGTACCGACATTAGAGGGCAAAGCGCATCTCAAAGTGCCAGCTGGCACGCAAAGCGGGCAAATGTTCAAACTTCGCGGAAAAGGAATCGCCAACGTAAACGGGCGCGGGCACGGTGATTTATTCGCGCGCCTAATTGTCGAGGTGCCGTCGCGCTTGAATGCCGAGCAACGTCGCAAGCTAGAGGAATTCGCGGCCCTTTGCGGCGAGGAGAACACTCCAATCAGGAAAAGTTTCTTCGAAAAGGCGAAAGAGTTTTTCAAATAAGCGCCGCAGTTTCCGTGGTTCACAATTGCGTCAACCTGATCGAATGCCCGCGGGACGCCTGGCAGGGGCTGAAACGGCAGATCCCGACGGAACTGAAAGCCCGTTATCTGCGCGCACTAATTCGAGCGGATTTCAAACGCATCGATGCGGTGAGTTTTGTCTCTCCAAAAGCGGTTCCGCAAATGGCCGACAGCGAAAAGGTGCTGGAGCACATCGATGTGCCGAAGGACGTGGAGATCATCGGCATCGTGGTAAATGAGAAGGGCGCCAAGCGCGCTATTGCCACTGAAGCCGTTGCGACTCTCGGTTACCCTTGTTCGATTTCTGAGACGTTTCTGCGCAAAAACCAAAACCAAACAATCGAAGAGTGCTACCGGGTGCTGCAATCAATTAAGACAAAGGCGGACAATGCCGGCCTGGGTGTGGTCGTTTACATTTCTATGGCGTTTGGAAATCCGTACGGCGATCCGTGGGATGAGAACGAAGTGAGGCAGGCAATTGAGAAATTGATCAGCATTGGTGTTCGATCCATTTCACTAGCTGACACTGTCGCTGTCGCGGACCGTGATCTGATTCGCCGTGTAGTCGAATCGGTGACGAGCCAATACTCCGAGTATGACATTGGCGTGCACCTTCATAGCGCATCCCAGGAGGCCGCAGCCAAAGTGCTTGCTGCGTACGACGCGGGCTGTCGCCGTTTTGATTCGGCCCTTGGCGGTCTTGGCGGTTGCCCATTCGCGCAGGACGCGTTGGTCGGAAACATTCCCACAGAAAGCGTGATCGCAGCGCTTCAGCAGCGAAGTGTAGAGGTACCAATAAGCAAAACTTTGAAGGATGTATTGGCGATGAACTCGTTGATCGCGTCCGAGTATCAATAAAGAAGTCGAATTGCCTGGTCCCATAGGTCTTATTAGTCCTATAGGTTTTTTCATGCATCGCTTCTATATCTCCCCGGGAAATTGGGAATCCTGCGCGCTAGCCTTGGATGGAGCGGAGGCTCATCACGCACGCGACGTCCTGCGCATGAAGCACGGAGAGAAACTTGTCCTGTTCAATGGACGAGGGCGCGAAATTACTACGGAAATTATCAATATTAGCGGCGACGAAATTCGGCTACGAAAATTGCACGAAGCGGAAACGCCGCCGCTGAAATGCCGGATCATTCTTGGACAGGCGATTCCAAAAGGGAAAAACATGGAGTTGATCGTGCAGAAGGGGGTAGAGATCGGTGCCACCGAAATCGCGCCGATAATTTCTGACCGCACGATCGTGCAGGTGGATTCCGAAAGCGCCGCGCAAAAACAGTCAAAATGGCAGCAAATCGCGATTGAAGCAGCCAAACAATGCGGTCAGAACTGGCTGCCGCATGTGCACGCGCCGAAAAGATTGGCAGAATTATTTTCCGTAGCGTCAGAGGAATCGTTTGATCTCCGGCTGATCGGATCGCTCCAGCCTGACGCGCAACACCTGAAGAAGGTCCTTGCGGATTATTCGAGTGAACATCAAGGGCGTCCTCGAAGCGTGCTGATGCTTATTGGACCCGAAGGCGATTTCACGCCTGCGGAACTTGCACTGGCGCGCCGACATGGATGCCGGCCAATCACACTCGGTCCAATCATCCTGCGAGTGGAAACCGCCGCAATCTATTGCTTGAGTGTTCTTTCCTACGAATTGCTGACGTAGAGATCCTGTAGCGGCGCTTGTGTCAAGCGCCGGGCGTTTGGCACCAACGCCTCTACAACGATTGCGACTTTATCCCGTTATCCCTGCTTCAACGGCAGACTGGCTAGGAAGTGTGTGTGCGGCCGTCGCGCGCTCCGGAGGCGCCGGCTGGATTGCGATGATTGTAAATTGAGCGGTACCGTGCTCAGTCGCAACCGAGATGCTCTCGCCAAGCGCATGACCGAGCAGCGCTTGTCCAATCGCAGTTTGATACGAAATAATGTGCCGCTCGGGGTCACCATCCCATGCGCCCAGAATTGTGTACGTCTCTTCCTCGTTGGTCTCCACGTTGCGCAACGTGACGATTGTTCCTATGGACACACGCGACGTGTCAACATTTTCAAATGAGGTCCCGCGCGCGTTGTGCAGCATTTGTTCAAGCTCGGCTTTGCGCCGCATCAGAACGCTTTGCATTTGCTTGGCCGCCTTAAATTCGAAATTCTCGCTCAGATCGCCGTACGACCTGGCGAGCGCAATCTCCCTGGTGTTCTCGGGAATTTTTACCTGTACTAGTTCCTCGTATTCAGCCTTGCGTCTTTCCAGGCTGCTCCAGGAAACGATTAGCGCCACGGTTTCGGTTTGGGATTGTGCGCCGGTGATCATGCTTTCCAGTTCTGGATAGGCTTTCACGATCCGCGCCAGGAGCGAGCGCTTCGTCAATTCATCGAACAACGGGCTTAATTGGAACCGCCGCATGGCATCGCGCGCGAGTGCCGCGTCGCCTTTCCTCAAAATGTCTCCAAGCAATTGCCGATCTTCAACGAGAACACGGTGCAACTTGCCGGCTCGACCAGGAGCGTTGTGCTGTTCCCGTTCAAGTGCTGACAAAATCGCGCCGAGTAATTCCGGCGTAATGAGATCACTCCAGTTTTCGCGATCGCTGCACAGCCACGCGAGCATCTCGCTCGTAGCTGAATGCTCACGAATGCTCCGCTCCAGCATTGTCCGAAGCTCGGCATGCTGACCGGCTTCACTCAAGATGCGCGGAATTTGGGCGACCATACGGCCGTGACTTCCTTGCATCAAAAGTAAGGCGCGCTCTGTCCAGCGCGGCCCCAGCGCTGATGGCAAGGCTTGCAAGATTCTTTTCTCTTTTGCCGCCGGCAATTTGGGCAGGATCGATATCAAACGCTTTTCTTCCTCAACAATTAATTTCGAAAGAGTCAAACCGACGTGCGTCGTGTGTAGTGTCGAGATGCGCTCAAGCAAATCGTCCCGCGCCATCATCAACTCGAACGCGAGTTCGGGATGTATTTTCTGGTTGCGCACCGCCGTGTTTTCAATGGTGACGATAATGGGCTGAAGCTGTTTTTCAGGTTCCTTGAACTGCGCGTGAAATTTTATGATCTGATCGAGCGCCGCGATTTGCTGTTTCGGCTGTCGCGCTTTGTTGAAAGCGGCGACCAACTCGTCAGCGTGCGACACACCTTCGCCGCGGATTTGGATTGGCTCGGTTTTCTTTGCTGGAATCGAAAAAGCGCCGCTCGCCTTGAGCACCTTCTTCGTTGATTCCCACCAGCGTTTCCATTCCGCCTCAGTGAAAACATCATCGACCAGCCATTCACTGATTTGCTGTACCGTGGCTTTGCCGTCCAGACTTTCCAGAATATTACGCACGAGCGCGGCCGAATTCTCCTTCGCCAAATTTTTGATCGCAGCGAGGTCGGTCGCCTTGCGCGAAAGAAAATGCTCCGGAGCCAGCGGGGTGAGATTCTCCGCTGCGTACTCGACTTGCATTGGATGGGCTTTCTTGCTGCCAAAATCAATTACGATCTGATTGAGCAGCAGGTTCCATTCGCGCACGCGACCGAATCCCCAACTCTTATGCAAACAAAACGTGCCGGGCTTTAATTTTTCCAGTTGTCCTGCGGCCTGTGAAGTAAGCTTACCGGCTTCAATGAGTTTCTGTAGTTCAGGATCCATCTATGGGAGCATACGTTTCTCGGTGTGACGTATAGGCCGTCCAAGCGCCTCTTGCAATTTGCGATTGCCGTGCGCCTCGCGGCATGAAAACCTCCCCGCCGTGAAGACGAGCATCTGGTTTTGGATCGCCTTTCACATCGGCGTCTTCATTGCAATCGGAATCGACCTCTTCACCTTCAAACTCCGCGGTCGGGAATTAAGCATACGCGCTGCGGCTCAACGGACCGCGATTTGGGTGCTGGTGTCGCTCGGCTTTAACGCCCTGGTCTGGCGCATCAAGGGACCCCATCACGGTCTCGATTTTCTCACCGGCTATCTCATCGAGTATTCGCTGAGCATGGATAACATTTTCGTCTTTGTGTTGATTTTCGCGCATTTTCGCGTTCCTCCGCTCGCGCAACACCGCGTTCTGGTGTGGGGAATCATTGGCGCACTCATCATGCGCGGCACGATGATCTTGTGCGGTATCGCGTTGGTGCAACGCTTTCACTTCGTTCTTTATCTCTTTGGTCTTTTCCTGCTCATCACAGCGGGCCGCATGCTGTTCAAAAAACATCCGGCGCGCGATTTCACAGAGGGTTGGGTGTTGCGAATGTGCCGCAGGGCTCTTCCGATTACTCGCGACTTCCACGAACAACATTTTAGAGTCCACATAGATGGCCGCTGGATGTTGACTCCACTCGCTCTGACGATGATCGTGATCGAGGTCACGGACTTGATCTTTGCCGTTGATTCTATTCCCGCGATCTTCGCGATTACGCGCGACCCATTCATTGTTTATACATCTAACATCTGCGCGATACTTGGTTTGCGATCGCTCTACTTCCTGCTGGCCGGTTTAATGAATCGTTTCATTTATCTGCGAACGGGACTCGCGCTGGTGCTCGCCTTCATCGGGATCAAAATGATTATTGCGGATTATTTACCGTTGCCCAGGGCCCTTTCGCTCGGGGTCATCGTCCTCATTCTCGGGGTTACAATAGCGATTTCGATGTTCAAGACACAGAACCGCGTCGCAGCTGAAGGCGAAAAATAAAGTATTGCTTTCGCCATCCGGAATCATTTAACTGATTTGGAGAGCCTATGAAAACCATCCTTTCCCTCGCAGCCGTCGCCGGACTTGTCAGCGGAGCCTTCGCCGACATTCAAGATCCGCCTTCGAACGATTATGGGCCGACGCGCAAGCTCGGTCGGGGACTTTCGAATTTTGTTTTCGCTCCGACTGAGTTTTTTGTGACGGTTAACCAGGTCAACCAGACGGAAGGTAATTCTGCGGGGGCTGGTTATGGCGTTGTGCGCGGTCTGGGCCGCTCCGCCACACGACATGTTGCCGGTCTTATCGAGATTTTGACGTTTCCGTTTCCAATATGGAGGGAAAGCTATTATCCGATACTGCCGTCTGATATTCCCTACATTCATGCAGGGTACCCGGAATTTCCGCCTGAGGTTGGGAACGAATCGAAATACCCTTACGTGCGCGATTCGCATCAGGATTTCAATTAGCACTCGATTCCATCAATCGCCTGTTTTCGGTTAACTTGAGCGACCTCTGCGCGCCTCCGACTGGTGTTGATGCGCATTACGCTCGAAGATGTCGGGCGGGGAAACTGGCTGTGTAGTCACAGTCCCGTGACAGCAACATTTGCTTAGCACCCACTCCAGCATGAGCCATTGGCATTTCGCTGCCACTGGATGCTCAGGTGAAACAGCCGGTCGGTGATATGCGCGTTGTCGATGTAAAAATCGAAGATATTGCTTTCGGCGGGAAAGGCGTCGGGCGCGAGCATGGGAAAGCCATCTTCGTTCCGTACACCATCGAGGGTGAACTGGTTTCGGCCGAAATCGTGCGCGAGAAGAAACAATTCGCCGAAGCGGAGCTGGTCGAGGTAAAGCAAGGCTCACCGGATCGCGTCGAACCACAGTGTCCCTATTTCGGCCGCTGTGGCGGATGCGCTTACCAGCACATGAGCTACGAACATCAGCTGGCGATAAAATGGCGACAGGTTCGCGATGCTCTCCAGCGGATCGGCAAGTTCAAAGATGTCCCGATGCGCCCCATCATTGCTGCACCGGAGCAGTATAAGTATCGCAACCGCATCACTGTGCACGCGGAGGACGGGGTAATCGGTTTTTTCGGGCGTGATTCGCACCGATTGATCGACATCGAACGCTGCCCGATCGCAACAGCCGCAGTCAATAGCTCGCTAACGGAATTACGCGCGCAACCATACGTGCGCGATGGTCATTACGCGTTGCGGACTTCAGCCAGCGCGCGCGTTTTTTCTCAAACCAATGACGCGGTCGCAAATGCTTTACGCGATTTGATTGTCGATCTCGTCCCGCCGAATCAAGAACTGCTGATCGATGCTTATTGCGGCGCCGGATTTTTCGCGAAAGCATTGCTCAACAAATTCGAGCGCGTGATCGGGATCGATTGGGACAGGTTTGCAATTGCTGCTGCAACGGAAAACGCGACTGCGAAAGAGACCTACATCGCCGCCGATGTAGAAGAAGAATTGAACCGTTGCCTCGAGAATGCTGTAGGGTCGGGTGTCTCAGCCGAAGAGCATAAGGCTTCGCGCGTGGGGACACGCGCCAATACACTCCTTATCGATCCTCCGGCCACCGGGCTGAGCGCAAACGCGCGAAAGGCAATCCTGGACCTCGCGCCGACGACGCTGATTTACGTTTCATGCAATCCGCCGACACTGGCGCGAGATTTGAGAGAGTTGGGGAACAAATTTACCATCGATTCGGTCACGCCGCTCGACATGTTTCCGCAAACCGCCGAGATCGAAGTGCTCGTCCATCTTCACGCATAGACCAGCAGATCGATGTCTTCCGGCAGCGAGTTTGACACTTCGCGAATCACATTTCCGCGAAGCAGATTTATCAGGGCACTGCGTTGTGGCGCTCCGAGAATGACCCGCGACGCGCCGAGCGTTGCGGCAACATCCACGATCGTTTCTGCCGCCGAAGGACTCACGGCGTAAGCGAAGAGCGGTTGCTGGTCGCCGGCTTTTTGTTTGGCTTCCGCGAAAATTGCGCTCGCTTCCGGGTCTTCTTGCCATTTACGGCGAACGTCCTGCTCAGTCATGAATGGCTGTTCGCGTACAAAGAGTAAATAAAGTCGAGCGCGTGCCTTGCGCGCTTCGCGCAAGGCAAAATCGAGTGTCCGGCCGGCGCTGCGAATCGCGCAGAGAACTGATTCGCCGCCTGGCGGAGCCAGCGCTTCAGACTTAGCCCTCGTAAGATCGACAGGCAGCCGTTCCGGCATCGCCCCGAATACTTGAGGCGCTTCTTTTTTCATTCGGCGCTCCTGCACGAGTCCACGCAGAATCAATCCCCCCGCGAGAATCGTAACGGCAAAATAACGCGCATTCGGCTTGTCAATGAGCAGCGAAATTTCGATCGCAGCCATAACAAGAAAAGTTCCGAACATCAGCATGCGTTCTGAGGTTTTGATTGACAGTTTCCGGTCGGTTGAAGTCGCACCGAGGTTGGTCGCGATCGCGCCGACCACGCCGACAGCGTAAAGATCGGCGAGACCGGACATATCTTTCACGACAATCACGAGCAGCATTGGGACGACGGTAGCGAGCAGCATTCCCGCACTCGGGACGCCCCATTTATTGAGGCGCTGAAAGATTGTTGGGACCTCGCGGTCGCGGGACATAAGAAATTGAATCGCGATGAGATCGACAATCGCAGTGTTGACGGCGGAAAGCAGAAGCAGGCCGAAGACAATACTGACGATGAAACCGAATGCATGACCGAGCGCCGGACCAAGTGCACCACCGACGAAGATTTGCCCCATGTAACGCAGCATGTAATCGCGCACGCCTTCTGCGCCGGGAGCGTTGACGTCACCGTTTACAATTTGCAGTCCGCTGAGCGCATGCATGGCTAGCCCAAGCAACGCGGTGAACAGACAAACTTCGATCATGACGATCAAAATCGCAGGCGTCGAAGTCTTCGTCACCGATGGGTGCGCATCGGTGCTGCCCGGATCGAGCTTCATGACGCCAGTGGCGTTGGCGATAGCTTCAACACCTGAAAGCGCCAGCACGATTCCGACGAAACCGGCCCAGTTCTGTCCAAAGGTTCCGTGCAACGGTTGCAAGTGACCCAACGCAGTGCCGAGATGCGGCAGACTGAAAAGGCCCAGTGTGATAACCACAATCGCGGTGGGAACCGAAACTAAAAACGCGAGCCCGCCGGTTTGTTTTGGTCCAAGCAGATTAAGTAATCCGACAACGAGGATCGCTGCGGCGGCGAATTTTTCCGGGTGCGGTACACCGAGGTATTGAAACGCGGAAAGCGCGCTAATGGCTGCTGTTACTAAGTAATCTGCGATGAGTAGAAACGCACCTACAATAGAGATGACTTCGCTCCGGTGGCGGACGCTGGCGTAAACCCCGCCGCCGTCCGGATAAAGACGGCAGATGACCATGTAGTTGATCCCGACGAGCGCTGTCAGGACGCACATTGCTGCGATCAGCCAAAATGAAGCGTAACCAGCGACGGCGAATGCCAGCCCAATCACATAAGCCTTGCTCGTACCCCAATCGCCGTAAAGAATTGCTGCCGCGCGCTTCCAATCCACATTGCGCGGACGTTTGACGTTGGTTGGTATCATCGCGTTACGTTCAATGTTAAAATCGGCGCGCGAAACCGATTACGCAGTTGAAATCGTCCGAGCTCCGGGTCAAACCGAAGAATGAATCCACATCAACTGAGAAGTCCGGGGTGACTTGATAAGTCAAACCAGTGTCGAGTGTGCCGATCGAAGTTCCCGAATCGACCGCGTCGTAGAATTCGAAATAGCCACTCAATTCCTGACGATTGTGCGGGAAAGTCCGATTGGATTTTGTCGCTGCACGCGGCAAGCACGTTCAACTTTGATTGAGCTCAATTAACTCGACCCAAACGAGCGGCACTCGGCCGACGAGGCGCCTCACGCTGCGGAAGTCAAATCCGCAAGGCTACGGAAAGATCTCGAAGAGTGGGGCCGCGGGTTTTCGATAAACCAAGTCCAAAACGGCGGCACTGAGTCATTATGGATGGTCGACTTGTCTGCCCGGTTTGTTTTGTTACCGCCTAAAACGGCGACTCCCTGCGAGCCCTCGCTGATCGGAACGACGGTCGGCTGTCCTGCGGGTAGTTTCACGTCACGGGTTCGGACGAAAATGACCGCGATCGCTTTCATTCCTAAAGCGTCGTCCGGACTTCAGCGCGACCGTTAATTAAAATCTTCCTCTAAAACGCTAAAAGATTATTAACGTTCCACGAACTCCCTGCATCCTATTGGTGCTCCGTCGAAAGCCTGTACCCTATTCCGACTTCTGTTTTGATGAGCCGCGGCGCATTCTCGCGGGCTTCGAGTTTCTTGCGCAAATGCGTGACGTAAACGCGAAGATACTGCGCCTGGCTTTCGGCCTTCTCTCCCCAAACGGTGCGAAGTAATTGCCGATGGGTCACAACTTTTCCGGCGTTTTGCACGAGCACGCGCAACAATGAGTATTCGGTCGGCGTTAGTCTGATCTCCTCGCCACCTACCCTTACCTGGCGCGCTGCGAAATCGACGTATAGCGCTCCGGAGTTAAAAACCGGGTCACCGGTTTCCGTGAGCGAGCGGCGTTGCGCCGCGCGGACGCGAGCCAATAACTCCGCAGTGTCGAATGGTTTGGTTACATAGTCATCGGCGCCGGCATCGAGCGCGGCGACCTTTTCATCGGGGTCGTCCCGCACGGAGAGAATCAACACCGGCACATCTGACCACTCTCGCAAACGTCGCAGCACCTTTGCGCCTTCCATGTCCGGCAAACCAAGGTCGAGTAAAACTACATCGGGCCGACGGTTAACGATTTCTGTCAGGCCAGCTTGTCCAGTCTCGGCTTCGTAGACTTTATGATTTGCTCCTTCGAGCGCGAGGCGGAGCAGGCGACGGATCTGCTTTTCGTCGTCGATGATCAGCGCGCTTCGAGCTGATTTCATGAAGCCGCTTCCATAGCGTTCATATCCGTCACGTGAACCGGCAGCGTAATGGTGAAGCGTGCGCCCCCTCCGTCTCGATTCTCGGCCGTGAGCCTGCCCCCGTGCGCTTCAATCAACCCTCGTGCAATCGATAATCCGAGCCCGAGGCCGCCTGTTTTGTGATCGTTACTCCTGTAGAACTTTTCGAATAGTCGCTCAGCTGCATCTATTGGAATCCCCGGACCGCGATCGCTTACGGAGATCAGTAGCCGATCGTTCTTATATTCGGCATCAATCTCGATTGGCAGTCTGGGCGGCGTATGGCTTCCGGC
>DATLPS010000087.1:0-6160 GCA_035535575.1 Candidatus Limnocylindria bacterium
GTCGCTGGAGCAACTTGAGCATGAGAATACGGCGGTTCAGGTCGAAAATAGGGAGTTGCGTGCGACCAACAAGGGTTTGCGAGATGTGGAGCACGAAGTAAATCGTCTGCGTCACGCGTTGAATTACAGAGAGCGCTCGGTGTTCAAGCTGATCGCGGCAGAAATTGTCGCGCGCGATTCCTCGACCTGGTGGCGAACGGTCACGATCAATCGCGGCAGAAGAGACGGCATCGAAACGGATATGCCGGTGGTAACCGATGAGGGCCTCGTGGGAAAAACGACTACGGTAAGCGACGGCATCTCGGTTGTTTTGTTGGTCTCAGATGAAAACTGCCGGGTCGCGGCCTCGGTCGAAGGAAGTCGCGAGCAGGGGATCGTCTCTGGCGAACGAGTGACAACGGGATTGACACCGCTTTTGGATCTGAATTTCTTATCGAAGCAGGCTGACCTCAAGCCGGGCCAGAAAGTTTATACGTCCGGAGTAGGCGGTGTTTTCCCGTCGGGCTTGCTTATCGCCGGGGTAAAAAGTTATCGCGTTCGAGAACTGGATGGACAAGCGCAACTGACGCCAGCGGTCGATCTCTCGCATCTGGAGGATGTGTTCGTAGTAACGGGGCGGAGATGATCTTCTTTTTTCTTCTGCTTTTTTTAGTGCTGGTGGCGCAGATTGCCGAGCTTTTCATCCCGGCGTTGCCGTGGCTCTACAGCGCGCACGTCTATATTGTGCCTGTAATTGTTTTTTATGGAGCAATGGCCCTGCCGTTTCCCCTGATGCTGGCGCTTGCATTTTACGCAGGGGTTTTGTTGGACGCGCTGACCGTGCAAGTGATTGGTGGCAAAGTTGAAGTTTCAGCCGGATCGTCGATACTGCTTTACGGTGTGCTAGCGGGAGTAATGCACGGGCTCAGACCGCTCTTTGCTCGTGGCCACTGGGAAGTGCATTGCATCCTGAGCGGCATTTTCACTTCATTGATAGTGTTGGCGCAATACCTGATGATCACATTTCGACGCGGTTCGCTTGTTTTTAGCCGTGAAATTTGGTGGCAAATCGGTGCGCCAGGCATCGTTGCCATGCTGATGGCGCCAATCGTGTTCTGGCTTCTCCAATGGCTGGGACGCATGAGCGCTTATCCCTACAGTCCCGAAAGGGGGCGATTCGAATGAGCAAAGGCCGCTTGAGTTCGCGTGTGCGGATCCAATTTCTGGCCTTAATGATGCTGCTTGGCATGGGGGCTCTCGGCCTCAAACTCTGGTGGATACAAGTGGCGCATGGCGCGGAATGGACTTCACAGCTTCGTGGCAGTTCCCAAGCAACTGTGCGCATCCCGTCCGTGCGGGGAGAGATCAAAGACCGCAACGGCGTCACTCTTGTCCAAAACCGCGCCAGCTATGAGGTCGACTTCTATTTGCCGGAGATGGTAAAAGGCTATCGTGAGCGCTTTGGTTCACCGCCCCTGAGTGAATACCGAGCGATCATCAACGGCATGCCGAAAGATCAAAAGGAGCCCGACATTATTAGAATTGTCAACCACGGCATCGTCCCACGTCTTAATGACTTGGACCTGGCGCGCGACTACAACGCAGAGAAGCTGCAGCGACATTATCGCAACGACACCGAGGTCCCATTCTCATACATCAAGGACATCGATTTTCCCACAATGGCAAAATTTTCGGAGCACGATGTCGGTTTGCCAGGAGTGGATATCGCGATCAAACCGGTGCGCTCCTATGTTTATGGCGCGCTCGCGGCTCATATTCTTGGCTATGTCGGTATACCTAACGACATCGATAAGGAGGAAGCAGGAAAGTTCACCTTCTATCAGCAGGATGTGGAAGGAAAATCAAACATTGAAAAATCGATGGACGAATACCTGCGCGGCAAACCTGGCGTGCGTTATCTGCGCAAGAATGCCAAGGGGACGATTGAGGGTGTGCTTCGCGAAGATCCCCCGCAACAAGGCGCCAACGTTTTCCTGACCATCGATGCGCGCATTCAGGCGATAGCAGAGGAAGCGCTCCGCGCAGTCAGCCGGGCCGGAGCGGTCGTGGTCGATCCAAACAACGGTAACATTTTGGCGATGGCGTCTGTTCCGTCGTTCGATCCGAATACTTTTATTCCGAGCATCAAAGCGAAAGATTGGAAGGCGCTGCAGAAAGACGAGGGCGATCCGTTGGTCGCCCGCGCGATTAGCTGCCTACCGCCAGGCTCGACATTCAAGCTGATCACGGCACTCGCCGGCCTGCGGGGCACAAAAAATCTCGCGGGCGCCAAGTACAGCTGCGGTGGCGGTGTGAGTTACGGCGATCACTTCTTCCGATGTTGGGTAGCCGAAAAACATTATACGCATGGCACCATCGGACTCGCCGATGCGCTCAAGGTGTCGTGTGACTCATTTTTCTATCAGTACGGTAACGCAGCCAGCATTCAGTCGATCGACGCTGTCGGAAAGATGTTGGGAATGGGTGAAGAGTCGGGTCTGCAACTGACGGGCGAACAAACTGGCAACATGCCGGGGCCCGAGTGGATGCAAATCCATCATCCGCAAGAGAGATGGTCACAAGCTCAAACTGCCAATGTTTCAATCGGCCAGGGATACACGCTTGTTTCGCCCTTGCAATTGGCAATGGCCTATGCGGCGATTGCAAACGGCGGCGTGTGTTATTACCCGCGCTTGGTTGATAGAGTTTTGAAACAAGACGGCTCGCCTGTGCTCGACGAGCATGGCAACGTCGCCGTGCCTCAGACCCCGCGAGTGCGATCGGACTTACGCAAGGAAATTTCGCCTGATAAGATCGAGCTGGTCCGCAAAGGCCTTTGGAAAGTTGTTAACGAAGATGGAGGAACCGGTGGCAGAGCGCGTTTGAAAGATTGGGTGGTGGCGGGGAAGACTGGCACTGCGCAGGCCACCGAGCGTGGACAAGAGGAAAACGTGGCGTGGTTTGCGTGTTTCGCGCCTTTTGACCACCCGAAGTATGTCGTCGCGGTGATGGTGCAGGGCGCCTCCGGGCACGGCGGCGAAGTCGCGGGCCCGATCGCGGACAGAATCCTGGAGCGCTCCCTCGCGATGGATGAAGGCAAATTCGACATGCAGGTGGCCTGGCTCCAACCCGCGCATAAGGCCAATCCACTCCAATTGATCAAGGCGGTGACTTATCACGACAAAGGAGGGAATCTCGGAAGCGAGGACGAGGAAGATGCACCCGCCTCCCAAAATGCCACTGCGCAGATGGCAAGCTCAGACGCATCGCCTGATGTCGAACCGGAAGCAGATTCTCAAGGGAAAGTCCGGCGGCGAGCGAGTGCTCCTGTGGCCCGAGCGGTTTCGGCTGCGCCACCAGCCCCCCGCAATTTCTTTCAACGGCTCTTTGGAGCGCACCCGCGACCGGCGCCTGCGCCGGCGCCCCCGCCGCCCAGCCGTCGGCGCTGACACACACAATGAATCGCCAATCAGAAACACTGCGGCAGGATTCGGCGGCCTGGTTCATGACCAGTCAACCTCTTCACTTTTATGATAGACAAGGTAAAAAAGATTTTGGGTCTTTCGTCTCGAAAGACCGGCAACAAGCTCATACTCAGCGTCGAAAAACTCGAATCCCGTGTCGCCTTACTCGAGAACGGCCGCCTGGAGGAGTACAGCGTCGAGCGTAAGAGCTCGCGGAACATCGTCGGCAGCATTTACAAGGGCAGGGTCAAGAACATCGAGATGGGCTTAAAGGCGATGTTTGTTGACATCGGCTTCGAAAAAAACGCATTTCTTCATTTTTGGGATGCGATTCCGGCCGCCCTTGACAGCGGGATCGAAGAAATCGACCGGCGAGGGAATAAGCGGCCCCGAAAACGAATCACGGTAAAAGACATTCCCGGCATTTATCCGGTCGGCTCCGACGTAATTGTGCAGGTAACCAAAGGTCCGATTGGTACGAAGGGACCGAGGGTGACAACCAATCTCAGCTTTCCGGGTCGCTACCTGGTTCTGATGCCGTTCAGCGATCATAGCGGTATCTCGCGAAAAATAGAGAACCCGAAAGAACGCGAGCGACTGCGCAAGATTCTGCGCGAGCTGGACATTCCCGAAGGTGTTGGAGTCATTATTCGCACTGTCGGCGAAGGCCAGCGTGCGAGATATTTCGTTCGGGATCTGCGTTTCCTGCTCGATCAGTGGGCTAAAGTCGACCAGGCCATTCGGGAGGAACCAGCTCCTTGCCGCCTCTTTGAGGAACCTGATCTGGTCGAGCGAACCGTGCGCGATTTTCTGACCGAAGAAATCGACCAAGTCGTTTGCGATGATCACGTCTCAACGGACAGGATGACGGAAATGATTGACCAGATTTCCCGGCGCGCGCGGAATCGGGTCCATTTTTATGATGGTGCGACGCCGATTTTCGAGACTTACGGGGTGCAAAAACAAATTGACGATGCTTTTCACCGCCAGGTTTGGTTGAAGTGTGGAGGCTATATCGTGATTGACGAGACCGAGGCGTTGGTAGCGATCGATGTGAATACCGGCCGCAACAAGGGCGGGCGCGATGTGGAGAAAACAATTTTGCAGACCAACCTGGAGGCGGCAGATGAAATCGCCCGCCAGCTTCGATTGCGTAACATCGGTGGTCTGATCATAAGCGATTTCATCGACATGAAGAGCCGTAGAGACCAGCAGGCAGTCTATAACTTAATGAAGGAGCGACTCACCCGCGACAAGGCCAGGACGCATGTCCTTCCCGTTTCACAACTCGGCCTGATGGAGATGACCCGTCAACGAGCACAGGAAAGCCTGAGCGACACGATCTATCAAAATTGCCCCTACTGTGGGGGACGCGGCGTTGTGAAAACCTCCATGACCACAAGCGTGGAATTACATCGGACCCTCAATACCGTCATGCGCAAATACCAGGATAGCATTCACGAGATCCGTGTGATTCTAAACCCCGACGTTTTGAAACGATTAAAAGAGGAAGATGAAGAGTTACTCGTCGAGCTGGAACGCCGCTACGCCAGCCGCCTAATGTTTCGCGGCGACCCCACCTTTCACCACGAGAAGTTTATCATTACCGACGCGACTACCGGCGCGGAATTGAAATCCTAAGTCGGCGTAAAAAAGACTTGCAATATTTCGTCGCTCGGCTCAGAATCGCGGCATCCAGACAGGGAGCGAATTTTGTTGTTGACTGCTCCAACATGTTTGGAGTAGTAAGCGGAAACTTAACCAAAAGGAGAAATAAATGAAAAGATTAGTACTGTGCCTGTTAGGGTGTGGTGCCATCGCTTCGGCTGCCTTTGCCGGGGTTGGCTATTCCGGGAAAGAAATTAAACAGGTAGCTGCTCCGCCGCCTTGCCCTGAGTGGTACGCAGATAGAGAATTTAACATTGGGCTTTGGGGCACCTACGTCTTCACAGGAAACAATTGGGAAAATGACCGCTATCTCGAGGCCGATCACGCGTGGGGTGGTGGCATCGATCTCAAGTATTTCTTTATGCGCTACATCGGTGTCGGGATCGAAGGCTGGGCCGTTGATGCTAGGCAGGCACGGCAAGACATCTTCGTCGATTTCAGCGACAATATCTTTCAAAGTAGCGTTCACCACGAGAGCAACGCGATCGGTGCAGTGCTGGGAACTCTAACCTTGCGTTACCCGATCCCCTGCACGCGTTTTTCGCCGTACCTTTTTGGTGGAGGTGGCGCGATCTTTGGCGGTGGCCAGAGGCCGGAAAATCGGTTCCTCCGCGAAGGCGGAACCATCGCCCAAGGCGGCGAGGGCTTCGACATTCTGCAGACAGTTGGTCATACGGATGCCGAGACGCGAGCAATCGGGCAGGTCGGCGGCGGCATGGAAATCCGCCTCACCCCACATATTGGCTGGGTCAGTGATTTTAGCTGGAATTTTGTCGATGGGCCGAAGAACAACTTCGGTATGGCCCGTACCGGCGTGAATTTCGCCTTTTAGCATCGGCAATAACATTTACTACAGCGGCGTCCGGAACACCGGACGCCGTTTTTTTTGGTACGCGCACGACAAATGGAAGGCTTTCGAACCGCCGAACTGCTGATTGGTCCTCTGAAACCCGAAGAGTTGATTGCTGTTTGCGAATCGTAGGCCTGCACATGAAATTGTTCTGATGTCATTCGTCGAAACTCTTGACAATTTGGCACTGAAGAAATCG
>DATLPS010000088.1:0-3317 GCA_035535575.1 Candidatus Limnocylindria bacterium
CGCCTGGCACTAATGAGAGCTTGCTTGCGCACATTGCGACCCCTAAACCCTCTGCGAATGGCAATTCAGTTGAATCGAAGCGTAATCCGCCTCTCTCCTCGTGAGGGGAGAGGACTAAGGTGAGGGGTTGTGGAGAACAAGAACGATTCCCTCAGCGAGCCGCTCGTTGAAGCGACTTCGGCGCTAACCGCACCTCCCGAATGCGCGGACGAAATTTTTCTCGAAGGACCGCGTTCACGTTTCGCTGAATTTTTCACTCTCTTGCGAGTCATGCGCGATTTCCTGCGCGGATTTCGCGCACTCCATTTCGTCGGTCCGTGTGTAACCGTATTCGGCTCAGCCCGGATTCCGCGTGACGATCCAAACTACGACCTGGCCAGGGAAATGGGCGCAGCAATTGCGCGTCTGGGATTTACAGTCATGACCGGCGGTGGCCCCGGAATTATGGAAGCGGCGAACCGCGGCGCCAAAGAAGCCGGTGGCCGCTCGGTCGGGTGCAACATTGAGCTGCCCTACGAACAAGCGGCGAACGCTTATCTCGATGTCTGTGTGCGGATGCATTACTTTTTCGTCCGCAAGGCACTCCTTGTGAAATATTCCTACGCCTTCGTCGTCATGCCCGGCGGAGCAGGCACGTTGGACGAGTTGTTCGAAGCGCTCACCCTGATTCAAACCGCGAAGATAAAAAACTTTCCAGTCGTAATTATGGGAACCGACTATTGGAAAGGACTGATCGACTTCATGAACACAATGGCGCACCGCGGAATGATCGCCGAAGCCGATCTAAGCCTGATTTTCGCGACCAATTCGGTAGATGAAGCCATCGCGCACATTCGCAGCAAAGCGATTGAACCATTTGGCCTCAAACGCGTCGCACGCGCACGCCGCTCCTTGCCATGGCTCGGCGAGCGCGGGTTACTCCCGGGCGACAGATGTTAGCTGTTGCCTTGCCTTGGTCGATCGCGTTGCCGCGCCGCAGATTGCTGCGCAACAGCGGCCCAAATGCCTACCATGAGATTCGAGTGAGACCGGCCACGATGTCAAAGTGAGGGTCGCGGCTCAGAACCGGCAGCTCGTGCTGTCGCGCCAGGGCAGCGATCCAAACGTCGTTGGCAGGCAGCGGCGCCCCGCCTTCCTTTAGTTGCTTGCGAATCGAAGCGTAGTGCACGGTAGTCTCCTCGACCACGGGAAGCACGTTCCAGAACGCACGGCCGCGCGCCAGCCACGCTTCGTATTCACGCCGGCGACGGGAAGTCGCGATGCCGAACCGGTACTCTCCCAGCACAATGACCGGAACGTGAAGCTCGTCGGCACTACCGAGCTGCTGCACGACTGCATGCACGCCATCCGCAAATGCGGAGAGCGCGTTCGTGTCGAGAATCATTGCCGGTCTTCCGGCTCGATGGTCTCAAACTCCGCCTCGATCACGCGCTCGATTCGGCGATTTTCGTTATGGAGATGCTTCAGCCCGCCTGCCAATACCATCCATGGCTTTTGCTGACTGCTGGCGCCATTTACGCGCGCGATCTTTTCCGACAGTGCCTCTTGAACGAGCTGCTTGAGGGTGCGTCCCTGCCGGGCAGCAGTGGCTTTCGCTTTGCGAAAGAGCGGCTCCGGAATTTCGAGTGTCGTTTTCATAAAATTGATTGTCGCCCATATTTATGGGCGCTGTCAAGACGCTGGTCTCGTCGCAACGTTTAATAGGTAGGGGCGATTGACTCAATCTTGGGGGACGAAGTTCTCGAAAATTTTCCGGAATCAGAAGAATTCTCGAAGCTAGCTGGTTAATTGGGTTGCTTTGTTGAAGAAGATCCAAGCAGATGCTGGTGCGGCCTGACGCTGCACCTTTGCGAAGACTGTACAGAGCTTGCCCCCCTTCGCTCTGTGGAACCTGCCAGCCGACGTTCTCGAATATGTTCGGAATCGGAAAAATTGTTGTTCCGGGGGGATAATGTTCCGGGGGGATAATTTGGTCCAGAATAGGGACTCGTAGGGACTCTGTCTATCGGGCAGAGTTCCTGATTTCTCGGAGAATTTTCACCTAGGGACATTTGTTCCGACGATCGCGCCGGAAGTGCGGACGCGGACTTTCGAGGTCCCAATTGCTAAATGAGAGCGCAAAGGAACGGCTGCCGGTTGAGAGCCGGCTCCGAGCGAAGCCGAATCGATCAATCGCCCCTATCTGGTGATTGCGGCGAGGATGAGAAAGGCGCAGCCGGCTGCACCGAAAAGCAAGCTCACGATCCAGAACTTGCGTCTTTTTGTGAGCGCGGAGATTGCCGCGATGGCTATCGCTATTTGGAACATCGTTACGCCGCCTGCAAACACCTCGTGCTTGTGAAAGTTTGATTTTGCCGCGGCTTCCTTGTGCTCGGCCTCCGATTTGATCTCTTCTTGCTCTTTCTCGTAGCGATCGCGCTTTGATTGGTCCGATTCGTTAGATGCGCCGGCGAGCGACATTTTTGCGTCAAGTAGCGAAGCTTTAATGCTTTTGGCCTGATAATAACTCCATTGATCGGACGCTTCGATTTGATTCATCATCGCCTCGTTCACGTGGCGCCCCGAGAGCAGTCCCGCAATCGCAGCCAGGACCGCAAGAAGAGCGGTGCTCAACGCGACCCATGAAATCCACGTGGGGCCGCCGTGTTCCGCGGTCTCCTTTACGTGTTCGTGCAAATGCTCGAGAGGGACTTCGGATTCTTCCATCGCCATAAGGTGTGAGGTTCCCGAACCCCATTCAAGATCGAATCCTACGCCAAGGCGCAACTCATAACGCCGCCGGCCGTATCGTACGCGGCACCATGCCAGGCGCCGCGCTTGACTCGCGGTTTCAGCGCTGATGGTGATTTTTATTCTATTCTCGCCGCGGCGAGCTGATATTTAGGCTGCACCTTCGGCGCTAAACACATACTCCCCGCGCTCCAGGAGCGGTGCTCGTCGAAACCTCATCTTAATCCTCTCCCTTGGCAAAGGGAGAGGCGAGCTTTTGGTCGGTACTTTCAATGATTCGTTCAAGATGGAATCGACAAACCACAGGAGAGCAGAATTCGCGGGAGCTCACCCCTCCATTTTCACTGCGTTGCGGAGCGGAAACTTCAAGAACGACCTGATCTGATGCAATTGGAGAACGCAGCTCTGCGACGCGTGACGAGATCCGTCGATTAAAGATGGAATCGACAACGGCGCAGAAGCGGTTTAATTCGGCAGCGAAATCCCGATGAGCACCGCACCATTGATTTGCCAGGTTTGCAAAAAACCAAAGTCGCCGCACAGCGGAATGATCGCGGAGTTGATTCGGCCGTCGCTCCTCGAGTTCA
>DATLPS010000089.1:0-6357 GCA_035535575.1 Candidatus Limnocylindria bacterium
ATATTTCCAGGCGATCCTGCGCGACATTAGCGAGCGCAAGCGAGCGGAAGCGTTGCTGGCCGGGGAGAAACGGCTTCTTGAAATGATCGCCACTGGCGTTGCGCTGAAAGAGATCCTGAATGCATTGTGTCAAATTATCGAAGAGCAGCGGCCCGGCACGCTCGCTTCGGTGTTGTTGCTAAATCCTGATGGTGTTCATCTGAATTCCGTCGCAGGACCGAGTCTTCCCAAGGAATGGACGCAGCAGATGGAAGCTCTGCCAATTGGACCGTGTGCCGGGTCCTGCGGCACTGCGGCATATCGGAGAACGCAGGTCATAGTCTCCGACATCGCGAGTGACGCGCTGTGGAACGTGCCGGAGCATCGCGCAGCAGCACTAAAACACGGGCTGCGAGCCTCCTGGTCGAATCCAGTACTTTCTTCGAAAGGAAAAGTCCTGGGAACCTTCTGCATGTACTATCGCGAACCGCGAACTCCCACCTCGCGAGACCTCGAGTTGATCGAGTTAGCGGCACACCTGGTACGGGTTGCGATTGAACGTGATCGTGCCGAGGAGGCTCTGCGTGGTTCCGAGCAAGTCGCCCGCGGCCAGGTGGAAGCACTGACCTACAGCCTTGATGTTCTGGCCACTGCGCCAGCGCCAGACAAGTTCCTCGGGCAAATGCTGAGCACAATTGGTCGCCTCCTGTCTGCGCAAAGTGTGATTCTTTGGCTGCTGGACGAAGCGAATGATTCGCTCGTCTTACGCGCATGGGCTGAGGGTACAAATTTTGCAAAGGCTGATCCGGAACATCCATTCGTTAAAAGTCCTTCATCATGGAAGGAAGACCCCGGACTTCGTGAGCTATTTTTTTCCGGGGCGCCGGTGGCTTGCGAAAACGTCGATCGTGATCCTGACATTTCAAAAGAGCTTCGCGAATATTTGAAATCTGGAGGAACGAAGAAGTTCCTGAGAATTCCAACGCTGGTCGGCGGTCAGGTGAAAGGGTTCATTGGGATTCGTCACGGCGACCGGCCGCCGTATCGGCCGGAAGAGATCGAACTAGCGCAAGCGCTGGCACACCAGGCGATGCTCGCGATTCAACTCAATGAGTTTGCCGAGCGAAGCCGCCAGGCAGCCATTTTAGAAGAACGAAACCGGATGGCCCGAGACATCCACGACACGCTGGCGCAAGGATTCACTGGGGTGATTGTGCAATTAGAGGCGGTGGAAGACGCGATCGCGTGTTGCCGTCGCAAAGAAGCGAACGAACATTTACAGCGCGCTGGCGAATTAGCACGGCGGAGTTTGAACGAGGCACGCCGATCGGTTCACGCGTTGCGGCCGCAGGCTTTGCAAGGAGCCAACTTTTGGGACGCGCTAAAAGGACTCATTAAGAACACAACTGCCGGCACTGCGCTTCACACGACTTTCAATCTCCATGGCAAAATGCGCCATCTGCCGTTGGTTTGGCAGGAAAATCTCCTGCATATCGGACAGGAAGCGTTGACCAACGCTCTCAAGTATGCGCACCCGCGCAATTTTGAAACCAGGTTGACGTTCAATACAAAGGAACTTCGCCTGCAACTGCGGGACGACGGCGACGGATTCAAAATAAAAGACGGACATGACGGATTCGGTTTGGCAGGCATGCGCGAACGAGTCGAGCAAATGGGCGGGACACTGAAGATCAGTAGCGCGCGCGGTAAGGGCACGGAGGTCACCGTGATATTGCCCGTGAACGGCGAATCGATTTCATGACATCCAAAAAAAAAGCGACGAAGTCCCGGAGAGCCGCAAACAAACCAAAGGCGGTTTCGCGAAAAGCGTCGAAAGTTGCAGAACCGAAGAGGCCTCGCATCGGCGTGCTGATCGCGGACGACCACAGCGTCGTGCGTGAAGGGTTGGCTTCATTAATCGAGCGCAGAGCAGATATGACAGTCGTCGGAGAAGCGAGCAATGGCCGCCAGGCAGTGGATCTTTGGAAACAGCATCGTCCCGATGTGACGTTGCTCGACTTGCGAATGCCCGAGCTCGATGGAGTGGGCGCGATCAAGGAAATTCGAGGCGGTGACGAGAACGCGCGCATCCTCGTGCTGACAACCTTCGACGGCGACGAAGACATCTATCGCGCGATTCAGGCTGGCGCCAAAGGTTATCTGCTTAAGGATGTGCCTCGCGAGGCATTAATGGATTGCATTCGCCGCGTACACGCCGGCGAGACCTGTGTCCCGGTCCATCTCGCGGCGAAGCTGGCCGAACGCGTCAGTGGCGAAACTTTGAGCGTGCGAGAGATCGATGTTCTCAAGCTGATGGCTCAAGGAAAAAGCAACAAGGAGATCGGCTCGGCACTTTTCATAAGTGAAGGCACGGTGAAATCCCACGTGAAAGCCATCTTTGCGAAGATGAATGTCATCAGCCGTACTGAAGCCGTTGCCAACGCCACACGCCGCGGTTTGATTCAGCTGTAACGGCGGTCGTGTCGGCTGCGATTGCTCGCGTTCTATCTCAAACGAGGGATAACAGACAACCTCGCCAGTAGTACTGGAAAATCTCGCGAACGCGAAATAGCGGTGTTCTATCGAGCGGCGCCATCTTCAACCATGAAAATGCAAGACTCTGTCTCTGCAACAGGATTCCCGCTCCGCACGCTGATGGTCTGTTTCACAATCTGGCTCATCGCCACCGAGGTCCTCGTTTTCGATCAGCTTAAATTTGACGCTAAGGCGGAGCTGCTCGGCCAAGCCGCGCGAGCGCTTCGCGGGTCACAGCTTACGGTTCCAAGCCAACGGGCGTCCAATCTGCCTGGCGAAGCAAACATGCAGAAATTGTGAATTAAAAAAAGCTGCCTATGAGCAGACCTATCGAAGCGATCATCTACCACTTTGCATCGACACTTTGGCTCGTCGTCCTATGCAGCGCGATCTTTCTGAGCTCAGGTACGCCGGCTGCGGCACAGAAGCACGACCTTGACGGAACGTATACCCTGGACGAAGCCGATAGCGACAACATCAGCAAGGCTATCGAGGGGGCGATAGGGAATATGAACTCCCTGACGAAGCCCATCGCCCGAGGGAGGCTGAAGAAACTAAACCCCGCTTACCACCAGGTCGCCATCGCTTCTTCTTCAAATGAACTCAGCGTTGCGGTGGACAACCAACCGGTGTTACGGACACCTGCGAATGGAACGCCCATCATTTGGGTAGGTCCTGACGGAGGGAAGGTGAACGTCAGCATGCAGCTGGCAGGTAGACACCTGGTGCAGATCTTCAAGTCAGCATACGGGCGCAGAATTAATGACTATATGCTGAGCCCTGATGGGCGGATGCTGATTATGCAAGTGACAGAAACGAGCCCCCAATTGTCTCAAGCGATCAGGTACAAGCAGGTTTACAGAGGGTTCCCTGAATCAACAGAGATCATGCAACGTCAGCGGAGCGGTCCAACCGTCTGAATCCCAGCGCTCTTTGGTTTTGGGGTGCGAAAACGCTTTTCCCACAGGCCGCAATTTCAGCAAGTTTATGACAACGTGTGATCGGCCGCCGGTTGAACGTGCCGGTCGTCGCCAAGTCCTCTGGGGAGGCAGCCGACCACTTTAGCTGGTTCGCGCATTTCGCAGCGCTCGACAACCCGGCCTCGAGTCAACGAACCAGGGAACAGCTGGGATGGCATCCAACACAGCCCGGCCTCATTTCCGACCTCGACAGCGCGCACTATTTCAAAACCTAAAAAGAAACGGCGGCGTTTTCGCTTTAGGTCGGACCTGCTTCTTTCGATTTAATTCGGTCCCTCGAAAGAGAGACTGCAAATCACCTCCGAAGTGTCACCGGAAAATCCTGCGTACGCGAAATCGCGGCGCTTCGATCACCGCCGATGTTTCGAGTGATGAAAACAAATGCTGTTCCGAAGATGACGGACGAGATCCGCTCTTACGCTCAACTTCAGCGAAAGATACATGACGCCTTGCGCGTCGAACATCCCGAATGGGTTGAGCCCAACGGTGATTGTCCGACGTGCGAATCTTACGAATCGCGTCTTGCCGAATTGCTCGGACTCTCTTCGCCGCACAAGAATCAAACGGTCGCCTAATTAGGCACCAGAAAACAACGAAAGAATTGTGAATACGAACACAGAAAGACACACGCGCTGGCGTTTGCGAAGACATGATTCACTCCCCTTACGGGAGGCGATTCCACTGTGGTTCGCCATCTCCAGCCCATTAATCGGCTTAATCATCGGATTTCTTGGCGCCTGGTTCGTCACTTGGCTGACGACCTAGGAAAGCCAGAGAAAACAACGTGATCGAAAAGATATGAACAAGATAATCGAAGCAGATTTTCTTCCCCGGGAAACCAACGCTACTTTTTTGGGGCCGGGTTCAATGGGCCATTGGGGGACGAAAGAAAGAGCGCGCATCCTGATTGTCGATAACGACCGAGACACCACTCACTTGGTGAAGGTTCTTCTCGAAAGGACCGGTTACTATCTGGTTCTGGAAGAAAACGACGCTACCAAAGCTCATCAAAGTGCCGTGAATTTCCGGCCAGATCTGATCTTACTCGATATCGTGATGCCAGAGACGGACGGAGGCGAAGTCGCAGCACGAATCCAGGCTGACCCAGAATTGGAAAACACGCCGATCATATTTCTCACAGCGCTAGTAACCAGAGCCGAGGCAAAGAGTGGCCTCAATATCCAGGGGCATGCATTTCTTGCGAAGCCCGTCAGCATTCCCGAGTTGATCAACGCGATTGAAGAACATCTTCCCGTGCGGGCAGGGTCTCGCGTTTCTCTCCCAAAGGAGAGACTAGGAAGCGACTCTCGAGTAGCACCGTAAAATCCCGCGAACGCGTAATGGCTGGCAGGCAAGCGCGGACCGAACTTGAGATATGAAAATAAAACAAATAATTACTTTGATAGTTGGCATCACATCCGTGGCGGTCAGTCCCATAACATGGGCGGCTGGACACGGTGGTGGTGGTGGATTTGGTGGCGGTGGCGGCGGTTTCCACGGCGGTGGGTTCCATGGTGGCGGACAAGTCGCAGGTGGTGTTAGCAGCCGCGGAGGCGGAGTGGGCTTTGGCGGGATGCGCTCCCGAGCTGGTGTTCCGAACTTTGAGGGTGCAGGACCTCGCTTTTCTTCGTTTGGGCGTCCATCGCACGCACAGGCTCAGCCGAATGCTTCTCGCGAACAAGCGTCGCGTGCAGCAGTCGCAAGGCAACCGGGTCAGGGCGTCTCCAACGTTCGCAATCACATTGTGGCGCGGCATGATGCAAACTGGCACAACGACTGGGACCGGCGGCATGCCCACTTTGACCATGGTCGCTTCTTTGTCTTCATAGATGGCTTCTGGTGTGGACTAGATGCCGGGTATCCGTGGGATTATCTTCCCTATTACCCTAACGACTACTACCCATATGATTACTACACCGACACTGACCCATACGATAACAACGGGACTGATTACACCGTTGCTCCGGCTGATAGTGCCACGGTCCAGGCTGTCCAAACACGGTTGTTGAACCTTGGCTATTACAATGGCTCTATCGACGGCGTTTTTGGCCCGTCAACTCGTGATGCGCTGGCGAAGTTCCAAATCGCCAATCAACTGAACGTAACCGGAAGTTTATCGACCGATACGCTTCAGTCGCTTGGCTTGCCGCAGCCGACGGCCAGCTGAACGGATTGTGTAAAGCGCTGAACTGAATGCGCAAAGAATTCCCATTAATAAGCGGCAGGCTGGCGGACAGCACTATGCGTGATAACGCCAGCGGGTTGCTCCAGGAGATTGTCAGCGGTGCAAGCGCCCTGACGAGCCGGACGGTTTCTCTATCTCGAAAGAGATAACGCGCATCATCTCCCGAGTGGCACTGTAAAATCCTGCGGACGCGCAATGGCCGAGGAGCAGATCGGCTCCGAATTTCCTGGTATGAAAAAGATAAAATTAATCACTTTAACAGGCACTGCTCTCGTAGGGCTAGGTCAGATGGCGTGGGCGGGCCCTCGCGGCGGCGGTAGCGGATTCGGCGGCGGTGGTCACTTCGGCGGCGGTCATTTCAGCGGCTATGTCGGTGGCGGCTTTCGCGCGGCGCCAGCGTTCTCCGGCAGCGGCGCACGGTTTAACGGCCGAAGCATTGGGGCATTAACTCCGGCACCGCAGCGGTTCTCCTACTACAATGGCGCTCGCACCTCTGGGCTCAACCAACACGCGTTTGTCCGACAGCTGGCGAACCGATCCACGACGCCGCATGCCAACAGCAGGCCAATCGTATCCCGTCAACAAAATCGTATCGGGTCCCCAGCAAGGCAAAACACGCGAGTCCCAAACTCGCAAGTCGCAGCGACAAATCGGCAGCCAAATCGTACAGGCGCAATG
>DATLPS010000090.1:0-5989 GCA_035535575.1 Candidatus Limnocylindria bacterium
TTCGGCTTCGATTCGTTCAATTTGTTTTTCGGCTCGATGCTGCAGCTCCTTGAAATCATAGCCGCTCAGCCTCGGCAAATTCGCGCCCGCTAACCCACACCACAGCTGTTTTTTCCCGACAATTCCCATGATTAATCCTTCCAACGTAAGCACCAGCCCCAGGCTGCCCGGCTCATCGCCTGCGATTTTCAATCGCGCGCGGCCAATCTTTTCCGCTATCCATGCCCCGGCCTGGCGCACCTTGCTTTCTTCAACGCAGAGGGAACGCATGGCCTCGCACAACTTATCCTGGTCCGCTTTGATCTCCGCTTCCAAGTCCGCAAAGAAGGCGCCCAGTGGCTCGCCTTTATGGGCACTCGCCCAGTGGCCAATCAGTTCCAGCGCGCTGACAGAGCCAGCGAGATGATCGTTTAGATACGAGTCCAACTCCTTCATGGGTGAATGGTAGGCGGCAAAATTCAAATCGGCGCCAGCGCTTCTTCAGCGGGTCCAGCAATCACTTCACCGCCAGGTTTGAAACGCGAGCCGTGACACGGACAATCCCAAGTCGATTCAGCTGAGTTCCATCTGACAAGACAGCCAAGATGGGTGCAAACAGGCGAGAGCTGGAGAAGCTTCCCATTTTGGTCGCGAAACACCGCACGTTTCTTGCCGCGCGAACCTATGATCATACCATCGCCACGTTTTAGTTCTCTGACGGAATCAGCTTCGGGACGAGCGAGCCAATCTTTAATTATGTAGTAGGGATAGTCCTTGTTTTCCCGGAGATAATTCCACGTAGCCCCTTTGATTTTTTTCCGGTCCACCGCAAACAGATCGCTCCATGGATTTTTTCGTCCGGTCGTCCAGTCGCGCGCCATCATTGCCGCTATCGTTCCGAATGTAATGCCGTTGCCGCAATAACCCGTGGCCACAAACTGGTGCTCGGCATTTTCCCCAATGTAAGGCAAGCCGTCTGGAGTACAGATAACCTGTCCCGACCAGCGATGATCAACGCGCGCCTCCGGAACAATTTTTTTCAGACGTGCCAGTAACCGCGCATAAGCCTTTTGCGTCTGCTTCTCTTGTCCGGTCTTGTGATCTTCACCTCCATAAATGAGGTAATCAAAGTCGCGATGTCGGTCGATACGCAGGTAATCATAAGGGTTCCGGGTATCCCAGAAAAGCGCTTCGGGCACAGTATTGGATCGAACTCGAGCCCCAAGCGCATAGCTTGTGTAGAGAGAGAGCTTTGTTTGGAAAAATGTAGCACTGACAACGCTGGACACGCCGACAAGTGGATTGTTTGTCGCCATTAACACGCGGTCGAAACTGATCCAATTGCGGTTCACCTTCACACGGCGCTGCTTCGCATCGAATTCGGTCGCAGCGCTCTTCTCGAAAGCGTGCGAACCGTTGCCAGGAATTTTCTTAACCAAAGATCGAAGATATTTCCTCGGATGAAACTTGGCTTGATTGGCAAAACGGACGGCCGGCAGATTGAAGTACGGGACTGACTCCAAGTAAGCCGCGTCGAATCCGAGTTTCGCAGCGAGGTCAGCCTCTTTCTTGAGCGACGGAATCTCCTGCTTGGGAGAACCGCCCACACGGACGTGCACGTAAGCCGGCACGCGCGTGAACTCGCACTCAACCTCTTCCTCCGCGACGATCCGCTCGATCTCATCAATCGCGGCTGCGCCCGCATCCCATGCGGCTTGGGCGTGATCCTTGCCAAAATTGCGTACCAACTTTTGCAGCTCGACGTCGGTGATGTAGGTGAGGTGAGCGGTTGTGTGACCCGTGTCGATTGAGGCCACGCGCTCGCGTTCGATTAACGCGACAGTTAGCCCGATTTTTTTCAGGAGATAGCCAGCGGTGATACCAGTAACGCCGGCTCCCACGACAACGACGTCGACGCTTATGTTCTTCTGTAGCTTTGGAAACTTCGGAATAGGTGCGCTGTCGATCCAAAAAGGAACGTTGGTCATCTTTCATTGTTCGCTGCGCATGCGCATTTTAGCCGTGCGCAACGGGCCGTTTCGCTCACGGAGCCGCAGTGCGACGTTTTTCCCGAGCGAATCGGAAGACGCAAATCGACACGGGAGCTGAGGATTAAGACGAGTCTACGAATTAACTACTTAGCTACGCCCGATCGCGTCGCAGAATTCGAATCTATGGACAAACACGATCTCAAATGCGCTTACAAGAAACACACAAAGTCGCACAAACAGGTGCAACTGGTTAACATTTTGCTCTGGCTCCTCGGAATTCCGATTCCAATTTTGCTTTTGATCTTTCTATTGTGGGGCTGCACCTGATCGTTAACAAACTGACCGGAGAAAAACGCTCATGCTCTGGACTATATTTGTGATTCTTCTTGTTCTGTGGCTGTTGGGTCTGCTGGGACATGTGGGCGGTAGCTTGATCCATCTGCTGCTCGTGATCGCAGTGATCGTCCTCGTAGTGAATCTCGTGCGAGGCAGGCCATCGATCTGACCAGAAAAGTCGAGCCAGCACAACGCTCGGCTATACATCGTTACGCCCTGGGGCGGCGTTACGAAATCATCACTCATTCGATTTTTGAGTCATCGCCCGCGACATCGTATCCACTTTGTGGGTTTCGTGAAAAAAACAGACACGCGCACATGGCGTGGGATGCGAGTAATTTTATATGAAAAGCGAAGACAAAATTATCGATAACTTGATCGAAACGCTCAAAGACGGTCAGGAGGGTTTCAAACAAGCCGCGGAAGGCGTGAAGGACCCGCATTTGAAGTCGCTATTCGACGAATATTCGCGGCAACGTGCGCGCTTCGCGGTCGAGCTGCGGAGCAAAGCTCAAAGTCCGGACGAACGAGAGTCGGACATGAGCGGCAGTGCCGCCGGCGCATTGCACCGCGGCTGGATCAATCTCAAATCCGCTGTGACCAGAGGCGATGACCATGCCGTTTTGGCTGAATGCGAGCGCGGCGAAGATTCCGCGGTGGAAGAATTCAGAAAAGCGCTAGACAATGGTCTCTCTGCGCCTGTGCAACAGATTGTGTCGCGTCAATACGCGGAGATCAAACAAGCGCATGATCGCGTTAAGCATCTGCGCGACGCTGCGAAGAACAGCTGATTAAACCTGATCGAAAGGCGTTGAGACAGTTAGATCCGTCCCAGTAGCCAGAGGATCAGCACGATCAAAAGGATTAGACCTAACCCACTGCTTGGGTAGTAGCCCCACCCTGAGCTGTATGGCCAGGTGGGGAGCGCGCCGATTAATACAATGATGAGAATCAATATGAGGATTGTCCGCATGCGCTGAGACTAAGTGGGTTCGGAGCTAAGTCGCAATTGTTTTATGAGTTTGCGTCTGTAGCCCGCGTTGTGAGTGCGGTGCTGAGAGCATCCTCCGCAATCTGCTACGTCCAAACCCATCCTTGGCAGCGAAACACTTCTTGATATGCCAGAAGAAGAAACAATCGAACGAGCACGCGAAGACGAGCGGGAAGGCAAATCACCTTCTACTCAAGCGGGCGAGTTTGTGCGCGAAGAAATGGAACACATCCGCGAAGGCGAGCACGGCGCTCGCTCGCCGGAGCAGGCAATCGCCATTGGTCTGTCCAAGGCACGTCGCGCGGGAGTAAAATTGCCGCCGCCTAAGCGCGGCACAGGGCGAACAAAACGTCAGGCGAAGCGTGATCTCTCAAAAGGTCGCGCCGGCCGTCGCAAAAAGCCTGCGACGAAACGTTCGCGCGCTACGAAACGCGCACTCAAACGCGAGACCCGCCGTTCAGCGTCAAAGCGAGCGTTGTCTACGCACGCGAAGCGCATAGCGAGGCGACGCTCTTCACGGTCGCGCTCGGCCGCCGCGAAGAAAGCAGCGCGTACGCGAAAGCGCCGACGCTGAGATACTGGATTGACTTGCAGCGCGCGGAGGTTCCATGCCTAAAGAAAAGAAACTCCAACCGCCACAACACCAGAAACAGCAGCCTGGCCGCGAACACAAGATGAAGCCGCGGCCGCGCGCTGAGGGCGAAAAGCATCACGGTAGTGGAAAGTTGCAAGGTAAAGTCGCGATCATTACTGGCGGCGACAGCGGGATCGGCCGCGCCGTTGCCATCGCCTTCGCCAAGGAAGGCGCCGATATTTCAGTCGTTTACCTCGAAGAACAAAAGGATGCGAACGAAACCAAGCGCCTGGTGGAAGAACACGGGAGCAAATGCCTCTTAATTGAAGGCGACGTAGGTCAGGAAGACTTTTGTCGAAAAGCTGTCGATCAAACCGTAAAAGAGTTCGGCAAGGTCGACATTCTCGTAAACAATGCGGCCGAACAACATCCGCAGGATTCAATCGAGAAAATCACTGAGAAGCAGCTCGAGAGAACATTCCGGACCAACATTTTCTCCTTCTTTTTCATGACCAAGGCAGTCATGAAATATTTGAAGGAAAGCGCTGTAATCATCAACACAACTTCAGTCACTGCGTACAAAGGCAGCGCGCATCTGCTCGATTACTCTTCGACGAAAGGTGCGATAACGTCTTTCACGCGCTCGCTCTCGCAGGCGTTAGCTGACAAATCCATTCGTGTGAATGGTGTCGCGCCAGGACCAGTCTGGACGCCACTTATTCCATCGACGTTCCCCGCGAACGAGGTCGAAACATTTGGCTCTGACGTTCCGCTGGGTCGTCCCGGTCAACCCGAGGAAATCGCTCCCAGCTATGTGTTCCTTGCGTCCGACGATTCTTCTTACATGACAGGGCAGGTCTTACATCCAAACGGCGGCACTGTAGTAAATGGCTAGGTCAAGCTGAGGATAGTTATTCAATCAAGTCAGTGGTTCGCAAAATATGACAACTCGAAAGCAACGAGCCGCTGCGAAACGAAACATCAAGAAAGCGGCGAATGCTGCACGGCGAAAGAGAACGATTGCGCATTTACCAAGAAAGACTCGGACCGCTCTTGGCAAAGAAGGCGCCAAGGCTGCACAAAAGAAACGAACCCGATCAAATTAAAAGTCGGTTCAGGTTTCCTGAGCGTCTAATCGTGCTCGCCGTTCGACTTCGAGGCCGAACGCCCGGCGGTGGGTTTCGTCCAATTGATGCGCGGACGCATCGGGATGGTTAACCGCACGTGCCCTGGCCGGAGACTCGCAGTACTATTTGCGGCCGCCTTTTCGTCCACCCTTCCGGGAACTCGCTTTGCTGCGCTTTTTTCCGCGACCTCCTCCACCTTTCTTCCGACCGCCCCTGTCTGATTTGTTTACGGTTGCCCATGCGCGACGCTCCGCCTCTTTGCTGCTGACGCCGCGCTTTCTGTAACCTCTCTCAATCTTCGATGCCTTTCTTTTCTGCTTCGATGTGTATTTCTTTTAGCTTCCTCTTGCCATTAACGACCTCCGTCTAAAGCTTCTCAATATAGGAACGCATTCCGAGTGGACATTGGATTTATTTCGGCTTCTCGGAAGATCAGAGTAAGCGCTAGAGCGAGTCTTTCGGCGATAGAATGTTT
Source organism: Candidatus Limnocylindria bacterium (assembly GCA_035535575.1). GTDB lineage: Bacteria > Verrucomicrobiota > Verrucomicrobiia > Chthoniobacterales > UBA10450 > Udaeobacter. Next base: position 5,474 of record DATLPS010000090.1, read on the forward strand.
AGCTATGAATACGTTCTCAGAATTACTTCAAACGTTGCTAGGCATAAGCACCGAACCAAAAGAGTTAACATTCCTCCAAGTTTCAGTACGCGGCGTAATCGTTTTCATCGCAACTCTCGTAATGGTGCGGCTGAGCAGTAAACGTTCGCTTGCAGAGAAGACAGCATTCGACGCTGTTTTGGTTGTTATTATTGGTTCCATGTTGTCACGCGCCATTAATGGATCAGCCGCTTTTTTGCCTACGCTTGGCAGTGGATTCGTGCTGGTGCTACTGCACCGGCTTTTCGGTATTACCGCGTACTACTCGCATTTTTTTGGAATCTTGTTGAAGGGAAAACCGGCCGTTCTCGTGCAGAACGGCAGGCTCCAGCGCAAGAACATGCTTTGGAATCACATTTCGGAGCATGACCTTCAGGAAGATATGCGCCTCGAAGCGAAAACCGAGGATCTCTCGAAGATAAAAACGGCGCGTATCGAGCGCAGCGGCGACATTAGTTTTATCAAAGCTGAATAGGA
>DATLPS010000091.1:0-8580 GCA_035535575.1 Candidatus Limnocylindria bacterium
TGCCTACACGCTGCCGCGTTTTACAGGAATCGGTTTCCCGAACTCATCGACGGCAACGAGTGTAAAGACGCCATGCGTGACGCGGCGTTCCTCGCCCGTCATGTAACGCGTTACCCATACCTCTACTGGAATCGTCATTGAGGTCCGTCCGATTTTCTCTACTCGCGCATAACACCGGACGGTGTCCCCTACCCGCACGGCTTCGAGAAACGACATTCCTTCCATCGCCACGGTAACAACCCGCGCTTGCGCGGTTTTCGCCGCGAGAATTCCGCTACCGAGGTCCATTTGCGAGGTCAACCATCCGCCGAAAATATCGCCGTTTGGATTTGTATCCTTCGGCATGGCGATGGTTTGGATGACCAACTCACCTCTGGGTTGATCGGGCATTTGAATTCTTTTAACCACGAATGAACACGAATAAACACAAATAAGAAAAAAAGCAGCTGTACCCGCTCTTTTCGTCATTCCTCATTTGGCATTTCGGGATTCTGATCATTCGTCTTAGTTCGTGCCGATTCGTGCTGGAATGCCACTATAAAATCAGCATGCAATCGCCGTAACTGTAGAAGCGATAGCGTTCGCGAATCGCTTCCCCGTAGGCACGGAGCAAAAACTCGCGACCTGCAAACGCGCTCACCAGCATTAGCAGAGTCGAACGAGGCAGATGAAAATTCGTCAGCAGAACATCCACCGCTCGAAAATCATAAGGCGGGTAGATAAACAGCTCCGTCTCGCCCGACTGCGGTTCAATCTGCCGCTTTCTAAACGCGACGGCTTTAAGCCGTCGAGTTTTAGCTGCCGCTGTTTCCAAGGCGCGCACGACTGTTGTTCCAACCGCGATAATCCGGCGCGCATTGTTGATCCTGTTTGCGGCTTCCGGCGAAATGGAGAAGCGCTCGGAATGCATGCGATGCTCGGCGATATTTTCTGATCGCACCGGCAGAAATGTTCCCGGCCCGACGTGCAGCGTGACAAATGTGTGCGGAATTTTATGCAAAATTTCCGGAGTGAAATGAAGGCCCGCCGTCGGCGCGGCAACTGCCCCAAACGCACGCGCAAAAACGGTCTGGTAGCGCGCCGCATCCTTGTCATCGCTGGCCCGATTGATATACGGCGGCAACGGCATTGAGCCACCGGCATAAACATCGACATCTTCATCTAGCGTCACGATGCGCTCGCCGCCATCTGTGATCTCTTCAACCCGCAAGCTGACGCCGTCGATCTTCGTTACCGCGCCAATACGCATTTTGCGTCCTGGTCTGACGAGACACTTCCAACGCTTCGGGCCAAGGCGTTCGAGAAACAAGAATTCGATGGCGCGATCGTCCGAGAATCGTCGCGCTGGGAGAACGCGAGTGTCGTTTAAGACAAGCAGGTCGTCCGGCCGCAGAAACATTTTTAGTTCGCGAAATCGGCGATGGTCGATTGTCTGCTGGTCGCGATGGAGCACTATCATGCGGGACTCTTCGCGGCGCTGAACCGGCCGCTGCGCGATCAATTCCCGCGGGAGATCGTAGTCGTAGTCGCTTAGCCGCGCGGTCATCGATGCATCATCAAAGAGATTGCGTCTGCGCGCAAAATTCCGCATCATCCGAGCAAATGACGCAGCCGGCTCTCGATTTCGTGATCGCAGCGCTGGCGAAAATTCGCGAGACGAATGATCATTTCCCGCGCGCATCGAGAACTGTGCTCGCGCAGTTGCAAGTGACGCTTTCTGCAGCGGTTCTCCAGGGGGAAACCTCTGCATCGCCCATGGAGCGACGGCCGCAGCCGGCAACAGGCAAAGCAGAATTACTCGAGCCGATTCGCGAGCGCGTTTGCGTTTGCACGAAATGCGCGCATCTCGCCTGTTCGCGCACACAAACCGTGTTCGGTGTAGGAAATCCGGACGCTGATTTGATGTTCATCGGCGAAGCGCCAGGCCTCGATGAGGACAAACAAGGTGAACCATTCGTCGGGCGCGCCGGACAATTGCTGACGAAAATTCTCAAGGCAATGAATTTCGCCCGTGAGGATGTGTATATCGCAAATGTCCTCAAGTGCCGGCCGGACACGGCGCCCGGGAGTTTTGGAAATCGCGCTCCAACCCCGACAGAGATGCAGACTTGCCGACCGTATCTGGTGGAGCAGATCGAGGTTATTCAACCGAGAGTGTTGGTCGCACTCGGAGCAGTCGCGGTCGAGGGTCTGCTTGGCATGCGAGGAACGATGCGGGAACTGCGCGGTCACTGGCACGCTTACAACGGCATCCCACTTATGATCACGTATCATCCTGCTTACTTGCTCCGAAACCAGGCGCCTTCGGAAAAACGCAAAGTCTGGGAAGACATGCTCCTGGTGCTGGAGCGACTCGATCGACCGATCACCGAGCGGCAGCGAAGTTATTTTCTGTAGCCGCTTCGCTGCCTGGCACACCGAAGTCGGGGCGAAGGCGGGTGCGAAGCGCCGCTGAAATGACCAACATGCGTGCCACCGCGTTGGCCACAGGGCAACGGCTACAGCTTTGCACGCGCATATACAGCGTCGATCATTCGGTGCGATGCGAAGGTGATTGCCAGCGATAAAATCATTTTGCGCACTTCGCGACGCGGAACTTTCAATGTGCGCTGCAAGACCGTCGGCCCAGCCTCCTTTAAGAGAGCAAGCGTGCGTACGCCGATTAACGCCGGCAAAACCGTGGCCGTGCGCACACGGCGGTTCTGAATCGCAGCCGAATATTGCATCCCGCACTCCACGCCGGCCTTCGCTTTCTCCAGCCAGGTCCGATAGATCGGGTAAAAGCTCTCTGGCTCGGAAAGAATCTGCGACGCAGTCAGATGCACCGCATTTAACTCGAATTCCGGAAAATAACATCTGCCGGCTCGAAGATCGGACCCGGCATCGCGCAGCACGTTGATCAACTGAAGCGCCATCCCATAGCGCTTGGCGAGCGCCAGCATCTGGTCCTCGCTTAAATCGGCGAAATTCCGAAGATGCCGAAAACAGAGGCGCGTCCAAAATTCACCCACACAACCGGCAACCAGATACGTGTATTCATCAAGGTCGGCGGCGGTGCCGAGCGCGCGAACTTTGTGAGGATTATCGAATCGCTGCAGATCGAGCATCTGGCCGTGCGTGATTTTCTCGACCACCAGCCGAATGTCCTTGCGATCTGCTTCCTCGAGTTGCTCGAGCCAATCGAGGCAATCCGGCAAAGACTCAAGCAACTGTTGTTCGCTCTTGTTCGACTGTAGCGGGACAAACGACGCGATCAGATCAATAACGACGTCGCCCGAAGCTTTACCCTGAATCCCGTTCGACAGCATCTTCAGAGCATCGATCCGCACGAGATTAGAAACTTCGGGCGTGTCAGCGACGCTGTCTGTTGACCGCGCAAGCAGATACGCCAGCGCAATCGGTTCGCGCAATTGCGCCGGTAAAAATCGGATCGAAAGATAAAATGAGCGAGAGACCGAGCGCAGAATTTCTGTCCTTAAGCGCCGCGAACGACCGCCGGCGACAGCGGCTACAGGACGAGAATTCATCGCGCGATATTTTTTAGCTCGATGCGATTGGGCGCTGAGTTACCGAGGCCGAGCTGGCTGGCAAAGCCCACATAAGCTGCTTGTTGCCCAATTGCCCGCAGACTCGCCCGTGTGCGCCATTCTTCCAAGCGCTTCAAGGCGATAGCATCCAAAGCGACCGGGTCCTTGCTTGCATACAGCGTGGCATTATGAACGGCGTAATTTGGTTGCGGCTGCGGGCCGCCTGCGTATTGCGCGACCAGGCCATCCATCAAATTGAAGACGACCTTTTTTGCGATGAGTGGATTAGCATAAATTTCTGCAAGGCTTTCCGCGCCAAAACGTGAGCGCTGCGCAAAACGACGCCAGTTGTCGATGTTCGGGATTGTCATGTTGTAAATGCAACCGGCGATTCCATTCGTTTCACTAATACTCATCACCGGCACGTTGATGATCTTCGTAACGCCGGTCGAAAGGATGTTCGAAAAATGACTTACATTGCTGGTGTTCTCAGTGTCGGAAAGAACGGGCACTTTCGTTATGTCACCGGCGTAATCGAAATCGCCCCAAACCAGTTTTCCAATCAAAGGTGCCGACAAGACAGCTTTCGGATCATATCCGTCACGCGGCGCGGTTGCCTGTAGCTGGTAACCATCAATGCCTTGCCGATAACCGGCTCCCTTGATTCCGCCCAGAGACCGGTCCCAAACAATTATGCTTCTGCGGGAATGGCCAGCTGACACGAGCCCATCGACAATTGCATTCACGATATCGTGGTGCGTGGTGAAAAGGTCGCCGCCCGCTGCACAGATCTTAATTCCAATCCTGTCGTTTGGAGAAACCAGAGATGCCCACGCCTTCGAGACGTCAGATTGTCCGGTAACGGCGAGAACAAGCCGGTTCACCATCTCATGCACGACGCGCGGGTTCGTCTTGTAATCTCTGATTGAAGCAGGATCATGCACAGCATACACAATCGAAGGTGTCGGCGCGGTCTGGGGCACCTGCGCCACCAATGAGGCAATGGCGCAAAATAGGACAAGAGCTACGTTTCGCAGTTTTGTCATGTCGAGCGAAGTCGAGACATCTCTCAAGCTTAGCAGTCAGAGATTCCTCGACTTCGCTCGGAATGACAACACACAGTGACGGATTCTATGAGTAACAGCACGAATCACAACCCTGGCACTGTGGTGGCAGCCGTGTCGGCTACGGGACCGGGCGCCAACGCAGGCGACATGCCTGCCGCTACAGAAGCCCCTATCCGCCACCTTTACGTTCACATCCCCTTCTGTGCGCGTATCTGCCCGTACTGCGCGTTCTACAAAGATTTGCTCGATCGTTCGCAGACGTGGCGATTTTGTGAAGCCCTATTACGCGATCTCCACGAGGCGCACAGAAGTTTTGCGATATCGCCTGAAACCATCTACTTCGGTGGCGGCACTCCGACAGCGCTTACGACAGCGCAATTGGAATTTCTTCTGGGCGGCTTCCGCGAACAGCTCGATCTCTCATCTCTCGAGGAGTGGACGATCGAGGCGAACCCGGGAAGCGTGTCAACACGCAAGGCAGCTCTTCTTCGCAAGCTGGGAGTAACTCGAATCAGCCTCGGTGTTCAGTCATGGGATGACAGATTACTTAAGCTGTTAGGGCGAGAACACAGCGCAAAGCAAGCCGAGCACTCGTTTCGTCTTTTGCACGCAGCTGGATTCTCGAACATCAACGTCGATCTCATGTTCGGATTACCAGGCCAGACAATCGAGCAATGGAGGTCGACGCTCGACAAAACCATCGCTCTCCAGCCTTATCATATCTCTGCGTATTGCCTCACCTATGAAGAAGACACGGAGTTCTTTCTCCGCCACGCACGCGGCGAATTTCGGCAGGACACCGACGCAGACGCCGAGTTTTTCGAGACGGCCATGTCGATGCTCGACGACGCCGGTTATGAACACTACGAGACTTCAAACTATGCGCGTCCCGGGTTTTCGTCAGTTCACAACCGCGCCTACTGGCTCGCCAAACATTATCTGGGCATCGGGCCGAGCGCGGTTTCGACCGTCGGTATGCGGCGTTGGCAGAACATCTGTGATTATCGCACATACATCGATCGTCTTCTTTCGGGAAAATCACCTATCGGATCGCAGGAAACTCTCACGCCTGAAATGAAACGGACGGAGCGCATCGCGCTTTCCCTGCGCACGCGCAATGGAGTTTCTGCTGCGGATTTGAAACGTTTCAAGCAAGAAGCAAATGAGTTCGTTGAGCTCGGGGTGCTCCGAGAATTGAACGGCAATTTCGTGCTAACTAGAAAAGGCAAAGCACTGGCAGATTCCGTGGCCGAAGCATTTCTGTAGCCGGCATCGTTGATGCCGGGTCTCTGTACTGCCAAGCCGGGACCAGCGATCCCGGCTACAGACAACTAGTAGAATTCTGAATCGGAGCTATAACCGGAATCGCCGCGAATAGAACGCAGACGGGCGCGGCTGCCCCATTCGGATTCGGGCCGATTAATCTGTCCGAGCGTGATTTTCACGAGCCACGGTGCCGCCGCCAAAGCGCCAATCGCAACGAGCGCTATAGCTGCTGCCTGGCGAATGGAGGGTTTAATCTTATCGGCCATCAACAGGCCCAAGCCAAGACCGATAGCGGTGCGCGTGACGACAAGCAACGGATCAACGGGAAGCTGTTCGGCAGTTTTTGAAATGGATATCGGGAGTGACATCGTCTACCATATACGTCGCGTTTGGGAAAAAGAAACGGCAATTTTCGTGACGCAATCCTCTCTGCACCGACATGCCTGATTCGATCTATGCGCTCATCCTCGCGGGTGGCAGCGGTGAACGCTTTTGGCCTTTAAGTCGGCAGGCGCGTCCCAAACAACTGCTGCGACTCGTCTCAAACAAAACTCTGCTCGAAGAAACTTTGGCACGCCTTGAAGGCTTTATCCCGCCCGAGCGCATTTTGATCCTAACAAACAGAGAACAGGGAAGTGCGGTTCGTAAATTGCTTAGCAATTTTCCAAAGGAGAATATCGTGGCCGAGCCGGCCAAACGCGACACCGCTGCTGCAGTCGCGCTCGGCACCGGCTGGGTGGCAGCTCGCGATCACGCCGCCATCATGCTCGTCCTGCCCGCCGATCACGTCATTAAAAACCGAACGGCTTTTCAGGAAACACTCGCCCTGGCTAGCGACGCAGCCGAGGAAACAAGCGAGCTCGTCACTATCGGAATCAAACCCACATGGGCATGTCCCGGATTCGGTTATATCGAGCTAGGTAAGCCGGTGCATTTGCGGAAACGCCCGGACAGGGACGCGATTCATCGGGTCCTTCGCTTCCGCGAAAAACCCAATCTGGATCTGGCCGAATCGTTTCTGCGAAAGAGCAATTTCCGGTGGAACGCGGGGATGTTCGCCTGGTCAGTGCCTACAGTGCTCCGCGAATTCAATCGTCACGCGCCGGAGTTGGCTGATTTCATTTCCCAAGTTGGCGCTCCGGGAAATTTCGAGAAGGCTTTGAGTGAGCGCTTCAGCAAACTGCCGCGCATCTCATTTGATTACGCGATCATGGAAAAAGCAGACCGCGTCCTTGTAGTGGAAGCCAGCTTTGATTGGGATGACATCGGAAGCTGGAGAGCAGTCGCGAATTACTTTGAGAAGGATAAACAGGGAAACGCCGCGAACCGCGCCATCACCACCCTGGATTCCAGCAATAACATAGTTTTTGAGGAAGACGGGACAAGCATCGCGCTGCTCGGCGTTCATGACTTAATTGTCGTGCGGACGCGAGATGCGCTGTTGATTTGTCACCGACACGAAGCTGAAAGGATTAAGGATCTTATCGGCAAAATTCCGCCAGAGCTGCAATGATGTGACGCGCAATGAATCCAATTTTGGCCCTCGATTTTGGACGGGCGCGCATCGGCGCAGCAATCTCTGACGAGTTGCAGTTGCTTGCGCATCCGCTCGAAACCATTCCAGCCAATGAGCGAGCGCCGTTTCGCATCGCGGAGATCGTCCGCGAAAAGAATGTCGACCATGTTGTTGCGGGGTTACCTAAGCAGATGGACGGTCAGATCGGAGCGGCCGCGACTGCAGTCCTCGAGTTTGTAGAAAAGCTGCGCGCCATACTGCCATGCCCAGTTATCACCTGGGATGAGCGGTTAACCACCGCCGCGGCAAACCGCGCATTGCGTGATGCAGGCAAGAAAACGCGGCAGACGCGCGGTTATGTCGATCAAGTAGCAGCCCAAATGATTTTGCAAAGCTATCTCGACAGCAGAGCCGTGCAGGCGGAATGGAAACGTGATCAGTAATCGGTGATGAGTAATCGGCATTTTTGCTGCTGATCACTGTTCACTGATCACCAATCGCCATGTCGCGACGATTGAAAATGACGATCGCTTACGACGGCGCGCCATTCGCCGGATGGCAAAGCCAATCTCATCGCAACACTGTCCAGGATCGTCTGGAGCACGCTTTTGAACGCGTCACCGGCGAGTCCGTGCGCGTTCACGGGGCCGGGCGAACAGACGCCGGCGTCCACGCGCTCGCGCAATGCGCACATGCCGATGTTGCCAAACCTTTGGCATCTGGGCGTTGGCTCGAAGCGCTCAATGCGTTACTGCCTCCGGCTATTCGCGTGCTTCGCTGCTGGTATGTGTCGAACAATTTTCACGCGCGGCTTTCGGCGAAAGGAAAAACCTATCGCTACAGAATCTGGTCCGCTCCGGTTTTGCCTCCATTCGAATACCATCGTGCCTGGAATATTGTGCCCCCGCTGGATCTCAAAATTTTGAAAACGGCGGCCAAACATTTCGTTGGCACGCATGATTTTGCCGGTTTCGCTGCCAATCGCGGCAAGCCCGCCAGTCGGACGGACTCGTCCCGTGGCGAGCGGGAGGAAAGCACGATCCGCACAATCTATTCTGTGCGGGTGCGGCAAAAAGGTCCTTGTGTCACCATCGAGTTCGATGGCGACGGCTTTCTCTACAAGATGGTCCGATTAATGGTCGGATCGCTAGTGAAATGCGCGATCGGCAAAATGCGCATCGAAGATGTCGTTGCGCGACTGGAA
>DATLPS010000092.1:0-3610 GCA_035535575.1 Candidatus Limnocylindria bacterium
ACAGTTCTATCGCCATACGGAGAGCGTTGCCTTTCCGAAGCTGGATGATTACCAGCTCTCTCTGCTTGAACCCTTGGGACAACGGCGCGTCGTGAATCGCGGCGACGTGATCTTCAAAGCCGGGCAGCGCGATTTGGGATTGACGATTGTCCTGCGCGGTGAAGTCGAAGTTTTTGAGCAACGCGACGGCACCGAAGAGATTCTCGCCACCGCGCGCGAACGTGATTTCATCGGCGACGTATCGATGTTGCAGGGTACATCGATCCTCGGTTCGGCACACGTGACGTCGGACGAGGCCGAGATACTTCACGTGCCCGCAGCCGAATTAAGGCGCGCCTTGGCCGAGATTCCAGATGTTAGCAAAACGATCGTTGATGCATTGATTATGCGACGCCGGCGGATCAGCCGGGACCGCGAATTCGCTGGAATGCGTGTCCTGGCGCAGCAGGATGAGCGGCTTGGACATAAGGTGGACGATTTCCTCGACAAGAATCGTTTTCCGCATCGCCTGGTCATATTTGAAAGCGAACAAGGAAAGGCACTCAGCCAACGTTTCCACCTAACGATCCGTGATTTGCCGGTTTTAATCACACCGGCTGGTCGTCGCCTGCGCCAGCCTTCGTTGCGTGAGGTGGCCCAGGAAGCCGGTCTGCTTCGACCGCTTGCCACGGGAAATGAAAACGAGATTCTGTCAGACCTGACGATCGTCGGAGCAGGACCGGCTGGGCTGGCCGCGGCTGTTTATGCCGCATCCGACGGCTTGAACACGGTCGTTTTAGAAAGCTATGCTCCCGGCGGGCAAGCTGGTTCGTCTTCGCTAATCGAAAACTTCTTTGGGTTCCCAACCGGCGTAAGTGGGGGCGATTTGACCTGGCTCGCTCAACTTCAGGCATATCGATTCGGCGCGAAATTTTCGACACCCGCGCAGGCCCTCTCATTGCAATACGATGGCAACGACGAATACCGCGCCTGTCTCGACATTGAAGGTTACTCGGCAACTCTTCGAGCAAAAGCTGTTCTGATTGCTACGGGTGCGGATTATCGCCGGCTCGATGTGGAAGAACGCGAGCAATTTGAAAACATGGGTGTTTACTATGCGGCGACCGCAATGGAACGTCAGCTCTGTCGCAACGAAACGGTTGTAGTCGTCGGGAGTGGCAACTCCGCGGGTCAAGCCGCGATGTTTCTTTCCGAGGGCGCTGCCAAGGTGTTACTCGTCGTTCGCGGGAAAGACATCACTAACAAAATGTCGGACTATCTCGCGCGTCGGGTGCAAGCGCGTGAGAACATTGAGATCCTTTACCAGACGGAAATCCGCAAAATGGTCGGCGGGAAAAAGCTCGAAGAAATCGAGCTGGAAAATACGCAGAACGGCGAACGCCGACACGTTCGAACGCCGGCTGTGTTTTCCATGATCGGCGCACGACCATGCACGGACTGGCTGCCGCCCGAAATCGAGCGCGACGACAAAGGATTCATCAAAACCGGGACCAGCGTGGCCGCGGCGCCGGCTTGGCAGGCGAGTAAACATCAACCCGGCCGGCTTGAAACAAGTCTGCCAGGAATTTTTGCTGCGGGCGACGTGCGCTCCGGCTCAGTGAAACGTTGTGCCGCTGCAGTCGGCGAAGGCGGCATGGCCGTTGCCGATGTCCAAATCAGGTTGGCTTCGTCTTCCTGAAGAGCGATCGCCAATTTTGCGAAACGCGGCGCAAGTTTTAAACCCGCTACAGAGATTAGCCACGGCAGGGTGTCGTGGCAAACACGCTAAACTTATTTCGTGATGTCGGTCGTTGGCTCCATCGATTCGTTGGATCATTTAACCCGTGCCACGAGAAATAGATCGGCTGCAAAAAGACTAAATACAATGTGATGATGTTCCTACTTTGCGGATGACAACTAGCGGCCAAACAACGAAAACTGTGCTGAAATTTGTGTCACCCTTTGTGTCACCCGGACGCAAAAAATGGGCAGATTCGTGATTACGCGTGAGGAACGCAACAATTAGTCAACGACTTCAAATACAGCAAGTTGAATGCTCCTGACGTCGTTAGGCGATTCCTGCAGAAATGCCATTTTGCCCTTAGGAAACCCTTGTTCTATCCGTTGAACTACGGGAACAATGATCTTGGATTTTAGATTTTCGATTGCCGATTGCAAACGGTGGCCTCGCTACCTCCATCGCTATCTGCGTTATCCGCGTAATGCGCGGTTGAGTTTCGCTGCGCTGCGCGAGTCATCGCAGCAACGCAATGAGCCGGCTGCGGCTGTTGACTTCGAGCTTGCGGAAGATCGCGTGGAGGTGCTTTTTCACCATCGGCAAACTCAAGCAGGCGTCATCAGCAATCTCCTGGTTACTCCGCCCTTCGCAGACAAGCCGCGCAACTTCCTGTTCGCGCCTGGTGAGTCGGGCAAGGTGCGGCAAACGGGCGCTTGCTGGCCCAGTACGCACAGCAGCGGAAGAGCGCAAATCTTCGCACTCGATAAGAAAATGAGGCCGCGCCACGCCAGCTGAACTGAGCTGTTTCAAATGGAGCGTCGCTCGCAAATGCGGCGATCGTGGATGATGCACCCGTTCTTCGTTGAAGCCTGTTTGCGGCGCAACAGGGCGTTGCGCGTGCGCCCATTGTTGTTTGAGCAGACGGCATCGATCCAAAATCTCAGACGGAATCGGTGAGGTCGCTTTCGTCAGTTGCGCCTCCTCGGGTCCTTTTTCCCATACTGCGCAGAAGTCGCGCGCGGCCCGGTTTTGATAAATCAGCTTAAGATTCCAGCGCAAAAGCATCGTCGGCAATGGGAGTCGGCTCAGGAATCCTTCAAGATCCATTCGCAATGAGTGTTCGCGCTCGAGCGACCTGAGCCGGCAGAGGGCGGTCTGAAATTGTGGGTAAAGCTGCCCAATTAAATTCATCTCCGCCGGTGAGAGATCGCCCTGCGTCGCCGTGCGCATGATTGCAATCACACAAATGAGTCTCTGGCGTCTCCAAAAAAACAGGCAGACGCCATACGCACATTTTTGAGGCGCCATGTAACGGCGGTAAAAGGCCGATTTCATCAAGCTGCTTCGATTTGGAAAGAGGTCGCTAATTCGCACGAACCTCTGGCGCTGTTGCGCAGCGATATAATTCTCGAGCGGCTCCGCGGTGAAAAACCCATCAGGCATGGGCAGTGTCCATTTCGCGATCATTGGCAAAATTGGATTGGGCTGAAGCATGAGGCCTATCAAGCGATTTGGGATCGCGGCGGCGAGCAACTGCTGGATGGCTTTCCAGAACGAACCGACGTTCATGGCTGCGTGCAGGCTGAGCAACGTCTTTTCCAGTGACGGATCGATCACCGCCTCGCGCTTCATGCCAACCCTGGAGGTCCGCTTCATTTGCCTTCTCCGCGCCGCATACTCGCGCAGCCGCGTTTCTTTTGCCGTAGCCTTAGGCTGCGCTTATTCCCGGAACGCTCAACAATCGGGAAATCAAAAAGGCAACCTAAGTTACCTGGCGCTCATCCAGCATTGCGCGAGTGTCTAACCCATGCAAACGAAACTACCATTAAATGGGACAATTCAACATCCCGACTTGGCAGAGGCATTGCGCGGAGAGAACGGCACATTCTTTTG
>DATLPS010000093.1:0-6618 GCA_035535575.1 Candidatus Limnocylindria bacterium
CAGGGAGTTTTGCAATCGGCTGTCGGCTGGTGGTACGCGAATAATCTGCTCTTTCTCTGGTTCGGCGCCATCGCGCTCGGCACGGCGTACTACATGATTCCCAAAGTGATTGGGCGTCCTGTTTACAGTTATCATCTGGCGACGATTGGTTTTTGGTCATATGCGCTTTTCTCAAGCTGGACCGGAATGCAGCGCCTTGTCGATGGGCCGTTCCCGGCGTGGATGATCACCGCCAGCATCGCCGCGATGATCCTGACGATGATTCCGGTCGCGACTGTCGGCCTGAATCATCATATGACCATGCAGGGTTATTTTCCGCTGATGCGCTACAGCCCGACGCTGCGGTTCACCGTGTTCGGCGCCATGTCTTACACTGTATTTAGCGTGGTTGGCCTTTTGATTTCGCTTCGCTCGGTCGCACGTTACGTTGATTTCACACAAGCCAGCATCGCTTACTCGCATCTCGGTCTTTACGCATTTTTCACCATGACGATTTTCGGTGCGATGTACTACATCGTGCCGCGCTTGATCGGCCGCGAATGGCGGTACGCATCGCTGATTAAATTGCATTTCTGGGCATCCGCTTACGGCATCGGTTTGATGACCCTTATGCTTCTGGCTGGCGGCTTTCTTCAAGGCGCAGACATGGAAAATCCTACGCTCCCGTTCAGCGAGACCGTGGAAACAGTGCTGCCATATCTGCGTGGACGCAGCCTCGCCGGAATTTTGCTTACCGTGTCCCATTTTATTTTCGCGTATCACTTTGGGTTAATGCTCCTGGGCCTGGGACGCACATCCACTGTGCCCACATTCCTCAATCCGGTCGAAGCGGAGGAGGCTTCCGGAGGACACTGATGAAAGGCCTCGCCCCTCTTTTTCTCGGAATCTTCGGGACGTTTGCTTTCTCATGGGTGGGATTGACCGTGCTTCCGAATTGGCAGATCGGACATCTGAATCCGCAATCCGACGAGGAAGGCACCGACATTTATCCGCAGCCGCAATCAGGAATGTTCGAGCGCGGCGCGCGTGTCTATGCTGCGAACGGCTGTATTTATTGTCACAGCCAGCAAGTGCGCCCCGATTACGCCGCGGCCGACATCGAGCGTGGTTGGGGTAACCGCCGTAGCGCGCCGCGCGATTACATATTCGAGCGGCCAGTGTTCCTCGGGAAAATGCGAATGGGCCAGGACCTCGCCAATATCGGGGCGCGCGCTCCTGCAGAACAGGCGAGCCCCGCGCCAGGTGGAGCTGCATCTCCTGCGGCGTCGGCCGCGCCTGGCGGGGTAGCACCCGCCGCCGCTCCCCCAGCTGCTAAACAAAATCAGAGTCCTTCTGCTTCAGCACAACCTGCTTCGCCTTCACGCGCAGCTTCGCCTTCATCTGCAGCTTCGCCTGCTGCTGCAACAGCAGGTGGGTCATCGGGCGCTGCGCCACAAGGAACATCCTCGCCGCCTGCGGGAGCGCCACCCACGGGTCCCAAGACAGGTCTCGCTTCGCCGTCCCCGGCAGCCGCAGCGAATGCAACACCAGGAGGCGTGACCGCCCCGTCATCGGGCGCGCAAATCGCAGGTCCGCCCTGGCCAATTCAAACGATCGGCGAACCACCGATGTATTCCGCGGCCTGGCATCATGTGCATCTTTATTCGCCACGCAGTATCAACTTCGATTCGAACATGCCTGCTTATCGTTTCCTTTACAAAAAGCGCCGCATCAGTGACGCACGCTCAGCGGACGCTCTGCAGCTCACCGGCTCTGATGCACCACCGGAAGGTTGGGAGGTTATACCCAGTTTCGATGCGAAATGCCTGGTCGCTTACATGATGGCGCTCAACCAATCGCATCCGCTAAACGAAGTCAGATCTGCCGGAGGGGCACCGCCCGCCGCGGGATCACCAGCCGCATCACCCGCGCCCGCAGCCGCCGGTTCCCCCGCGCCAGCAAAATGAAAACGCAATGAACGAAGAACCGAAACCGCCGGCGCGCATTGGCCAGGGAATGGATTACGGCGAACAGGCCGACGTCCAACAGGTGCACGCCGCTGTTCAACGCGAAAAACGCGAACCGCGTGTCGGCGCTGAGCCGCTCTCAATTTGGTTGATTGCGATTTACGGGTTGGCGGTATTTTTTGGCGGCGCGTATCTCGGCCGTTACTCGGGAAACTTTAGCGGCGAAGCGCTTGATCCATACGGCGGTGAAATGGCCACGATGAAAAAAGCTGCCGGACCGCAGGGTGCACAACAGGCGGCAGAACTTTCGCCGCACGATCGCGGCAAAAAGATTTTCGCTGCGAATTGCCAGACGTGTCACCAAGCCAGTGGTCTCGGTGTGCCCGGCCAATATCCACCGCTGGCCGGTTCCGAATTTACAACTGGCGGCTCGCGTCGGCCAGCCATGATTGTTCTCAAAGGTTTGCAGGGCCCGGTGAAAGTCAAAGGCCAACAGTACGGCACGGCGGTGATGCAACCGTGGGACAAAACATTGACGGACCAGAAAATTGCCGATGTTCTCACGTACGAACGAAGTGATTGGGGAAACAACGCCAGCCCAGTCACCGCTGAACAAATTTCCGCGTTGCGCAAAGAGCTGGCCAATCATCCCGAATCGTTCAACGAGCACGATATTCTGGCCGTTCCTGACGAAGATCTTCCCAGCGGAGGCGCACCTGCAGGCGGCGCGGGGCCAAAACCAGGCGAGGCCGCAAAGCCGGGCGAACCTCCGAAGCCGCAAGGCTAGCGTCTGGCGAATCGGCGGCGAACAAATCCGGACGACGCATCAAAACCAAAACGTTAACG
This sequence comes from Candidatus Limnocylindria bacterium, assembly GCA_035535575.1. GTDB lineage: Bacteria > Verrucomicrobiota > Verrucomicrobiia > Chthoniobacterales > UBA10450 > Udaeobacter. The sequence continues at coordinate 2,793 of DATLPS010000093.1, forward strand.
CTGTGAGCTACAAACCGCCGACGGTGAACCTGCCAGTGCCTTTTGAGAAAATCGATGGGCAGACGGTGACGTTCAAACCAGTGCGAGACGGAGTAGACTCGGAAGTATCAGGCGTGATCCAAGTCATTGAAGAAGCAGACGGATTTAGCGTCAATGCTTCGTACATCGTCGACCAGGACCCACCGCAGTCTCATGTTTATTGGTTCGATCAATCGGAAATCGATAGGATCGCCAGATCGCTGGTGAAAGAAAAGCGACGGGTCCTAATCGTTGACGACGATCCGGACAGCACGCATTTGGTCAAGATCCTTCTCGAAAAGACTGGCAACTATGTCGTGCTTGAAGAGAACGACCCTGATGAGGCTCATCAAAGCGCCCGGAATTTTCGGCCGGACGCGATCTTGCTGGACATCATGATGCCGAAGACAGATGGAGGCGAAGTAGCAGCACAAATCGAAGCCGATCCACAATTACGGAGCACGCCGATTATCTTTCTCACGGCGTTGCTCACAGAACCTGAGACAAAGGCTGGTCTGCGCATCGAAGGGCATCGATCTCTCGCCAAGCCGATCAATATTCCTGAGTTGATGGAGCAGATTGAAGAAAGTCTACGCCCCGAGACCTGAGCAACGTTGTAGCCTGCCCGCTCAGTTTACCCGCCGTGGCGGGCGAAGAATATCGGAGCTGTCGGTGAGTGCGGCTGAACTTGTGATCGCTACCCATCCGCCTTTATCATCGATCGCCGATTCGCTGCGGTAACGGTCTATCACCGCCGATTTGCTGCCGAACTCTGTCAGGTTTTTGAAGGCGGAGTTTTCGCATCGCGGGGGCGAGCTTCTTTGCGTGGCAGCTCTCGGAGTGAAGCTGGCGATGGGATATCGTTCCATTCCATCAGCATCTTTTCCATCTTCGGACCGTTGTCCCTTAGCCAGGCACTCATCTGGTCCCCGACTTTCTCGCCGTAAATGCGATGCGAATACACGCTCGAGCATCCGACGCCGTCCACCAATTTAAAGCGAGCAAACGCTACTTCCATAAAGTTTGGCCGACCAAACACCACCGCGATGAAATGTTCCGCGGGGCGATCCGGTGTCCGGGGAACTGAATTGGTCCTAAGCACTCTGCCGTTGTGACTTTTGTAATTTTCCAGGACCGCATTGGTCTTTGCTGCCAGCGCGTCACCATCATGAGTGCTCGGATAAACGTTCACCGTGATCATGTCCGACCACTTGTCGAGGTCCTCCTGACCTTCAGGAGTAAATTCATGTTGATCATTTATCGACCAGCGGTGCAAATAACCGACGCCTGCGAAAACGAACGCGGGCTTCGCTGTAGCGGCGGCCGTGCCGCCTGCAATTCTCATTGTGGCGGCGGCGTGCGTCTGTTGCGCGTTGAGTGGCAGGCACGCGACACCATGGATGGCAAGTAGCTGAAGGATGTGATTTCTCACAGTTCTAAATGCGATATTTTCTCAACTCTCAACAATCGACGATCAACTGCGATCGAAACTCTCATGCAGTCGCCGCCGGCGGGGGAATCGGAGGAGGAATGCCGGCAGAGACTCGCTTTCGCCATGAGACGCGATGGAGGATGAGAAGGATCAGCCAACTCGCGAATGCGACTAGTCCGCCGGGAATAGTGGCAAGCATGAACCAACCCATCACCCCGAGATCGTAAAGAAGCTCGCCATAATCGTGTCCGTTGATGATGCAGGGATGCACCGAGCCTTCATCGACTTTGCAGCCGTAAGCATTAGCAATCCCAGCGCACAACATCACGGATCCAATCGGTGCAAACGCAAACACCAGGATCGCGCCAAGCGCGAGCAAGTACCAAATCCACGGGAACCGTTTTCGACCGAGCAAAGATGGCGGATTCATATGAGCTAGCTCGAACCGTTAGATAGATGGACATAGATCGAACACAGATACAAGAGTGTTCACACATACGCGCGATCCGGTTCGTCAGCTACGGGCGACCTCCTAGAACAGCTCCTGAGAGGGGAAGTTCGAACCTGTACGCGGAACGCGCCGAGATTTCTCCCGGCGCGAGCAGCCTAAATGGATTTGCAAACCGGCGATCAGGTCTGCGTCTTCTCTTTTTCGCCTTTCTTGCAGTCGGCCTTGAATTTCACCCATTGGTCCTTGTTCAGGATTGATTTTGCCTCTTGCATGTATTTGTGCTCGCTGGCTTCGGAGCAACCGGCCTTCTGATGTTCGACCATAGCCGCATCCATCTTCGTCTTCTGATCAGCTGTCAGGTTGAGGCTGGCCAATGAAACCTGACACGCCATCTTCGCTTCGTTTCCGACTTGCTTTGTGCAGTCGCCATGTTCCCCCGCAAACATCGTGCCTGCCGCAAACAGTCCCGCCGTTACTAACGCAATGAGTTTGGTCATAGCAGCCTAGACCTTGCCGCAGCGATCGTCGTTCAAAATCCTTTCGCACTGGGGTTTATTTCCGTTCTCGCACAAAGGTTTCGATCTCAGTCACCACTCGATCAAGCTCGTCGATGAGATCGCTGTGATCGCCGTGCTTGCGAAAGGCGATGACAAGCGTGCGGTAATACCACAGCGTGCCCTCTTTCTTCCCGGCAAACCGGTCAAACACTTCCAAACCGCTTCTTCGAAGTTCAGCCAGGATTGCGCGAGTGTTGTGCAACTTATCGGACGCTGATACCAGCCGTATCGAAGAATCAGAATCTTTGAGGTGCTCGACGTAAGCGCGTTTTCGTTCCAACCACGGCGGCTTTGGCGCCTCATAGGTATCCGTGCAACCATCAACGATCCTGGCGACCTCATCGCCAAATTTCTCTCGAATATCGCGCAACCGTTCCGCGCCACCGCAATCTTCCACCGTATCATGCAGAAGCGCGCCGATCGCTTCGGTTTCATTCGCGCCGTACTCAAGCGCGATAGCGGTGACGCCAAGAATATGCGCGATGAACGGAATCCCCGTTTTCTTGCGCGTCTGATTACCATGCGCCTGGGTCGCGTAAATCAGCGCCTCTTCAAACTGGTTCGACAGCTCCATTTAGTTTGTCGACTTTAGCGTATCCGCGTGATTGGAGTGAACGGGCTGAATGACATAGAAGGCAAAGCGTGACGGGTAGCGGCGAGAGAACGGCGCGAGTTTCAACTCTGTGTTAATCCATGGCGCTCATTGCGGGTGCGTTTTTCTGAACCCATCCGTGTACCCGTTTTCGAAAGCATGTTTCCACGCCTGCACCTCGCTTGCTGGCGAAACGTTTGGGAGCTGTTCGCCAGAACCTTGCTGGTTAAAATACTTCTGAGCTATCATGTTCAACTCAGCCGCCGTCGGTAACTTTGCGTCGCGCGGCGCTTGCTCTCCCGCCTTCTCAACGGTTTCATACGCCGCTCGCTCCTCTGCTGTTCTGCCGTGAGCCGCGCGATGAGTGTAGAAGGCCGTCACGCCGCACACGACGAACGCCGCCAATCCCATCAACAAAAAAAAACGTACCGGCTTGAATTCTCTGGCCATGAGTTGGGCTAGATAATTATATGCGGCAAGCCGTTGTTCACGGGGCGTTCCACAATGAACGTGGCGTTTCGGCTGCACCGGTAAAGTAGGAGCCCGACCAGATCGGATAATCCGGATCGCCTTGTTCGAACTCGATCCACACGTTAGCGCCAATCGCAGGCAATGCGCTCCCGACATCATCGGAAAGCGGTAGCGTCACACAAGGCATCGCCCACGGAGTATCGGCCTCGCCTAAAACGTCAGGTACCCTGGCGCGAATTCGACCCATTTGCTCTGGGTCGCGATTGTCTGTGACGAGACCACGATATTTGCCGAAATATTTCACG
>DATLPS010000094.1:0-12040 GCA_035535575.1 Candidatus Limnocylindria bacterium
AGACGTTTCGCAGTCAAGAAGGGGCGACGCTTGTTGACGAGATCGTGAACCTTGTCGCTAACGATCCAAATGGCGGGGAACGTGCGTACATTTGAACGGTTCTCTAACGTCATCTGCAGAGCGCCGGGGCGCATCTGAACGGGCCCGATCGGCGCGTGATCCCTGGTCATGACGAACGAGAGCGATTGGTTTTCACGTGCAGGCTCGCCGTTCACCTCGATATACTGCGACATGTGAACGACCGGATCGAACACGATCACCAACCCTTCAGGCAACTGGAGCGAGAGCACCACCTTCTCGCCGGCTGAAAGTTCGAGGGCCTCCAGAGTAGTTTCCTTAACCCATTTCGCCAATGTCTCGTCATCGGGTAAATCGACACCTGAACTCCAAAAGATCTGTCTGTAATATTCGATCCAGGACAGCGTCCCCGGATCGTGTGCCGCGATTCTTCGCACCCGCGGACTGATGGTGAACGTGACCTCGACAATCTCGTCGAGCGTCGGTTCACACCCATCAGCGCAAAGGGCGCATGTGTATTCGGCCTGCTTTACGGTCTTAAGTGTCGCGCCTGAATCGAGGACACCGCCACAAGCGGGACAAAGGATGTTCCAGGACATATCGAAAATGCCCAGTCGCGCGCCGTGTAGAAAAGCCGCAATTACGTCTTCCTCATCGAGCTTGTGCTTGGCGGCAAAGGCTAGGGCGTTGATACGGCAAAGCTCGCGGTCCGGAGCGTTCTTGATGAGCTTTTCAATCGCGCTCACCGGCTCCGGCTTCGCCGATTTTCGCAAAGCGTTGAAGAGCGTGTCGGTTTTACTGGGAACTTTCATGGCACAATCGGATTGATCACAGTAGCAGTTACCCTGTGGCTAGGAAAAACGGAAAGCAAGTGACAGATGTGTCGAAACATTCGCCTTTGGCAATAGCTGTTCCATCGAGGTCACGACATATATCCAACTCCAGTGGGCAACAAGTTGGCGCTTGCTTCGCGAGCGTCCGCCCCGGTTGAAAACGGAACACCGCAAGGAGTCCGAGTGATTGGTCGTATTAAGGCCCAGCGTTGGGGGCGAGTCGTCAACCGCGCCCCACGCGATCTCTGCCGGGCTTGCGCGCCGTGCGCAAGAGCGGCTTACGGGGTCCGCAGGAAACCGTGACTCACATCGTTCGCGTCAATATAGTATCCGGTGATCGCATCAGCCGGATTGTTGGAAAGAGGGATAGTGCCTTGGCCAGGGCCTGTGCCCGCGCCTGGGGCATCGAACGCGGTGAGAGCGCCGTGTTTAGTACGCACGAAGCCATGATTGACGTCGCTCGCGTCCACGTACTCTCCCGTGACCACCTCTGACGCGTTGATGCCCTGCGGTGAGGTGCCTTGGAAGGGGCCTGTGCCCGCGCCCGGAACGTCGAACGTGGTGATAGTGCCGTCCAAGGCGCGCACGAAGCCGTGATTGACATCATTCGAGTCAATGTAGTCTCCCTCAATCGTTCCTGCCTCATTGATGCCGAGCGGGAGAGTGCCTTGGCCAGGGCCTGTGCCCACGCCCGGAGGATCGAACGTGGTGATCGTGCCGTCTGGAGCGCGCAGGAAGCCGTGATACACATCGCTCGCGTCAACGGAAGCTCCGGCGATCGCCCCTGCGGGGTTGAGGCAAAAGCCGGTAAAAACAAAGGTGCCCTGGCGGGGACCTGTGCCCGCGTTCGGAGCATCAAACGTAGTGATGGTGCCGTCCGGAGCGCGCAGGAAGCCGTGAGCCACATCGCTCGCGTCAACGTAGCGTCCCGCGATCGCCTCCGCCGGATTGATGTTGCCGGCGAAAGTACCCTGGCCGGGACCTGTGCCCGCACCCGGGACGTCGAAGGTAGTGATGGCACCGTCCGGAGTGCGCATGAAACCGTGAAACACACCGCTCGCGTCGTTGTAGTAGCCCGCCGTCACGCCTGCCGGGTTGATGCTGAAAGGCCGTGTGCCCTGGCGAGGGCCTGTCCCTGCGCCCGGAGCGTCGAACGCGATGATTGCGCCGTCCGGAGTGCGCACGATAGCGTGAATCACACCGCCCGCGTCGGCGTAGCGTCCCGAGATTGTCCCTGCCGGGTTGATGGCGAACGCGATTGTGCCCTGGCCGGGACCTGTACCCGCGCCCGGAGCATTGAATGTGATGATGGTAGGTTGAGGGTGAACAAAGGGCGTGCGGCTGAAATTCAGGAAGCCATCGTTCGTGCCGCCCGAGGCAGTAGGCGCGAGGATACCCAGTAGCAAGATCGAGGTCATGGCGGCAGCTAGCAGACGTGCTGACGCGAACGCCACGCCATTGCTAAGAAATATGTTTCGGAGAATGTTGGTCTTCATAGCTGTCTTTCCTTTCGTGATGATTACTTTCCTTTTACAAACGGATTCTGGAGCGCGCGCTGCACGAAATCTGAATTTTTCTCGCAACTTGCTTTTCTTCTTGCGGTCTTGATACAAACTAGCGATGTGAAGGCGCTGGCAGGGAACGGGTCTCACCAGAGCGATTTGTTTCCTCCGACTCACTGGAGCGTGGTTCTCGCGGCGGGAAGAGGCGATGCGGAACCGGAAGTTGCGCAAGCCGCGCTAGCGGAGCTTTGCCAAATTTATTGGGCGCCGCTTTACAGTTTTGTGCGCAGTCGCGGCTACACCGTGCACGATGCACAAGATCTGACACAGAGCTTTTTCGCCTATCTGTTGGAACATAAAATTTACGCTCGGGTCGAGCGGCAGAAAGGTAAGTTCCGTTCGTTTTTGCTTGCTTCCCTGAAAAATTTTCTTGCGCACGCTTCCGACCGCGAACGGACGCTCAAACGCGGCGGCGGACAAAATTTTCTTCCTCTGCATGAAGAGCAGATCGAAAATGCGGAGTCGCTTTTCCAGACTCATAGTTCTACGAGTAGTGAAGATCGCGTCTTCGATCGCAGCTGGGCTGCTGCGTTGGTCACCGCTGCATTGGAACGGCTCGCAGCAGATTACAAAGGTGAATCCAAGGAGAAGCTCTTCAAAGAATTGAGGGCTTTTCTTGGCGGTGGCGCTGGCCCGCCACCGCCTTACGCTGAGCTGGCGGTTCATCTGGAGATGACTGAATCAACACTTCGCAGCCACGTCACTCGCCTCCGAGCGCGTTATCGGGAAGCGTTGCACGCTGAGGTGCGCCGAACGGTGCAGACTAAAGCACAAGCGCAGGAAGAGCTACACGTGTTACTCCGTGTGTTAACGGAAAATTAGGAAATACGCGCCATGGCAACAACACCACTAGCATCAGCAACCACGGTTTGCTGGGCATGCGGCGAGCCGTTGGACGCAAAGGGCGACTGCGTAGCTTGTTTCCTCCGGACTGCCTTAGACGAATCAGTCGTCGAGACCAGGCAGCTTCCCTCATTAGTCTTCGGCGACTTTGAGGTCGAGCGGCGCCCAGACGGTTCTTACTGGGAACTCGGTCACGGTGCAATCGGCGTGACCTACCTTGCTGCGGACAGGGTGTTGCGCCGCAGAGTGGCCCTGAAAGTGATCGAGGTGCCTGCGGGAGCCCGCGGCTCGCAATTTGTGCGCGAACGTTTTTTGCGTGAAGCCCGCGCTGCGGCTGCCCTGCGGCACCCGAATGTGGCTGCCGTTTACCAGTTCGGCACTTCGTCGGATGGGAGCCACTGCTATTACGCGATGGAGTTAGTCGAAGGCGAAACCTTGGGGGCTCGCGTACGGAGGGACGGTCCGCTTAATGCAAGGGACGCTCTGGAAATTGCGATTCAAATCACGCGAGCCTTGATGGCTGCGGGAGCCCATGATTTGATTCATCGCGATCTGAAGCCGGGCAACATCATGCTGACGACGGAGTCGGAAGTGAAAGTCATCGATTTCGGCCTGGCCAAGGCGATCACCGATGCCGGAGGAGACATGGATCTGACGCACGGAGAATTTGTTGGCACGCCGAGTTTCGCAAGTCCTGAGCAATTTGGAAGCGATCCGGTCGATGCGCGGTCCGACATCTATTCGTTGGGCGCTACGCTCTGGTTCGCGCTCACCGGATTGGCACCACACTTTGGCAAGACGATGGAAGAGATTCGCGATCGTAAAACCCGCGATGATCTGCCGACCGCGCAATTGGTCGCCAGAAAAGTTCCTGAACCCCTAGTAAAACTGCTGCGCTCTACGCTTGCCATCGACCCCGGCAAGCGGCCCGCATCGGCTCGCGAATTGATGGAAGCCCTGGAATCCTGTCGCCGGAAGCTTACTCGTCGTATCGGCGTCCCCTACCAGAAACCTGCTCTCCGCAACGAAGCGTTTTACGTTGTCATTGTCGCCACCCTCCTATCAGTCGGTTTGTTTTTGCTTGGCCGCTACAGCGCGCCTAACGAACAAAAGGCCTCTGCTTTGCCCACCAAATCAATTGCTGTGTTGCCTTTCGTGAACATGAGCAGCGATCAGGAGAACGTTTACTTCGCAGATGGCTTGACGGAAGAAATTCTAAGTCGCCTGGCAGAGGTCCGTGATCTGAAAGTGCCTGGTCGAACGTCCTCGTTTGCATTCAAGAGCCAGAACCGAGATTTGCGCGAAGTCGGTTCAGCGCTCGGGGTGGCTAATGTTCTGGAAGGTAGTGTTCGCAAATCGGGAGATCGACTCCGCATTACGGCGCAGCTGATTCGAACGCAGGATGGTTACCGTCTCTGGTCGCAAGCCTTTGATCGCAAGCTGGACGACGTGTTCGCCATTCAAGAGGAAATTGCACGCGCGATCGCCAGTGCGCTTTCAGTGCAACTAAATCTCGGTGTGTCCGAGAAAGCTCAAAAGCCGACTCAGGACATGCAGGCCTACGATAGCTATCTCGAGGCAAGAACCTTAATCACGCGCAGGGATACTGAAAATCTGCGCCGAGCAATCACACTCTTGGAAGGCGTGGTGCAACGGGATCCCAATTTCGCTAAGGCGTGGGCTGCTCTCGCTCAAGCACAAGCATTGGCCTCCTACTACTACGTCTCTCCGAGAAAGGAATCCTTGGAAGCCGCGGAAAGTGCCGCGCGCAAGGCTTTGAGCATCGACGAAGGAACGGACCTGGCCCATGCGGTTCTAGCTAACGTTCTGCGCGACCGCTTCGATTGGCTGGCGGCAGAAACCGAATTCCGTCGTGCGCTCGAACTTAATTCCGGGGAGGCCGAAACTCATAACCAGTATGGGCAGCTCCTGTTCAGGGTCGGTCACCTTGAGGAGGCGTTCCAGCACATGAGTCGCGCCCAGGAGCTTGAACCGTTAGGCTGGGTCCCGCCTTCCATCATGGGACTTCTCTATCTCATTCGTGGTGACCTGCAGAAAAGTGCCGAGATGCTTGACCGCTCACAAAAAATGGTTGAACCGTCGCCGGCTTTTCTCATCGAGCTGAAACTATTTCTCGCGCTAACCGACCACGACACTGTCAGGGCGCGACAAGCTCTCGCCCAGGCACGCTCATCCCCGGGGATATGGTCGCTTCCGGCTAATCGACAAGCAATTGAAGCGATGGACGCAGCGCTTGTCTATTTTCGACCCGGGTCAGGAGCGCCGTCCGAGTTAACCAAACTCATTAGGGAAGGTGACGTGTTTTACATGCCGTCGCTGGCCGCGGTCGCGATGTACACCGAGCAGAAAGAGGTCGCTCTTGATGCCCTGGTCACCACTTTCCGCTCTCGTTATGTGATAGATATGTCGCTGATGTGGACGCCGATCCTTCATTCGCTGCGAACAGAGCCCAGATTCCGTGAGTTGGTCCGCGCTGCGAAACTCCCTGAGTATTGGCGCATCGCTGGCTGGGGCGAGTTTTGCCGGCCGAAAGGTGCAAGCGATTTCGAGTGCGCCGTACCATGAAACACTTTTTCGCTGAACTGATGCGGCTCAATCATTCGTTCACACAGATTCGGTCTCCGAAATCGCCGGCCAGCAGGTCCGGTGCAGGATGGCGTACGCGTGGCCTTTTTTCACTTCCTCCGGCAGTTCACAGACTTCCGATGTGGGCGCCGCAATGACTTCGATGCCGCGCCGTTTCGCCTCCGTTAGAACTTGGTCGATTACAGGAAGCGCGCAATGGACGCGCGTGGAAGCAGCCATTGCCAGTGCTTAACAAGTTGGCGCATGTGTCGCGAGCGCCGGTTCCGGCCGAAAACGGATCACCGCAAGGAGTCCGAGCAAAACGAAAATCACCAAAACAACAAGTTGGGTAAATTTGAATGGCGGTTCGGTTTGCGTCGGGGCCGGTGCCTGCAACGCCGGAATTTTTTCAAAGGACTGCACGACTGCAACGAAGAGATTAAAATACAGGCATGTCACGGCACCGATCACATAAATCCATCGCCATGGCCCCGCGAGTTGCTTGGGATAACGCGCGAAAATCGTAACGGCTAGAAAAGGCAGCGATATAATGCCGAGGCCGATCGCAGGCGTGAAACCATGAAACGGAAAAAAGAACCCGGTGATTGTTGTCGCGACCGCTGCGATTAGAAACCATTTTGTCCAGCCATCAAACCGTTTGCCCGAGAGTAGTCCGAACAAAACGACGAAGCCGGTTAAAATTGCAACAAGACTGATCGCGGTATGAATAATCGTGTAGATCTGTAGTAGCAGCTCTCCTTTCACTGTTATTCGTCCTTGATGAACGCGAGCAACTCTTCGTTTACCTTATCTTTCAAAGTTGTGCACATGTGCCGTGCGGCGTGCATTTGTAAACTCTAAGCTGTGCGTTCTTGACGAGCTTCGCTGAAAGCATTGCCGAATCGGGGTTGCCGTGCTCATTAGGTCGGGAGACGCCGGGCTGGGGCTTTGCCCCAGGCCCACGTCGTAAGGGCAACGCCAATCAAAGCCGGGAGAGTGACAGCGGGAAAATCGCGAAGAATTGTCGATGGAGAGCAAATGCCGACTGCAACTTCCCACAGGTGCAAACCTGCATGTGCGATAAGCCACGACGTCGCCGCAGCCCACAGCACAAAGCGGCTCGCCGGTCGGATCATACCGACACCGAAGGCGGCGCCGAGGAGCATCTGAATAAGCCCAATATCGCGGATGAAATGCTGATTAAAGGGACCCGTGTGGGTCACGCCAGGCACGAAGTAATACCACGCCGATGGAGCGAGGAGCATGAACAGTCCGTTTCCAAACAGAAACACGCCATTGAGGGCTGCCAGTGTAACTACCACTGTCGGAATGGTCCGATTCTTTTCTTTCATATCGCCCGTCGTCTCATTTTTCGTACGGCGTCGTCAGTTCCTTCTCGTCCGTATCGACCACGAACACGGCCAGCAGCTTAGCGGGTTCGGTCTTGCTCGCGTTCTCACTAACGCTGTGCCGGTCACCAGGCATCTCGGAGAAGCTCTGTCCGGTGCGATAAGTAACGACCGGCCCATTATTGACCGAACTTCGGATCGCTCCTTCGAGAACGGTTGCGTAGATGAAAGCAGACTTGGGATGCGTGTGGGCCGACGACGTACCGCCGGGACCATATTCGACGAGCACACCCTTGATACTTTTGCCAGGCACATTTGGCAGAGCGTGCTCATAGACGAGCGTGACCTTTGCATTTTTGTCAGCGGCTATCCCTAAGCCCACGCCGACAGTGGCGACGATAAGTGCGCAAACAATAAGTGCGTAGGTGAAGCGCGGCCGCCCGACTGGTTTTGAAGTTCGGATTCGTTTCATTGTGATGTTCCTTCTCCTATGTGGTTTGATTGTTCTTGGGATGTGCGGGAAAAGATAAACTTGCTGATGTATTGACCTAACTCTCACACTGCCTTGCTGAGTTACCTTCTAGGATGTGGAGCGGCTGAGCCACTCCTCGAAACGCGTTGCGCCGAGGCGGGGATTATGGCCGGGGACGAGGCTCTTATCGCTCACCTCTATGCCGTAGTAGAGCGCGTGGTCATCCGTAATCACCTTGCGTGGGTCTCGCGTTGCACTCAAGAAACGCCGGACGAATTCATCCATTCGGATCGGTTCGGGACCAGCCACCTCGACCGTATCGTTTAATGGTTCGGCGATTGCGACGTCCGCCAGGGCGGCGGCGACATCATCCGACGCGATGGGCTGCATAAGAGCGGATGGTAACCCAACCGTTGCACCTTCGGTGGCCGTTTGGGCGATACCCTTCACGAACTCGAAGAACTGCGTCGAGCGGACAATCGTAAACGGAATGCTGGAAGCCTTGATCAGATTTTCCTGGGCCATCTTCGCGCGGAAGTAACCGCTCGCAAGAAGGCGGTCGGTGCCGACGACCGACAGCGCTACGTGATGCCGCACGCCAGCGGCGGCTTCTGCGGAAAGAAGGTTACGGCCTGAGGTCTCGAAGAAATCCAAGACGGCCTTGTCCTCCCACGATGGCGCGTTCGCCACGTCAACGACCACCTGAGCGCCTTTGAGCGCTTCAGCCAGTCCCTCACCAGTAAGGGTGTTGACGCCCGATTTGGGTGACGCTGCCACTACCTCATGGCCGCGCTCACGAAGATTTTTCACGAGCTTTGTTCCGATTAGGCCGGTGCCCCCAATTACTACGATCTTCATGTTCAACCTCCTAGGACGATAGGACCGATGAAGGCCGCCTTTAACAGAGTTACATGATTTTCTCTCATTGTTTTGTCTTACTTTTCCGCCGGTTTGCTACTGCGAAAATCGTCTACCCTTTGATGAACGCGAGCAGATCGGCATTGATGACGTCGGCTTGCGTCGTGATCATGCCATGCGGGTAGTCCTTGTACGTCTTCAGCGTGCCGGTCTTCAGGAGCTTGGCTGAGAGTGGACCGGCGGCCTGATAGGGCACGATCTGGTCGTCCTCGCTATGCATGACCAGAACCGGCACCGAGATCTTCTTCAGATCCTCCGTAAAGTCGGTCTGCGAGAAGGCGACGATGCCGTCGTAGTGCGCCTTGGCACCGCCCATCATACCCTGACGCCACCAGTTCCAAACGGTAGGCTCGATCGTTTTCACGCCGGGACGGTTGAAGCCGTAGAACGGGCCGGCCGGCAGGTCGTAATAAAACTTGGCCCGGTTGGCAAAGAGCTGGGCTTGGAGATCGTCGAACACCGATTTGGGCAGGCCCAGCGGATTGGCCGGGGTCTTCACCATCAGCGGCGGCACGGCGCTGATGATCGCCGCCTTCGCCACATTCTTGTCGCCATGACGAGCGAGATAACGCACCACCTGGCCGCCGCCGGTCGAATGGCCGACGTGAATCGCATCCCTCAGATTGAGATGATCGGTGACGGCCTTCAGATCGTCGGCATAATGGTCCATGTCGTGTCCGCCGCCGGTTTGAGTCGAACGACCATGGCCGCGCCGATCAGGCGCAATGACGCGGAAACCTTTGCCGAGGAAAAAAAGCATCTGCGCGTCCCAATCGTCCGCGCTTAGCGGCCAGCCATGACTGAAGACGATTGGCTGACCGCTGCCCCAGTCTTTGTAATACATGTCGATGTTGTCTCCGTCTTCTTTTCCTACAGTTACGTATGGCATAGCAACATCCTCTCCTTGTTACCGAGTTCTCACACACAAATTCGTTAACCGCGAGAACGGAACAACGCTCAGCTGCTCCGGCGCGTTGTCTCGAAAAGGAACCAAGCCCGTCGCTCCGTTTCGTCGATCCACACTTCAATCAAGCTCGTCGTGGCGACGTCGCGGTGTTCCTCACACACGTTGTGCGCCTCCCGAAGACGCGTGGCCAGCTGTTTGTTGTCCTCCGCGAGGTCCGCGATCATGTCCAAAGGCTCAACGTACTCTGCATCATTATCGAGCACACGCTGGGTGCGACCGATGTGGCCGATGGATCTCAGCGTTAGACCGCCAAGCTTTCGAACGCGCTCGGCGATCGGATCTGTCATCGCGAAAAGCTGGTCGGCTTGCTCGTCGAGGAGCAAATGGTAATCGCGGAAGTGGGGACCGCTCATGTGCCAGTGGAAGTTTTTCGTTTTCACATAGAGCGCGAATACATCTGCGAGAATTGCGTTCATCGTGCCGCTTATGTCTTTGACCGCCGCGCGCGACAGATCCGTTCGCGTCGCGAGCGGTGCGTCGCGTTCTTGTTCGAGCGCCAATTTTTTTTTCGAATCAGGTTTGTTCATGGTATCGCTGCTCCCGGGGGATTGTTGATTTTGATGTTTGTACTCAGGCCTTGCTATTTGTGCTAGTAGCTCGCCGATTTTCGTAACCCCATTACCGAGAGGGTCTGTGTGTCCAGGTAGCCACTAGCGCGCAGGCCGTTGGTGATTTGATAACGCTTGATGGCTTTCTGCATCTCAGGGCTCAGCGCCCCGTCTGTCTCACCGTGATAATAGCCTTGTCGGGCGAGTCGCTCCTGCGCTGCGACCACGATCGAATAGTTTGATTGCGATTGGTCGCTGTAGGTGTTCGGATCGTAGTACGCTTCGGTTTGATAAACACTGGAATCGTAGTAATTCTGCGATTGATCGGGATAGCTGTTCTGGTCGTAATACATCTGCCCTTGGTAATCGCCGGAATTGTCGTAGCCCGGCTGATAATCGTATGAATACGGCACGTCATACCCGCTGTACGGAGAGCCGTAGGCGTAGTAATAATCGTCCGGATAGTACGAAGGCCACCACGGATAAAATCCAACATTGAAGATCACCCATGATCCGCTAATGAAGGAGCATCGGTGACCATTCCACCAGTGGTCGCTGTGACGGTCCCAATCGCGATGCCAGTCCCCTGAACGCTGCCCGAAAACGTGTTTTTGCCAGTCGCCACGAAGACGATTGTTTCCGTTCCGGAGATTGTTTCCATTCCGGAGATTGTTTCCATTCCGGAACTGGGCTCCGGTGTTTCGCTGGTTCCATACGCTTGTACCCGCTGGATTTCTGTGATTCGCGAACGGCGCGATACGATTCCCTTGTCTGATAGTTGCGGCCGTGAATGGACCGGAACGCGTGAACGAGCCTCGACTCGAATGAATGTAAGGCCGTCGGTACGCGGACGACGGTGACGAACGCATTCCAAATGACGAATGGCGTTGCCCCGAATAAAGCGGTCTGCTGCCGTACGCTCGCATCCGCGCCGAGTGGAAGGATGAAAAACCGCCGCGCTGCATCGGAGCGTGAGCGGCCGGGGCACTATGTGCAACTGCGCCTCCGTGAAATCGCCCTGTGCCTGCGTGAGCACCTCCTGGATTTGCTTGAGCAATCGTGACCGCGCCTGCGAGAAGTGCGACCGACAAGGATTTAGTTTTCATGGTTTCCCTTTCGTGTTATCGAAACGTTTCTCTCTGTATATTAACGTAAACCCCCCGCGATGAGAAGCGTTTCTCCAGTAATCCATTTCGAATCATCTGAAGCGAAAAAGACTGCGGCGGGCGCGATGTCTTCCGTCTCGCCAACGCGGCCAAGTGGCGTCTGCGATTCAAACATTTTCCGCATGTCGCCTTCGGTGTAACCGCCCGCTACGGCTCCTTCTGTTACTACCATTCCTGGATTGATGGAATTCACGCGGATCTTGCGCGGCCCAAGCTCCTTCGCGAGAGTCCGCGTAATCGCGTCGACTGCGCCCTTGGTCGCGTTGTAAACCACCGCAGTCGGCGGAGTCAGGGAGCTGGCGAGCGAACCGATATTAATAATGCTCCCGCCATCGGGATTAAAATGCTTAAGCGCTTCTTGCGTGACCAGAAGCATCCCGAGAACGTTCGTATCGAACATTCTGTGAAACTGTTTCTCGGAGACTTCTTCGAGCGGCACGAATTCGTAAACACCGGCGTTATTGACCAGGATGTCGATCTTGCCGAATGCTTTTGTCGCATCACCGAAGAGCTTCTCGACCTCTGCCTGCTTCGCAACGTTCGCTTGGATAGCGATTCCTTTTCCGCCGCGCTTACTAATTTCGTCCACTATACGATCTGCGTCTTGCTTTGCAGAAGCGTAGTTAACAACCACTGACGCGCCTTCCGACGCGAACTGTTTCGCGATGCCCGCGCCGATTCCTTTCGACGCTCCGGTTACCACCGCAATTTTTCCATTTAGTTTTCCATTTTTCATTTGTGTTCCTTTCGTTTGTTTTACCACGGAAGTCGTTGGCCA
>DATLPS010000095.1:0-8126 GCA_035535575.1 Candidatus Limnocylindria bacterium
GTGAATCCACCGCATGGTCGAAGATGACGCACAGTCCGCGTTGTTTTAATGTTGCGCATTACACTTTTATTCCATGCAGGAAAACGACATTAACTTGCGGGACGGCAGGATCGTTCGAGGCGAAGCTCCGCTGAATCTGGAGATGCCATTCGAAAAGCTGGAGGGCTTTCTCACGGCGACTGAATCGTTTTACGTTCGCACACATTTTCCAATCCCCTCCATCGATCGAGATGCCTGGTGGCTGCATGTCGAAGGAGACGTTGAGAATCCATTCGCCATCAATTACGAACAGCTGCTCGAATTAAGATCGGCGACGATTCCGGTGACGCTGGAATGCGCCGGCAACAATCGAAGTTGTCTCGAACCTAAGGTCAAAGGTGTGCAATGGGGACTTGGCGCAGTTGGCACGGCGGAGTGGACGGGCGTGCCATTGTCCATCCTGCTCGATCGGGCAGTTGTTAAGGCAACAGCGCGCGAAGTAATTCTCGAAGGAGCAGATCACGGCATGCTTAACGATCCGAAGAGCCCGCCGGACGAACTAACATTTGCCCGCAGCATTCCTTTAGAGAAAGCGCGGCGAGACGTTTTGCTCGCCTACAAAATGAACGGTAGCGAGCTTCCGCCTCCAAACGGTTTTCCGGTACGCGCGATTATCCCCGGCTGGTACGCGATGGCGTCGATCAAATGGCTGCAGCGCATCATCGTCACGGATCAGCCGTTCACCGGATATTATCAGACGATCGATTACGCTTACTGGAAGAGGCGAGAGCAAATGGCGGAGCTCACGCCGCTGACCGAAATGCAGGTCAAAGCGCAAATCGCGCAGCCGACTGAAGGCGAAACTGTGCCGGCAAATTCAAGTCTGTGCGTTCACGGAGCCGCATGGACGAGTGATGGCGAAATCACGAAGGTGGAACTGAGCACGGACGGCGGATCGACGTGGAACGAGGCGAAGTTGCTAGGGGAACCGAAACAAAATGCGTGGCGACTTTGGGAATTCAATTGGCAAACACCAGCTATGCCGGGAAAGCAAACGCTTATTGCGCGAGCGACCGATTCACTCGGACGAACGCAACCAGTGCAGCGCGATCGTGATCGCGGGACTTACATGATCAACCATTTACTGCCGATTGAGGTAGAAGTGTGCTTGTAGCCACGGCGCTCTGTCGCCGTGCGGCGCCCCGACAGAGCGGGGCGGCTACAGTCTCGATCTTGTTGAAGTTCACCGAGGCTTCGCGTTAAGTCTCGGCGATGTCGCTCGTTTTTAAAACTATCCAGACGGAAGGCATCGCAGAACTTTCTTATTTGGTTGGCGATGATGATGAAGGAATCGCAGCGGTGTTTGACCCCCGCGCGGACTGCGATGTTTACATCGAGGCGGCGCGCGAAGCCGGCGTGGCCATCACGCACATTTTTGAAACACATATTCATGCCGACCTGATGAGTGGTTCGCGCGAGCTTCGTGCGCGACTTGAATCGGCGAAGATTTACGCCAGTGGAGAAGGCGGCGCAGAGTACGGATTTGCGCCGGAAAAAATAAAAGATGGCGATCGATTTACATTTGGCGAAGTAATCGTGACAGCGCGGCATACTCCGGGCCACACGCCAGAGCACATTTCCTATTTGCTTGCTGAGGCTGACCATCCGGACGAGCCGTGGGCCGTGCTCACAGGAGATTCGCTGTTCGTTTCTTCTGCGGGGCGTCCAGACTTGTTAGGCGAAAAGCACACCAAGCAACTTGCCGAACAACAATTCCACACGCTGCGGGATTTTTATTTGAACCTGCCGGATCACGTAATGATTTACCCCAATCACGGCGCCGGCTCACCATGCGGGGCCGACATCGGTGCACGGTTGAGCAGCACGATCGGTTACGAGCGGAAATTCAATAAATTCCTGCAATTTACTAACGCGAAAAGCTTCACTGACTACGCAATCAAAACCGCGCCCCCGGTGCCGCATTACTACCCGATCATGAAAAAAATGAACGCGGAAGGTCCGAAAGTACTCGGAAATCTTCCGCGCGTTCCCGGGCTTCCTCCTAAAGCTTTTAAAGATGCTATTGAGAAAAAGACTGGCGTCCTCGTTGATGTGCGCAACATGCTCGGCTTTGGCGGCGGCCACATCGCGGGCGCGCTCAACATCGGCGGCACACCCATTCTCTCCATCTGGGCAGGCTGGATGCTCGATCCGGAAGAACCGATTCTTCTCGTGCTTGAAGATGACGACGATCTCGAAAGGATCGTGCGTTTGTTTGTTCGGACCGGATACACGAAATTCGCCGGCTACTTGATCGGTGGGATGAAAGCGTGGCATGCAGCGGGCTTTCCGCTGGAACGAATCGGGCAGATGAGTGTCCACGAGCTGAACGATCGAAAGTCTTCTTTGCAGGTCATCGATGTGCGTTCCCCCGGTGAATGGAAAAAAGGTCATGTGCCCGACGCGCATCACATCTATGTACCGGAGCTCGGCAAGCGAATGGGTGAACTTGATCGCAACAAACCGACGGCGGTTTACTGCGGCAGCGGCTATCGCGCGAGCATCGCCACAAGCATTCTCAAGCAGCGAGGGTTTAACGAGCTTTGGAATGTTCCGGGGAGTTGGGAAGCGTGGAAAAAGGCAAAACTGCCAGTAGAAGGAGCTGATAGCGAATGAACGGAGCAACAGCATTGCCACGCCGATCATTCGGCGAAACGATGCGAGCGGATGTCTGGTGGATTCAACCGCTCCTGGTGTTCATCGGTCTGTCGATTTTTGTCATCTATTCCACGTGGGCCGCGTTTCAGGGTAAGGATTATTTCGTTGGCAATTATATCTCGCCGTTTTATTCGCCGGAAATCTTCGGCGATTCGCCACATAGTTGGTTTGGACCGAAACCTCGCTCGTGGCCAGGCTGGCTCATTTTCTCGCCAGCGCTGTTGGTTCTGTGGGCGCCCGGTGGGTTTCGACTAACGTGTTATTATTATCGGGGCGCGTACTACAAAGCGTTTTGGGCCGATCCGCCTGCGTGCACCGTCGGTGAACCACGCAAGGGCTACTGGGGTGAGCGTTCGTTCCCACTCATCATGCAGAATGTGCACCGATATTTTCTCTACCTGGCGATTTTTTTCCTAATCGTGCTGTCAATCGACGTTTGGAAAGCACTGTGGTTTGCCAATGGATTTGGAATCGGCGTCGGCACGATTGTTCTGGCAATTAACGTTGTTTTGCTCGGCGGCTACACGTTTGGCTGTCACTCGCTCCGACATCTGGCTGGCGGATTTCTGGATCAATTTTCCCGGACGCCGACATGCTATCGCGCTTACGCGTGCGTGACCTGTTTCAATCGCCGCCACATGCTTTGGGCGTGGCTAAGTTTGTTCTGGGTGGGTTTTGCGGATCTGTATGTGCGCCTGTGCGCAATGGGAATCTGGCACGATGTGAGGATCGTTTAAGGGTTGAAGCGGCTCAATTTTCACACTCGTCGAGTCTGCAACGGGTTGGTTCCCCAACGCTTTAACGCTTCAACGGTTTAACGCTTCAACGACACGATGCCCGATTACGAAACTTTCGAATACGACGTTTTGGTGATTGGCGCCGGCGGTGCGGGGTTGCGCGCCGCAATTGAGGCTTCGGCTGCCGGTGTTCGTGTTGGACTCGTTTGCAAATCGCTTCTTGGCAAAGCGCATACGGTAATGGCCGAAGGCGGAATCGCAGCGGCGCTGGCCAATGTCGATGAGCGCGATAATTGGAAGGTGCATTTTGCCGATACGATGCGCGGCGGTCAGTATGTCAACCAATGGCGCATGGCCGAGCTGCACGCGAAGGAAGCGCCCGATCGCGTGCGCGAGCTTGAAGCATGGGGCGCCGTTTTCGATCGCACGAAAGATGGGCGAATTTTGCAAAGACATTTTGGTGGCCACAAATATCCGCGGCTGGCACATGTGGGCGATCGCACCGGCCTCGAAATGATCCGCACATTGCAAGATCATGGCGTTCATCAAGGCATCGACGTGCACATGGAGCACACCGTTCTTTCGCTGCTCAAAGACGGCGACCGCGTGGTTGGCGCCTTCGGGTATGAACGCGAGAGGGGGCGTTTCAAAATTTTCCAAGCTAAAGCAGTGGTGTTGGCCACGGGCGGGATCGGGCGCGCTTACAAAATCACAAGCAACAGCTGGGAATACACCGGAGATGGACACGCTCTCGCATACGAGGCCGGTGCGGAACTCATCGATATGGAGTTCGTTCAATTTCATCCCACCGGAATGGTCTGGCCACCGAGCGTGATGGGAATTCTGGTGACCGAAGGCGTGCGCGGCGAAGGCGGAATTCTGCTCAATAAGGACGGTAAACGTTTCATGTTCGAAGCGATCCCCGAAAATTATCAAGCCCACACTGCGGATAACGAGGAGGAGGGCTGGCGCTATTGCCAGGGGCACAAGGACGCGCGCCGGCCACCCGAGTTGCTAACGCGTGATCACGTCTCGCGCTGCATTGTGCGCGAAATCAAAGAGGGCAGGGGAAGTCCGCACGGCGGCGTTTATCTCGATATTTCGTGGATCAAACAAAAAATGGCGAATGCCGCCGAACACATTAAGCGGAAACTCCCGAGCATGTATCATCAGTTCAAACAACTCGCCGACATCGATATCACCGAAGAGCCGATGGAAGTCGGACCGACAACGCATTACATCATGGGCGGCGTGCGTGTCGATCCAGATACACAAATGACGCGCCTCCCAGGATTATTCGCTGCCGGAGAATGCGCAGCAGGCATCAATGGCGCGAATCGTCTCGGGGGAAATTCGCTTTCAGATTTGTTGGTGTTCGGGAAACGCGCGGGCGAATTCGCGGCAAAGTTTGCGAGGGAAAATTCGTCAGGCAAGATCAGCAAAGATCAGGCGGACATCGTCGCACGAGAAGCTCTCGATCCTTTTGAGCGAAATGACGGGGAGAATCCTTATGAAATCCAAAAGGATTTACAGGAGCTAATGCAGGACAACGTCGGGATCGTGCGCACGGAATCAGAAATGCAAGATGCGCTCAAGCAGCTGCAGCAATTAAAAGAGCTCGCCAATCGCGCCGACGTAATTGGCCATCGCGAATACAATCCGGGTTGGCAGACTGCCCTTGACCTAAAGAATCTCCTCACCGTGTCAGAAGCGATCACGCTCGCTGCTCTGGAAAGAAAGGAAAGTCGTGGCGCCCAATTTCGCGAAGATTGTCCTGATAAAGCAGAGCGCTTCTCGAAAGTGAACACGGTCGTTTCAAAATCTGCGGCCGGATCGATGCAAATCCGATTGGAGCCCTTACCGGAAATGCCGGAATATTTGAAGCAGGTGATCGAAGAAAATCGATGAAACGATGAAGAGTTAAAGCGATGAAGCGGACCGAAAGTGAAGCGAAGCACTATCAGACGTTTGAGGATTTGGACGTTTACCAGGTTGCGCGTGAATTTCGAAAGGCGATGTATCGCGTCGCGAAGCGATTGCCGGATGAAGAGAAATTAGCGTTGGCAAATCAGGTTCGGCGAGCCGCCGTATCGCTTACCAATAATATCGCTGAAGGGCATGGGCGCTTTCATTTCCTCGAGCAAATCAAATTTATGCTGCAAGCTCGCGGCTCGCTCGAAGAGTTGCTGGACGACCTGAATGTTTGCGAGGACGAAGCGTATTTGCCGAGTAGCCAGATTGATGGACTCAAGCAAGAAGCTTGGCGAGCACATAAATTGATTAACGGCTATATTCGTTTCCTGCGGACGCGAACAAATGAAGGCGGGCGCACGCGGGAGGACGATGGCAATACGGGTCGATTGGTCCCTTTGCTCAAAAATGAATACGCTTAAACGGTTCATCGCTTTAACGCTTTAACGATGAAAACAGCCATGTTCAAAATCTGGCGCGGTGACGCGAACGGCGGCGCGTTTCGCGATTACACGACCGAATGCACAGAAGGCATGGTCGTGCTGGATGCGGTGCACGATATTCAACGGACGCAAGCGCCTGACCTTGCATGTCGATGGAATTGCAAGGCAGGCAAATGCGGGTCCTGTTCAGCAGAAGTCAACGGCATGCCAAAGCTGATGTGCATGACGCGGCTAAGCGAGGTGCCGTTGGAAAAGCCGGTGACGATCGAGCCGATGAAAGCTTTCCCGGTCATCAAGGACCTGGTCACAGATGTCTCGTGGAACTTTCGAGTGAAAAAGAAAATCAAGCCGTTCAAGCCGCGAGCGCCCGACGCGCGAGACGGCACGTGGCGCATGCAGCAGGAGGACATCGATCGTGTGCAGGAATTCCGAAAATGCATTGAATGTTTTCTTTGCCAGGATGTTTGCCACGTGCTGCGCGATCACCAGATGCACGAGAAATTCATTGGACCACGATTCCTGATTCACGTCGCCGCATTGGAGATGCATCCCCTCGACACGGAAAATCGTATCGAAGAATTGCGAAACACACAGGGCATCGGCTACTGCAACATCACGAAATGCTGCACGAAGGTTTGCCCAGAGAGCATTCAGATCACGGATAACGGCATTATTCCGTTGAAGGAGCGGGTGGTGGATGACTTTTACGATCCGCTGGGATGGTTCTGGCGAGGACTGAAGAAATTGTTAAATCGCTGAAAAGCATGAGCGAACTGAAACGACTGCATAAGGACGCAATTCCCGCCGCGCTGGAAAAGGCGGAGCGTTACCGTTTGCTCAACGAACCAGGCGAAGCCGAAAGCATTTGCCTCGATATACTCCACGTCGATCCGGAAAATCAGCACGCAATTATCACACTTTTGCTCGCATTGACCGACCGTTTCGAGAAGGGCTACGGCGTTAGTGATTCGCAAAGCAAAGAATTGCTGGCGCGACTCAACTCGGAATACGAGCGCGCCTATTATTCTGGAATAGTGGCGGAACGTCGCGCAAAGACGAAACTGCGGCAGCACACACCGGATTGCCGGTTTCAAGCGTACGATCTTCTGCGGGAGGCGATGACCTGGTTCGAAAAAGCCGAACCGCTTCGCCCGCCAGGTCATGACGATGCAATTCTGCGCTGGAACACGTGTGCGCGAATCATCGATCGAAACAAGCTCGTTCCGCGCGCGGAAGAAGAACCGATCGAATTCCCTCTTGAATAACGATACCCGCTTTGTTGTGCGAAGTGCATTTCGCTTGCCGCAACAGCGCGATACTCTCACGTCAACGTGAGGGCAGCCGAAGACAAGTTTGCTCGCTTCGAGCACGCAGGCTGGCAGCGCGTGGCGGACAAATACGATTCGGCGTGGTCGTCGCTAACTCGGCAATTCATTCCTAATCTGATTAGCGCCGCCCAAGTTTCACCGGGCATGTCGGTATTGGATGTCGCGTGCGGCCCCGGTTATGTGTCTGCCGCAGTGAAAGAGTTACGTGCTGTTCCAACGGGAATCGATTTCTCTAAGAAGATGATCGCGATCGCAAAGGGAATGTTTCCGGCCATTTCGTTCATCCAAGGCGATGCTCAGAATCTGCCGTTTCGAGACGCCAATTTTGATCGGGTTTTGAGTAACTTCGGTTTGCTCCACGTCTCACATCCCGAAATGGCATGTGCGGAAGCACGTCGTGTTTTGAAATCGAAAGGGAGATTTGGTTTCAGCGTCTGGGCGGGGCCGGAGAAGAATCCCGGCGCCAGGATCGTGAATGACGCGATTGAAGCGTACGCGGACTTAGATGTCGGCCTACCCGAAGGCCCGCCGCACTATCTGTTCGGTCAGAGCGAAGGGTGCCGTAACGTACTGGAACAAGCCGGCTTTGATGGCGACTCAATGAGCTATGAGACGCGTGGAGTGGAATGGCATCTTCCAACTGCGTCTTATTTCTTCGAAGCAGAACGCGATGCAGGCGTGCGCACGGCCGGACTTCTGGCGCGCCAATCGCCAGAAAGATTAGACGCGATTCGTATCGCGATTGAAAATGGAATGAGGCAGTACGCGAAAGGCAACGAGTTCGTTTTGCCGATGACGGCACACGTCGTCGTCGCCCCGAAAAGGTAGGGTTTCAGCCGATTGGCGCGACAGCCAATGGTCTTCGGCGTTTCCGCCAGATCCAACCCGCTGATAAAGAACAATAGGTTTCGCCCTCGCTAATTACCTTTACACGATCGCGCCGCCGCAGC
>DATLPS010000096.1:0-2710 GCA_035535575.1 Candidatus Limnocylindria bacterium
TGGTGCTACTTCTTCCCTGGTTGGCTGCAACAGACTTTTGCCAGCGCACTGCGGATGATTCGGCTGGCCAAGAAGATCGAGCAACGTTGGCACGAAATCGATGTGACTAACTGGGTGTGAAATGATTTGGCTGCGCGACTGACCAGCCAGTCGAAGAAGTAATGGTACGCGCGCGGCTTCTTCGAACATTGTTTCTTTCCCGAAGAGATGATGCGCGCCCAGGCTGTCGCCGTGGTCGCTCGTATGCACGACGATCGTGTTGTCAGTTAAGCCACATCGCTCAAGGCAGGCGAGGATCGCGCCGATGCTTGAATCAACGAGCGTCACCAGACCCAGATAACGCTGTTTGATGCTGCGATATTCCTCGGGGGTGATCCCGAAAAACAATTGAACAGGCAATCGCTCGCGGTCCAGAATCGCTTCGGCTTGCTGCCATTCTCGCATTAAGCGATAGCGCAGCGGAATATCTTCGCTGTTTGGAAGCATGGCAGTGGGGTCGAGCTCCACCTGATCGAGCGGATGCTCGGCGTTTAGCGGGCCATTGTAGGGTGAATGCGGTTCTACAAAACCAACAACGAGGATGAAAGGATCGCGGTGATGTTTTTCGATGAATTCGCAGGCGTGTCGCTCGAGAAATTTTGGCCGCGACAGTTCAAGCGGCAGGTTGCTAATGGCCAGTTCCGAGAATCGTCCGTTTGGTTTGTCGGGCGTGATGCCTTTTGAGGTGATAAAATTCGTGTAGTCGCCGTGGTCATCAGTGGAAATCCATTGCTGAAATCCACGGCCGGCGGGTCCTTCCTCGCCCAGGTGCCATTTTCCGATGTAGGCGGCGCGATAATCCTTATCGTCCATCAGCTCAGGGAAAACACGAAATCGACGATCCAGTGGCACGCTGTTCCTAGTGCAGCCGTTAATGTGCGGCCAAGTGCCGGTCATCAGTGACGACCGCGAAGGTGTGCAAACCGGATGAGTCACGTACGCCCGCTCGAAGACCACGGATTGGGATGCAAGCTTGTTGAGATTCGGCGCGTGCACTTTGACGCCTCCGTAGCAAGCGAGCGTATCCGCTCGCTGTTGGTCTGGCAGAAAAAGAATCAGGTTTGGTTTTCGCTGTGCGGCCATGGGTTCAGGAATTGGCGAGCAATATGCCTGTTACAGGTGATTTCGAAAACAATTTGGAGTGCGCGGACATGTCCGCGCCTTGCGGACCGGCGACGTGTCGCCCCACTCCAAAAGTCGTCGCAAGATTCGCAGTTTCAGTGTTTCATGACTCACATGAAACGGTTTTTGATCTCGCTGCTAATCGGCGCGTTGATCGCTGGCTCGGCGCACAGCGCGACAAACCTCGAGCTGGCAGCAAAAGCGACAAACGAGCTCGCCGTCGATCTTCACCGCCAACTTGCCACAGGCGGCGAGAATCTTTGCGTCTCACCGTATTCGATCGAAACCGCTCTTGCGATGACGTTCGCCGGCGCTGACGGCGAGACGCGCACTGAGATGGCGCGCGTTCTGCATCTCACAAACGATGCCGGCGTGCCGGCATCGTTCGACGCGCTTCAGCATTCGCTCCAGGAGATGAGCGCCAAGACAGGTGAGCTCGTAAAACAATCTAAAAAATTTGGTGGCCCGAGTGAACCCATCACATTGAACATTGCCAACAGGCTCTTTGCGCAAAAGGGCTATGCGTTTCGCGAGGCTTTCCTGTCGCTGGTGAAACAAAATTTCGGCGGAGCATTTGAACCTCTCGATTTCATTGCCAATCCTGGAGCAGCTACGCAGCACATTAACAAATGGGTCGCGGACCAGACGCGTGATCGGATTCGCGATCTGATTCCTGCAGGGGCACTTGATAAGACAACCCGCCTCGTCCTGGCGAACGCGCTTTAT
This sequence comes from Candidatus Limnocylindria bacterium, assembly GCA_035535575.1. Taxonomy (GTDB): domain Bacteria; phylum Verrucomicrobiota; class Verrucomicrobiia; order Chthoniobacterales; family UBA10450; genus Udaeobacter. The sequence continues at coordinate 1,888 of DATLPS010000096.1, forward strand.
TTAAAAGCGCCTTGGGCCAGTGAGTTTTCCGAGAACGCGACGCAGCCGGAGCCATTTCATATACGCGGTGGAACCGCTGTTAATGTTCCGATGATGCGAAAGACGGATCGGCATTTCGGTTACGCGAAACGCGAAGGCTTCACTGCTGTGAGCCTTCCCTACGCCGGTGACGATCTCCAGTTCCTAGTCCTGCTTCCCAACGACGTAAACGGCCTGCCTGCACTCGAATCGAAGCTGACCAGCGACACACTCGCAGCCTGCGCAAAGCTCGAAAAACGCGACGTCGATCTGCATCTGCCAAAGTTCAAGCTCGAACCGCCAACGATGACTTTGGCCGACAAGTTCGAAACACTCGGAATGAAGACTGCGTTCGATCACCCACATGGCAGTGCGAATTTCGATAAGATGGCGCCACGGACGCCAAGGGATTACCTCTACATCTCACAGATCTTTCACAAGACTTTTATTGCGGTAGACGAAAAAGGGACCGAAGCCGCGGCCGCTACCGCTGTGGCAATGATGGCTGGGACAGCTCTACGGTCGCCGCCGCCACCGCCAATCGAAGTAAAAGTCGATCGGCCATTCGTGTATGCAATTCAGCATGTAACGAGCGGCGTCTGTCTATTTCTCGGACGCGTCACTGATCCTCGATGAAATGGACCTCTCGACTCTTGCAAATCTGATCAACGCATTTGCCGTAACAGGCGCGCTTATTTTCACCGCCACGCAAATTGGTTATTACCGTAAGCGGAGACGAAGAGAAGCAATGCTCGAGCTGGTGCGATCGTTCCAAAGCCCGGCTTTTACCAGTGCACTTCGCCGG
>DATLPS010000097.1:0-10368 GCA_035535575.1 Candidatus Limnocylindria bacterium
AAAGCCAGCGCGAAAGCGGCAAGGTTCTGGCTCGTTCAATTGCGTTGATCGCTTTGGTCGCGTTTTTCTCGCCGAAAATGCGCGGCGCTTCGTCCGAGCCGAGATTTAGTGTCGCAAGTTGCTCGACCTTTAGCTCGAATAGATCGAGTGGATCGCGGACCAGTCCGCACTCCACGAGTTTGTCAGCGACAATTCCACCAATGCTCTCGATATCGAGCGCGCCGCGCGCGGCGAAAAATTCAACACGGCGTGTCGTCTGCGCCGAGCAATGCAGATTTTCGCAGCGCCATGCCACAAACTCCGGATCACGCCGGACGGGACCGCCGCATACCGGGCACTTGCCGTGAATGTGCTCTGAAAAGTCGAACGGCTTCGCACTGCGCGGCCGCTTCGACTTCACAACTTCAACCACCGCCGGAATGACTTCGCCCGCTTTTTCAATCACCACTGTATCGCCAATTCGAATATCTTTGCGTTTGATTTCGTCTTCGTTGTGCAACGTCGCGCGGCCGACCGTGCTGCCACTGACCAAGACCGGTTCAAGCACTGCCACCGGAGTCAAAATTCCCGTGCGCCCAACCTGGATTATGATGTCATTCAAGCGCGTCTCGACGCGTTCCGCCGCGTATTTGTATGCGATTGCCCAACGCGGCGATTTGGCGGTAAAGCCGAGCCGCTCGCGCTGCTTAAATGAATCGACCTTAACGACGGCGCCGTCGGTTTGATAAGCAAAGTTGTGACGGATGCCATCCAGCTTGTGAATCGCGTCCAAGATTTCATCGACTGATTCCGCGAGCCACCACCGCTCGGTAACGGGCAGACCGAGCTTCTTAAGCAGCGGTAAAATTTCCGAGTGGAGATCGACATCCACTCCTTCGGTTGCGCCGGTTCCGTAAAGCACGATGCCGAGCGGGCGTTTCGCCACGATCGTTGGGTCGAGCTGTTTGAGGGAACCGGCCGCGGCGTTGCGAGGATTTGCGAACAAAGGTAAGCCCTGCTCCTTACGTTGACCGTTAAGTTTTTCGAAGCCTTTCCTGTCCATGTAAACTTCACCCCGCACCTCCAGAAGCTTCGGCGCCATATCGCGCAGGCGCTCCGGCACCGAGCGGATCGTCCGGATATTTTGCGTGATATTGTCGCCGATGTTGCCATCTCCACGCGTCGCCGCCTGGCGCAGCCTGCCATTCTCGTAAACGAGCGAAACCGCGACGCCGTCCACCTTTGGCTCGATTACGACCGGGATTTTTTCACTCGGCAAAAGCCGCTGGAGGCGAACGTAAAAATTTTTCACTTCCCCTTCCGAATAAGTGTTATCGAGGCTAAGCATCGGGATGAGATGCGAGACCTGCTCGAATGCCTGCAACGGTCTTCCACCCACGCGCTGAGTGGGTGAGTCCGGGCTAATTAGATCCGGAAATTGCGTCTCCAGATCGACCAGTTCCTTGTAAAGCCGGTCGTATTCCCGATCGCTGATTATCGGGGCGGCTTGATCATAATAGAGACGGTCGTGCTTCCGGATTTCGTCTCGGAGGTGCTTTACGCGCTTGGCCCCCTGTTTTTCGTCCAAGATCATGATGAATCATACTGGCAGCCGAAATCTCGGCAAAAGGGGAATGGGTTGTCTTCAACGTGTTGCTATCGTCTTCGCCGCCTTCGCCGAGGCTACGGCGGGCCAAGGGAGAAGCCGATCCACCTTTCAATTTTCCGCACAAACCGCTAAACATAAGAAGCGATGAAACCCGGCGAGCGCATCCTCGGGGTCGAAGGCGGCGGCACAAAAACTGCCTGGGTGCAGGTAGAAACTGTGGCTGGAGTCGATTCGCACGCTTGGGAATTTCGCGTTATCGACCAGGGAAAACTGCCCCCGTCGAATTTCCGCCTCACCACGCCCGAGCGTCTGCGCGTGATTCTTGCTGAGCTGCCAAAGCAGATCGATCGCGCCGGAGTGTTCCTTGCCGGTTGCGGCACAGAGGGAGATCGCAGCGCGCTCAAGAAAATCTGTCTCGAGCTCTGGCCAAACGCCAAAATCGTCACGGGCAGCGACCGCGACTCTGGCCTCGCGGCGGCGCTCGATCACGGGGACGGTATCGTCGTCAACGCGGGAAGCGGATCATCCGCCACCGGGCGCCGCGGCGACCAAATCGAGAGAGCCGGCGGCTGGGGACACATTTTGGGCGACGCTGGCGGCGGTTATTTTCTTTCCATTCAGGCGCTTCGCCTCATCCTGCGCGAGCACGATTTGCATCGCGGCACAATTCATTTCACCGCGAAAATCCTGCATGCGCTTTCGTTAAACAATCTGGATGAACTGGTTCGCTGGGTGCAAACGGCGGACAAAATGGAAATCGCGATGCTGGCGCCAGTGGTCTTTGAAGCGGCGACCGAGGGTGATGCGCGCATGATGGAAATCATCGAAGAAGGCGCGCGTGTCCTCTGCGAATACACCGAGGCCGTCGCATCCGCTCTGCATCTGCTTGCGCCAAAAGTCGCGCTGATTGGCGGTTTGTTTCACCGCGACTCAATCTACACACACGCGTTTCGGCGCAGACTGAAAAAGAATCTGCCTGATGCTCGCGTTGCAATTGCGGAACGCGCACCTGAATTGGGTGCCGCTTGGCTGGCAGCAGAAGCACGCGACCACGCCGCGTTTCACGCGAATGCATCCCAAAATCAAATCGACAGTCTGGTGGCGGCGCTGACCGAGCAGCGCAATCCGCGCTCGGAGAATCTGGAAAAAATGAGCGGTCGAGAATTTGTCGAAGTTTTTATCGAAGAAGAAAAGTTCGTTCAGGAGGCATTGCGCGCAGCGGTTGTCGAGCTGACGAGAGCGATTGAAATTGTGGCTGAATCGCTGCGAAACGGTGGTCGACTGTTCTATGTCGGCGCTGGGAGTAGCGGGCGCATCGGCGTCCTCGATGCGAGCGAAATCCCACCAACTTTTGGCGCGCCGGCTGACCTTGTGCAGGGCATAATCGCGGGCGGCGTGACTGCGCTGTATCGCAGCGCAGAGGGCGCCGAAGACGACAAAGCTGCCGGCGCATTGGCTATGGACGAGCGCCGAATAAAAGATCTCGATGCCGTGATCGGAATTTCGGCCAGCGGTCGGACGCCATTCGTCCTTGGCGCGTTGGAGCGAGCGAAATCCGTGGGAGCACGAACGATTTTGCTGACGTGCAATCCTGCTTCTGTAGCCGGGGTCGATGACCCCGGTCAGCCGCGATCACCGATCGTGGCTACAGAAAGCGCCGATCTAGTGATCACTCTCGCGGTTGGACCAGAACTTCTTACCGGATCGACCAGATTGAAAGCCGGAACCGCAACAAAAGTTGCGCTCAACATCATCAGCACCGGTGCAATGGTCGCGCTTGGCAAAGTGCGCGGCAATCTGATGATCGACCTGCATACTACCAGTAGTAAGCTGCGCGATCGTGCCGTGCGAGTTGTCGCTGAACTGATCGGTTGCGATTACCGTTCCGCACGGGAAAGGCTCGAATCGAGCGGTTGGAATCTGCGCGATATCATACGCGGCATTGGCAAAACGTAATCGTCGAAACAAACCATCAGCGCCAAACCGTTACAGAAAATTTACACTTCGATAAGCGCAGCAGAACTGCCTCGCGCGAAGGTAGGTATGACTTAACCGAAAGGAAACCCTATGTTGTGGACAATATTTGTGATCTTGCTGGTGCTCTGGCTGCTTGGACTGGTCAGCTCCTACACGCTGGGCGGATTCATTCACATCCTGCTCGTGATTGCGATTGTGGTGCTGATCATTCAGTTGCTTTCAGGTCGCCGGCCTTTGTAACCTCGGCATCGTGAAACCAGCCGCAATCATCGGCATCGTTCTGATCATTGTCGGCGTGATCGGCTTTGCCTGGGGCGGTCTGGGTTGGACCACACAAAAGAAAGACGCACAATTAGGTCCGCTTGAAATCACTCACAAGGAGAGTCACGGAATCGCTTTTCCGCCGATCGCGAGCGGACTCTGTTTAGTCGGCGGGATCGTCCTTGTGATCGTCGGCACCCGAAAAACCTAGCCGCCCGCTTTTAGCACCGCGAACGTCTTGCTACCTTTGCGGTCGAGGTACAGGAGGACGCCGCGTTTGGGGTCGGCTTTGTTCAGCGCTTCACGGAAGGATTGCACGTTTGTTACCGGTTTGCCGTCCACTTCTGTGATGACGTCTTCGCGCTGGATGTCCTGGGCAGCAGCGATGCTGTTGTCCTCCACGTCTGTTACCACCACACCTTTGTCCACTGGAAGATGCAGACGTTCCGCAACGTCTTTCGTCAATTCCTGCACCTGCAAGCCAAACTTGCCGACACTTTCCTGGGACGGTTGCCGCGGCTGGATCGGCAACGCATTTGACGCTCGCGCAATCTCGCTGGGCAATTCACCGGTTTTGATCGGGACTTTTATGGTCTGGCCTTTGCGCCAAACAGTCAGCTGGACATTTTGGCCGATCTTCTTTTTCAAAATCTCATGCTGAAGCTGGGAGTCTGATTCGATCGGCGTTCCATCCACCTGGGAGATTACGTCGAACGGGCGCAAATCACTTTTGGAAGCAGGCGCATCGGCTTCGATCGTGCGAACCACCACGCCTTTATCAGCGCCCTTGAACAAGTCCCGGATTGTTGGGTCGTCGCCGAGCGTCTCAATGCGAATACCCAACCATGGCCGCACGATCTTATGGCCGGCAACCAGCTCGGCGCCGATTTCCCTTGCCATATTGATCGGAATTGCAAAGCCCAGTCCCCGGTTCATTCCATTGATGAGCGTGTTCATCCCAATCACTTTGCCGTCAATGTCGCAGAGGGGGCCGCCGCTATTGCCCGGATTAATCGAGGCATCGGTCTGCAAATAATCGGAGATGGAATAGCCGCCTGTCTGAAACAACTTACTTCGGCCTTTGCCGCTGATCACGCCGTAGGTAAAGGTGTAATCGAGCTTGAATGGCGCGCCGATCGCAAACGCAAACTGCCCAACCCGCACGGCATCGCTGTCGCCAACCTGGACGGCCGGCAAGTCCTTTGCATCGATCTTAATGACAGCGATATCGGTTTTCTCATCGGTGCCCACTACCGTTGCCGGAAAATTTCGCCCATCTCTTAACTTCACGTCGATTTTGTCTGCGCCTTCGACAACATGAAAGTTCGTGAAGATGTAGCCATCGGGTCGCACGATGAAACCAGACCCTTCGCTTTGAACGGGACGCGGTCCGCCCGGATTTCGGCGCGGATTGTTTTCATCGGGCGGTCCTTGAAAGAACAGGTCGTCCAGGGGCGAGTTTTCGCTGATGTCGTTCTTCTTGGAAATCTCGATAATGACAACGCTCGGCGCGACCGTTTCGAACACTTTGGCAAAAGCATTGTTCAATTGATGAACCACGTCCTTGCCCGCCTCAGCCGCGGCAGCAGGAACACTCGAAGTTGGGACGGCCTCGGGTTGCGCTGCAAACGATTTACTGAATGCAACGCACAGGGACAAAATGGCTAAGCGCATCGGTTTGAATTTGGACAGCGCTCAACATGCAATGTTCAACGGGATACGTCCAATTCCTGCTTACTCAAAAACGTCTTCGCGGTTCGCTCGTGACAGTACTGCATTCCTTGACGAAGCTCGTATAATTTCAGGCCCAACCCTGTTTATGCGCGACTTCAAGAGGCGATTCGTCTTTGCGGCAGGCGTCGTACTTTTGATCTTGTTTTGGGCGATCGCGGTTGGTCCTGAGCCGCCTGCGCGCATCTCCATGTCGCCCGAGGAACTGGTTCGGGCCGTCACGATTCAGCGCGATTCACTCATTGAGTTGTGCCTGATTGAACATGTCGATCCAAATGGGCGCGATGCGGAAGGGCGAACGCCGCTGCTGATCGCAACATCGCAACAGGATTGGAAAACGGCGCGCCGCCTCGTCGATGCCGGTGCACTGGTTGACGTGGGGGATCAGAACGGGTTTACGCCACTAATGGCGGCAGCGATGCACGGAAATGCCGAAATGTTCCAACTCCTCCTCGCGCGTACTGCGGATCTCCATGCAGAAGCGCGGACGAATGATGGGGGCGATCTTGTGGGAATCGCACTCGACGGCGGGAACGGGCAGATTGTCGAGACGGTGCTGGAACATTTGCCGCTGATGCCGGAGTGGACAAGCAGCACGCGACGCGCACTGACAGCCGCCCTGCAAACCGGCAACAAGGACCAAATTCGGTTGCTTCTCGGCAAACATTCAGCGCCTCCAACGCCCGAGGGCAAGAAGGTGCCATTTCTTGCCTATTCCATCGCGGCAAACAACTCCCCTCTTTTCAACACGCTCCTGGCTTGCGGAGCAGATCCTAACACCGTTCTTCCATCCCGTTGCGATAAGGATTTTCTGGCGCTGCTCTCTTCGAAGGCGCTTCGCAGTTACGTGGAAGAAGACAGGAACCTTAGCGTCGTGATGCTTGCCGCCGGGCTTGGACAGGACGACTACCTGCGCGTCTTACTCAATGCAGGTGCCAACCGCAACCGACTGACGAGCCGAGACCGGATGTCCGCACTGGACATTGCCGCGGAGACCGGTCACTGGCGCGCCGCACAAATTCTTCTCGGCGGCGGACCACCGCCGGATCGGTTGCGCCTCGAAATTTCTCTCGCTTTGCAAAGGGTGGCGCTCGTTAAGAATGGCGTGCCGGTGTATCGCACGCAATGTTCGACTGGCCGAGCCGGTTATTCGACCAAGAGAGGCGAGTTTGTGATCACCAATAAGGAACGAAACCATCGCTCCACGATATATCATGTGGAGATGCCATATTTCATGCGACTGAGCTGTCTCGATTTTGGAATGCATGCGGGCTACGTGCCGAATTATCCGGCATCACACGGCTGCATTCGGTTGCCAGAGGAAGCTGCTCGCAAATTTTTCTCTGAACTTCCCGTCGGCACGCTTGTGTCAGTGCAATAAAGCGACATCGCCTGCGAATCGGAAATCTGATCTCGCCGAGACAACTCTGTTTTCTTGAATCCAATTGGTGTCTTGTGGCATCTCAATAGAAATCCATGGAAGCAGATAATATCGGCGCGCGCCATTCTCTCTCGTGAGTGACCGGTCTTCGCCGCCAAAAAATACGCGCGCCACGTGGATTGGACTGTTCCTCTCGCTGTTCGCAATGGTCGTGATTCGTCAGGCGTTCGTTTTCTTTGTGCCCCAAATCACGTTTGCCGCAGCAATTCTAAAGGAAATGCTCATCTGGGCGAGCGCAGCCGCCTTACTTATTATTATCCGTCGCGGCGAACGTTTGCCGTTTCGGTCGATCGGCCTCGGCACATGTCGCTGGTGGAAATCAATTGCCTGGGGGTTAGTGATCGCAGTGGTATCGGCCGCAGTCGTGGGCGGTTTGGCGTATCTTACCGGATACGGACATGGTCCTGGCTCTGCGGCATTCGAGAAACTGCCGCTCTGGTTAATTACTCTGATCGTTATTCGGGCCGGAGTGGTAGAAGAATTATTTTATCGTGGTTACGCCATTGACCGTTTGCGGATGATTGGTCTTGGGCGCTTCTGGTCGGTCACAATTCCGCTGGTTATTTTTTCAATTGGCCATTGGTCGGGAGGCGCAGCTAATATTCTCATCGCATTCGCAGCGGGCTTAATCCTGACCGGATTCTACTTATGGCGTCGCGACCTGGCAGCCAATATGATCGGCCATGGCTTGGTGGACTTCGTCGCGAACGTCGTCCCAAGAATTTTTGCCTGAGTTGAGATGGCAGGGATGCCACGAGGACCTTCCGCGGCGGATGCGGAAGAACCGATGAAACGTTTGATTGTTTTCGCGCCAGGAGCAGGCGCGCCATCGTCGCATCAATGGATGCAGAGCTGGAAGCGTCGTCTGTCCAACATCGACGAGGTCGAAACATTTGATTATGATTACATGCGCGAGGGCCGGAAACGTCCTGATCGATTGCCCCAACTGATCGAGGCGCATCGACACGCATTAAGCGGCGCGCGCGAGCGACATCCGGCGGCATCAACAATCTTGATCGGCAAAAGCATGGGTGGTCGCATTGGATGTCATGTGTCACTCGAAGAGAGAGTGGACGGACTTGTCTGTCTCGGATACCCGCTTTGCGCGATGGGCGATCGGACAAAACTCCGCGATGAAGTTTTGCGCGCTCTAACGACACCAATTCTGTTTGTGCAAGGCACGCATGATTCGCTTTGCCCGTTGGATCTTTTCGAGCGCGTGCGCGCGGAAATGAAAGCGCCAAACTTTTTGCATGTCGTTGAAGGCGGCGATCATTCCTTGCGCGTGCCTAAACGTCTACTTCAAGCCAACGGTCAGACGCAGGAAGATATCGATCAACAGATCTTCAGGGCCATTGCTGGATTTGTTGATCAACTGTCGATGACCGCAAATTAACTGACGATGAGGAGAAGACCTACTCCCGTTTCTCTGCGCGCTGGTCAGGTCGAGTTTGTCAAAGTCGGCACCGATGCCTGGCGGTGGCGCGATGTTTATCGCTGGCTGCTCAGTTTGAGATGGCCGCAGTTTGCCGTGTTTGTCGCCAGTCTTTACATCGGGCTGAACCTTCTTTTCGCCGCGCTCTACAGTTTCCAGCAAAACAGTATCGCCGGCAGCACGGGTGGGCATCGGTTTTTTGATTGCTTCTTTTTCAGCGTGCAAACGCTGGCCACAGTGGGCTATGGCCACATGTATCCGCAAACGCTGTACGGTCACATTGTCAGCACCATTGAAATCATGACCGGGATATTTTTGCTCGCGACGATGACCGGGCTCATCTTCGTGCGCTTTTCACGCCCGATTGCGCGCGTCCTGTTCAGCAATTCCGTGGTCGTTGCGTCGTTGAATGGCAAGCCAACACTGATGGTCCGAATTGGCAATGAAAATCAGCACAGCATGGTGGAGGCGGAGTTCCGGATCATGTTCTCGCGCGACGAACCGTTGGTAGAAGGCGGGGATTTCCGTTACTTTTATGTTCTCAAACTGCATTTCGATCGGCTGACGGTTTTCCCCGCGGCACTGACTTTGCGGCACACAATCGACGACAAGAGTCCGCTTTTCGACGAGACGGTCGAATCTCTCAAAGCCAGCCGTGCGCTCTTTATTGTATCGGTCGTGGGAATCGATCCCGTCATCGCAGCGGCCGTGCAAACACAAAAGGATTACAGCTGGCGCGATATCCGTTTCGGCGAACGTTTCGTCGAAATTTATACAGAGCACGGCGGCGGCAGACTCACCGTCGATTACGGTCGGCTTCACGATACTGAACCGGTGTCATAGGACTCGCCGCTACCCCTAAAATCAACTTCTACGCCAACGCTTCTATTCAGGGCGCAGGACAATCATCCGCGCAAACTGGAACATTGCGCCGACGAGTTGCAGGACGATCCCAGCGAAGAATGGCCAGAATGCACCGAGCGCGGCTGCGTTGTACAATTGCAACAGCGTGGTTCCCGTGCCCAGCATGCCGAAGAAGTAAAAAATCAAGTTGGCGTGCGCTCCTTGTAACCGCTGCAGATTAAAGCGACGAAAACTATTAATTGTGATCATGGCAAAGAGAAAAAAAGCTACAAATGCGACACCGCTGCACCATCTCCAAACACCTGCCAGCGGAGGGTTAATCGTCAGCAACAGCAGTGCGATCATGCAAAGAGCGAGTGGCAGGATTGAATTGGCCAGCAAAAGGTGCAGACGAATTTATCGAGCTGCGACCAAGAAGGAGCCGCTTTTAGTGGGTGCCGAGAGAGTAACAAAGTAAAGAGGCAGCCCCAAAGGCATTCGAGGCTGCCTCTATAACCTAACCAGCGGAGAAACTAAGGCTAAAACCGCTTCTTTAGACCGACGTACCAGTAGCGGCCTTTGATGGTTGCAATTGATTCATCGTAGCCGTTCTCGAAACTGCCAGCCACAAAGGATGGATCTTCGTCCAACACGTTCTGCATACCGAGCGTGATCGTGGTGTTGTTCAGCCACCATCTCCAGTTGTTGCAGCCGTACTCGGCCGTAGAGACTGGCACGACGTTTTTCTCCTTGCCGTCCTTCATCTTCACATTCTTCCCACCATCCTTTGCAAAGCCAGGCACTTCAGCCGGCGCAGGTGGCGGCAGGTTAAACGTGTAGTTTAAGATCAGGTCGAGCGTAGTATACGGGGCCACTTTGCGCGCGCGTATTTCGTTACCGTTCGGCGGCGTGAGACTCGTGCCGCCAAGCGGGCCGCTTCTCGGCTCATTTAGCTTCGTCGATCCTGTCAGACTGGCATTGTCGTCCTCGTATTGGCCGATCCAGTGAACTACCGCACCGACATCAAGACCACCAGCCCACGTATCAGCCGGGCCATCGTAGAAGATACTGAAGTTAGCTCGATGCCATGGC
>DATLPS010000098.1:0-6284 GCA_035535575.1 Candidatus Limnocylindria bacterium
GAAATCCGATTTAGGTAGGGGCGATTGACCTCAATCGCCAATGTCCTCAGAGATTCGGCCTCGCGCTTGCGTCGCTGCGACAGCAGCGAAATGCCGGTGCGGTTCCGCACTCTGGTGACAATAACGCAGTGGCCCCACCCGTTCCCATTCCGAACACGGCAGTGAAACGCTGCAGCCCCGATGGTAGTACGGCGATAGGCCGTGCGAGAGTAGGACGTCGCCAGAACTGAAAACCCGGCATGTGAAAACATGCTGGGTTTTTTGTTTCTGGACGTCGTCTACTCGAGCAGAGAACACGGCGAGTTGGGAAACCCCCGGGTAGATGGTCAAATCCGCAAGGGTAGCGGATGAGCATGTGGGCACATGCGAATCAATAGGACGTCGCCAGAACTAAAACCCCGTTGGGTTTATCTCAAACGGGGTTTTTGCTTATGCCGAGGCCAGAATGGAGTCGCTGGGCAGCCAGCGACATGAACGCTCAAGCCTGCGAGGGTAGCAGGCGAGCGAGCTGTAGCGAACGAGTCAACTAAATGCCCGGTGGTTTAGTGCCCGTTGCAATCAACTTCGGGTGTTTCGTTTCGCTCCCGAGCTACGCGTCGACGATTCTCAACCGAAAATCGCGGTCGTGAAGAATCGTACGTCTCATTTTCACGTGTCGTAAGTCTTTGCGGCGGATGAGTTCACGAACAGCGTTCTCGATTGCCGGCTGGCAGCGGGCGCCCAGAATTACCGACTTCAACGCTCTTGCAGGCAGCTGCTGAAAGTATGTGATACCTCCATCGGCATCATGAATTTTGGTGCAGGTCTTCACCGGAAACATCTGCCGCCACTCTCTCTCATAACTCCAATCGAGATTCTTAGTTCGCACCAAGCTGATATTCGGCTCATTAAATGAGAGACCACACGCACCATAAGTGGCATTGACCCGTTCGGAGCGGTATACAACCGGCATCAAATTCTCGGGCTCTATGAAGAATTCGTTTCTCACATTGAATTCGATGACCATTCCTTGATGTCCTGCTGTGTAGTGCGACCACATCAAAAAGTTATCTGAAACTTCCGCGTAGCACGCCAGTGCGAAGGCCTCACTCATGAATGCCAATATGCCATCCCGCGCCTCGTCGGCTGCGGCTTGAAGCTTTTTCAGGGTAGCTTTCACGCTTCGGCCTCCAACCTGTTCAAATCTTTCGAGATACAGACTGCGAAACGTTTCGAAATCGAGTGGGATCTTCATATCGGTCCACAGTTTGCGTAACAGACGTTTGGACCTCAGACCGGATTTCTTTTCGGGCGTGATATCAAAGTCGACCTTGGGCATAAACTCGAACGGATCGTTAAATTGGATCGGCGGCGTTACCTTGAGACGCAAAGACTGCAAAATGACGATACCTCGTTGATCGCAGTACTTGTACAATCCATCAGCATCTAGCTGAAAGGCAAACTTCCCATTGCCCTTGCCGTGTCGCTTAGCACGCTCCGGTCCTTTTGATCGCTTCAGTTTCATGAGCACAGTTGTCTCTCACAGCTTCCCCAACAAATTCAGGTGTTCAAGCCCCACCAGTGCGGCGGCGGCCTGTACTTCGTTGGCATCCGCGTAATCCGCGGTAGGTTTGGGGATGCTTACGAGCCAAAAAGTTATCGATGCCATTAACGAACAGATCGGGTACGAATTCAGCGCGGAGTTGCAGTATTACGCGATCGGGGCGCATTTTGCGTCAGAAGCGTTGCCACAGTTGTCACAGCATTTTTTCAAGCAGGCGGAAGAAGAAAAAGGGCATGCACTGCGGTTCATCAAATATGTGGTCGATGCCGGCGGACGCGTAGTGATCCCGGCGATCGATGCGCCGAAATCGAAATTCAAGACCCCACGCGACGCGGTGAAACTGTCGCTCGACCAGGAAATTCATGTAACCCAGCAAATAAACGGGCTGGTGGCATTGGCGCGAAAGCAGAACGATTACATCACGATTAATTTTCTGCAGTGGTTCCTGACCGAACAGCTCGAAGAAGTTTCGTCGATGGATAATTTGCTCAAGATCATCGAGCGCGCCGGGAACGACTTATTACAAGCTGATGAATATCTGGCTCGGGTGGGATTGAGGACGATGCCTGAGCCAGCTAAAGAGTGAATTATAGAGGCGCTCGCCGCGGCGAGCGCCTGTCTATCATTTCGGCGTTTGACACAAACGCCGCTACAACCTCATGGAAAGCAATCGTGGTGGCATTCAAAGATCACTTCTCGAAGCAAGCGGGTGATTACGCGAAATTTCGGCCGCGCTATCCGCAAAAGCTATTTGAATACCTCGGCGGCATTCCACCAAGCCGCGGACTCGCGTGGGATTGCGCCACTGGAAACGGCCAGGCTGCGGTTGAACTCGCGGAAGTGTTCAACCGAGTCATCGCGACGGATGCGAGCGAGAAGCAAATCGCAAACGCCCAGTTGGGCGAGCGCGTCGAATATCGCGTCGCGCCGGCGGAAGAGAGCAGAGTGGACTCGAGCAGTATTGATCTGATCATGGTCGCGCAAGCGCTGCATTGGTTCGATCTCGACGAGTTTTATGCCGAAGCGAATCGTGTGCTGAAGCCGAGCGGTATCATTGCCGCTTCGGCTTACAATTTATTGCAGATCGCACCGGCGATCGATGAGATCGTCAATCGATATTACTACGAGATCGTCGGCCCGTTTTGGCCGCCGGAGCGCGTACTTGTAGAAAAATTCGAGGAGCTTCCCTTTCCATTTCACGAGATTGATCCGCCGAAATTCGAAATGACGGCGCAGTGGGATCCCGATCATCTGGTCGGCTATCTTAGAACATGGTCTTCGACTCAGCGGTTCATCACTGCGAGAGGCATCGATCCATTGGACGAAATTGACGATAAGCTCCGTGCCGCATGGGGCAACACGGATGAGCGGCGGCGCGTCGTTTGGCCATTAAAACTACGCGTCGGCATGAAAAAATATCAACCGAGGAAAGAATGACGTGCCGTCACGTTAAATCGTCAAAGCGTTACAACGTTAAATCGGAAACACGGGAAGCCAACGGTTTTCCCCTACAGTTCGCGCTTGCGCCGGCACGGTGCGAGGGCGTTGTTCATCCATGAAAACGAAAACAGCATTCAGTTTGATTGCGGCTGTGAATTTTGTTTTTTGCAGCGCGGCCTTCGCCGGCTCAAAGACGCACGAAGTCACCGGAACCGTGCTCGAGACCACCCCGACGAAGATCGTAATTCAGAAGGGCGCGGAGCGATGGGAAATCGATCTCGATCCGCAGACCAAGGTCAGTGGCGAATTAAAGGTCGGCGCAAAGGTAACCATCACCTACACGATGAGCGCGTCGAAGATTGACGCAGGCCCCCTGACAAAACTCAAAGCCGCTGCCGAAGAAGCAACAGCTCCAATCAGTTCGAGCGTAGCACCCGGTTCGCAAAAAAAAGAGGTGCCCGCTGCTAGTCCTACGCCGTAGGTGAATATAGATCACATTGAGGGACTACGTTTATATCGCCCCAAATAATGGGACGCGACGGAGCGTGTCCCTCCCAAATATTGGCCGCAAAAGTCTTGAATAGAACGTCTTTACTGAGGTCTAATCGATCACTATGAAGATGAAAACAGCATTCAGTTTAATTACTGCAGCGAGTCTACTGCTTAGCAGCGCAGTTTTTGCAGCAGGCTCAAAGACCTACCAGGTAACCGGTCCAGTCCTCGAGGTCACCGATTCAATAATTGCGGTCCAAAAAGGCAAGGACCGTTGGGAAATCAGTCGTGACGCCAACACGAAAGTCACCGGGGATCTTAAGGTCGGTGAAAAAGTGACAGTCACTTATACAATGTCCGCCACGGACGTGGAAGTGAAGGCAGGCAAGGGCGCGAAGAAAGAAGCAGCCAGTCCGGCGGCTTCGCCAAAGAAATAAACGAAGAAAGACTCAAATCGCCGGATTGCGTGAAGCGTATCCGGCGATTTGTCTTTGTTGTAGCGGTGCTTGTGCCAAGCACCGAATCGAGGACCAGGCGCTTGGCACAAACGCCTCTACAATTACCTTCGTCGGCCGCTGCCGCCGAGGATTCCTCCCAGGATTCCGCGAACGAGTTGCCGGCCAATTTGGCTACTGGCCGCGCGCATCGCGCTCTTAGCCATTGAAGTTGCAACCGAATCATGAATCGCACCGCGCCGGCCGATGGTTGGTTGGAATGCGGCCGTGACTGTTCCCAAAGCTTCAGCCAACAACGAGGGCTTCTCTCCTTCGGGAGTTGTAGCACTGGTAGCTACCGCTGGAGCGCCCGCCGTTTGCGCTTTCTCCCCTGCCCTCGCCTGCAATTTCTCATAGGCCGATTCTCGATCCACTACGTTCTCATAATGACCCGCAAGGACGGAGGAACTTATGATCTGTTTTCGCTGATCGGCTGTGATCGCACCGACCTGACTGCGCGGCGGGACAATTTTTGCGCGCTCAACAATTTGCGGGCTGCCATTTTCATCTAACATCGATACGAGCGCTTCGCCGACGGCAAGCTCGGTAAGCACCGTTTCGACTTTCAATTTCGGATTTTGCCGAAACGTACCGGCGGCAGCTTTCACCGCCTTCTGATCGCGCGGCGTGAACGCCCGCAACGCATGTTGCACACGATTCCCGAGCTGACCTAACACAATGTCGGGTATGTCGAGCGGATTCTGACTGACGAAATAAACACCGACACCTTTAGAACGAATCAGTCGCACCATTTGCTCGATCTTTTGCTGGACTGCGGGCGCGATGTCAGCAAAGAGCAGGTGCGCTTCGTCGAAAAAGAAAACGAGTTTCGGCTTCTCCGGGTCACCAATTTCCGGAAGATTCTCGAACAATTCAGACAGCATCCAAAGCA
Source organism: Candidatus Limnocylindria bacterium (assembly GCA_035535575.1). Taxonomy (GTDB): domain Bacteria; phylum Verrucomicrobiota; class Verrucomicrobiia; order Chthoniobacterales; family UBA10450; genus Udaeobacter. Next base: position 4,862 of record DATLPS010000098.1, read on the forward strand.
GAAATGTTGCGTAAACTTTGGGCGATTTTTGCATCAGCCGGTCGGCAGCGAGAATGTTGACCACCCCTTTCCCAGATTGCGTTTGAATCAAATCATCGAGATTGAGCGCGGGTTCGCCGAAAAACTTGTCTGCGCCTTGTGATTCGAGCGCGAGCAGGTTTCGTTGGATCGCGCCTGCGCTCGCGGCAGAAATGTTTCCGTATTGCGTTTTGAATTGGTCGGCATTGTCAGCGACGTACTGCAACATCGAGCGAAGATCCTTGAGATCGAGCAGTAGCAAGCCGTTTTCGTCTGCGATTTTGAAAACCATATTGAGCACGCCTTCTTGCGTGTCGTTCAATTCAAGCAGACGTCCAAGCAGCAGCGGTCCCATCTCCGACACCGTCGCGCGCACGGGATGGCCCTGCTCGCCGAATACATCCCAAAATACTACCGGAGAAGCCTCGCCTTTGAAATCATCGATCTTAAGCTCCTTTACACGTTCGGCCACTTTCGGATTGTTCCCGCCCGGCTGACTCAGCCCAGCGAGATCGCCTTTCACGTCAGCCATAAAGACCGGCACACCTCGCGCACTGAAATTCTCTGCGAGCGTTTGCAGCGTGACGGTCTTTCCAGTTCCGGTCGCGCCGGCGATCAACCCGTGACGATTCGCCATCTTCGGCAGCAAGTAGATCGCTTCCTCCGATTGTGCGACGAGGATCGGTTCGTCAGGCATAGAATAGGTGTCGATTATTAAGCTGTTCGTTTGCGCCAGGCGCCGAGGACGAGACCGCTGATTGCGAAGCCGAGTAAGGACCGGCCCATGTCGATGCAAATGAGCGGCCAGGGGTTCGTTTCAAAGGCGGAGAATACAGAAATGGTTGCGTATTCCATGAACAAGAACGCGAACCAGCAGGCGAGCGCGATTTTGAGACCGCAAAATGCGCTTGGCGCGTTCAACCGCGAGATCACCATTGCCAATGTGTAGTTGACGACGATCGAAGCAATAAACGCAAGGACGTAGGCGCCGACATTATGGGTGCGCTCGATGTCAGTCATCGTCCGCGCGTGAAGATTAAGCCACTTCTCACCGAAGACGGCGTACCATCCCCAGCCAATTAGGAAATAAACCACGATTAGAATCCAGACCGCGAGATGATTGATCTTCGTGTTCACGAGAGTTTGCGAATTAACCAGGGGTCATAACTTCGATTGAAATTAGATTCCGGCAACGCCACGTCGCCGCACCCGAAAATCAGCTCAATAGAGATAAGGCTTGGAGAGTGGGAATGCATTTCTGATCAATTCAACGCGTGGTTTCGCATCGCCCGCAATGATTATCTCGACGACATCGAATCGGAAAAGAATATCGGGGTTATCGAGCATCCGCAGCCAGGCCAGCGCGCCGCGCGAGATTCGTTTCTGTTTCTCCCGATCTACTGCT